>JANMNM010000117.1:0-9369 GCA_031373905.1 Gemmatimonadaceae bacterium | reverse complement strand
GCTCGCCTACGGTGGGCTTGTCGCTCTCGTGCTGCCCGGCCTCAGTGCCCCGCCCGTATCCGCCGCGCTGTTGATGCTCACCGCCGGCGTGGCGTGGGGTGCGTATTCATTGCGTGCGCGAGGCGTTGGTGACCCGACAGCCGTCACCGCCGGCAACTTTCTTCGAACGATCCCGATCACGCTGGCGATGAGTGCGATTCTCCTTCCGTCGCATCGCGTGGACTGGCCCGGCAGTGTCCTCGCGATCGCGTCAGGCGCGATCACGTCAGGCCTCGGTTACGCGATCTGGTACAGCGCCTTGCGTCAGATCCAGGCCACGACGGCAGCCACGGTGCAGCTCAGCGTGCCGGTGCTCGCCGCGCTCGCGGGCGTGCTCCTGTTGCACGAGCCGCTGACGCTGCGCCTGTTGCTCTGCGGGACGGTCATCCTCGGTGGCGTGGCCCTCGTGCTGCATGCACGGCGAACCGCAGCCTAAGACGAGTAGCCACGCTCCAGCAGGAACGCGGTGATCTTCTCCTGGTCCTGCACGACGTCGATCGCACCCGGCTTCAACCCGACGCGCACCATCAGCCCCGTGCCGGTGGTCGTTGCGACCACGATTGCATCAGTGGTCAGGCAGACGATTTCAGCATCTTCCGCCAACTGGCCCGGATGCCCGCTGAAGTGCACGGCGGCGCCTTCCCGCAGTTCCACACCCAACTGCGCTTCGGGGTCGGTGACAGTCCAGGTCGCGCCGGTGAACAGCACGACATCGTTGCGCCCCAGGCCGAACTCGCCGGCCGCATCGCTTGGCGGCGCTGGTGCCGCGTCCACCCGCGCATTCAGCCTATACGTCTCGAAGGCGTCCTCGACGTCGGCTGCCTCGGGCTCGACGGTGATTGCCTCACCGCTCACCAGGTGCACGGTGAATGCATTCTCGCTGATCGTCATGCCATGCCACACGCCGCGCGCGAGGCGAAGTGCCTCCTGCGTTTCAGTCGTGGCAAGAAAGCGGTACTCCCGCATCAACTCCGCCGTGGCACCAGCGCACGCGGCGGCGTGATCTCCGCCGCGGTTGCGCCGTGCGGTCCAGCGTAGCGCTTCTCACCGGCCGCGATCGGCACAGACAGCACGTTCTCGGCCGGCGGCAATGGGCACGTCGCGAACGGCGTGAACGCACATGGCGGATTGAACGCGCGATTGAAGTCCAGCACCGTCCCCCCGCTGCTGTCGGCAACCGCAGTGTACATGAACCGGCCGGCAGGATACGTGGACTCGCGACTGGTCGCATCGCGGAAGATGATGAAGTACTGGCTCGTGTCCTTGCCTTCGAACGCCGCAGTCACGTGTTGCGTGACCCCGCCGATCGTGAATTCGAGCGTCCCGGGCGACCGATACTCCTCGGTCTGTCCGATCACATTCATGATGCGCAGTGTCCGGGGCGTGGCGTGTGGCACCAGCCGTGCCGCAACGCGAAGCGCGGTGTCGAGCGGGAAGTATTCCAGCGTCTTGAACTCGCGCCGCAGGACGTACGCCGTGTCCTTCACCCGCAGCGCGCGTCGCCCGCCACGCTCGATCAGGTGCAGCGTCACGCTCCCCGACTGCAGCACGGTGGGCGTCGGTTCCTTGTCGGACGCGAGTGTCAGCGAATCGATCGGTGTGCTGCCGACAACGACGCCCGCGCGCCGCGCCGCACGGAAGCGAACCGCCGAATCCGTGACGACCAGTGTGCCAATGACAGCCGGCGTGTGGCGCTCCGGCAGCACGATGGCGTTCTGCGGGCCGCTGCCAACGGAGTACGTGGTGTCATCGAGCCAGAACAGCCCCGCCACCGTGCTCCAGCCCTCGCGCCCTGCGATCGCGTCAAGTCGCTTCATGCGCCAGGTGTCGGTCTCCGCCTGGTATGCCGCCATGTTCAGCGGCGGCGGCTCCGGTGCGCGCACCGCGCGACCGCAGCCGGCGAGCATCACCACCTGCAGCAGGAGACGGCCCTTCACATGTCGCGTCGCCACGGTGGAAATCATTGAGGACAGGGTGGGAGCAGCCTGCGTGACGCTCACGCTACCGGAGGCACGATATTCGTCCGACGCGTCCGGCGAAACCCGTCCCACGGATCTTCGCCGGGCGTCGCGGCTCCGCCGCGCGTCTCAGCGCAGGATGTCGATCCCGCCGGCCATCTGACCCACGTCCACCGTCGCCACCGTTCGCAGCGTGCGCAGGTCGATGATTTCCACCGTTCCGGGCTCGGACCCGATGCCTTCCACCGAAATGAACGCGTACCGGTCATCGGCGGAGACGGCTACGCCGTGCACGACCCTCCGCTGCGTAGCGACCCGCGCGAGCTCCCTGCCACTTGGCAACTCGATGATGCTCACCGAGCGTCCACGCTTGTTGGTGGCAATGAGCTTCGTGCCGTCACGCGTGATGGCAAGGTTGTAGACCCCATCGCCAGCGGGAATGCGACGCAGCATCCGCCACGACGCGGCATCCACTTCGACGATGTCGCTGGTCCTGTTGCAGGCCACGTAGATCCTGCTGCCATCCGCCGACGGCTGCGCCCACGTCGGCGAGCAGGTTGGATCGCCGGCGGCGGGCGCCGTCATGCCGTGTCCGGACATGTCGTGCTGGCCACCGGAAGCCATCGCGGCGGGTGCGCCGCTCATGCCCATCTCCTTGCCTTTCGTGAGCATGAAATGCCGGCTCACGGTGAAGCTCGCGACGTCGATCTCCACCATCATGTCGTCCATCATGCAGGCGGAGTAATGCTTCGTGCCCGCCGGATTCAGCCGGCTGCCGTGCGGCATCGTGCACGTCGTGATGCGCGTCAGCTCCACCATGTCGTCCACGCCAACCACACTCACGTCGCTCGGCACCATGTCGCCGTGCAGGTTGAAGTTCACGACGAATGCGAGATGCCCCTCAGGCGTGATCTGCGCCGTGGCCGGGAAGTTTCCGAGCGTCACGCGTCCGATGACGGCATTGTCACTGGCGCGCAGCTTCCAGAAGTTGCCGAACGGTGTGCCGTGCGCGGTGGAGACGTAGTAGAACTGGTGGTCCGGCGACACGGCCAGACCATGCGGCCCATCGGGATCGGTTGCACTCAAGCCGATGGGGATCTTCGCCTGCACGGATGCGCCGTTGGGCCCGAATGTGATGATCGCAATCTCATCCGTCGCCTCCGACGCCACCGCAATCGTGTACGTCTTCTCCGGGGCCACCGGCGCCGCCGCGCGCGCCAGCGCCTGCGCCTGCGACCCCGTCGCCCAAGCAGCGCACGCGCCCAGCAGGGCGACGGTGGTCACGGTACGGCTCACGGTGTGATGCCTCGCTTCGGCTTCATCCGCACGATCCACAATCCGTTGTACATGTCGTTCACATACGCCAGGCCGTCGCGCACAACCACGCCCCACGTCATGGCCGCGTTCTTCACGAAGCCGTCCATGTCGCCGGTGTTGAGATGCGCCATCTCGCGTTGCTGTGCGCGCAGGTCGCCGCGCAGTTCGCCGCTGATGTCGAACGTCCGGAAGCCCGCGTTGTACGCACCCATGTAGAGTGTGTCGCCGGCGATCCAGATGTTGTGCACGCCGCCGAACTCCGGTTCGTAGAACGCCACCGGCTTCGGATCGTCGTAGTTGGACACGTCGATGACCTGCAGCCGGCCGTATGCCCGTCCTGCCGAGGCATCCTTCGCGCCCTGCACGCCACTCGACGGGAACACCTCGTCGGCGATGAACACGTAGTTCCGGTGGCGCCACGCGGTGTGCGTTCCGCGGATGAAGCCGGGACCACCCGACAGCTCCACCTGACGATACAGGTCGTTCAGGTCGTACTTGTACTGACTCACCAGCACCGGGTTCGATGGCGATCCACCCTTGATCCCGTTGCCGACATCGAGGATCACGAGGCCGTCGTTCCAGTAGCTCAGGTACGCCAGCCCGTCCTGGATGTCCACGTCATGCAGTGAGCGGCCGGCCTCCGGTCGCTGTGTGCGCCACTCGGCCACCTGTCGCGGCTTGTACGGGTCACTGATGTCGATGATGTGAAACGCGCCGGTGCCATCGTTCGTCGCGTACACGTGTGTGCCGAACTTCGGCTGCGCGTACACGAAGGCCGAGTGCACGCCCGCGCTCATCCCTTCGGTGAATTCCGCGATCTTCACCGGGTGCAGCGGATCGGCCAGGCTGCTGATCACGATGCCGTTCTTCCGGTCGGACGCGCCCTCGCGCGTGTTGACGAGGAACATGCCGTCGGGCGTCGTCATCAGGTCGTTCACCCGACGTGTGTTCAGCACCATGCTGTCGCTGATGATCGGGTTCTGCGGGTTCGAGATGTCGAGGGTGTAGAATCGATCGCCGCCGCTGCCGGTGCCGAGGTACGCCACCTTGCCGTTCGGATGCAGCCAGACCTCTTCCGTGGTGAAGGCTTTGCGCGGCGCGCGCCCGACGACTTCGAGCGGTCGACGGACGTCGCGCGGTGCCAGTGTCACCGTCGCTTCCGCGGTCTGCGTCCCGAAGCTCGCGGTGATGGTGTAGGTGCCCTGGTCATAACCGACGAAGCCACCGTCGGGACCGATGATCCCCTGACCTGGGCTGAAGCTCCAGATGGGCGTCAGTCCCTCGATCACGCGGCCGGCTGCATCCTTGGGCCGCGCTGCGAAATGGATCACGTCACCCGTTCGTGCATCAGCGGACGCCGGTGTCAGCTCCAGCGACGCAATGCGCCGTGCCGCGACCGTGACCGGAACGTCGCGCGTGATCCCGCCCGCCGTGGCCTTGAGTACTGCCGAACCCGCCGCAGTGGCGCTGGCCAATCCGTCGCGGGAGACCTGGACGATGGCCGGATTGCTGCTCGTCCAGAGCACACGGTCATCACGCTTCTCATTCGCCTCGTCGAACGCGGTTGCCGAATAACGCATACGCTGGCCAATCGCGAGCGTGCCAACGTTCGTGCCGACGGTGATGTGATGCGCAGGGCCGGGAAGCATCCGGATCTCCAGCTTTTCCACCACCGGGCGCTGACCGGGGCGTGTGGCTGAGACCGTTATGGGCATGGTTCCGGTGGATCCTGAGCGGATGAGGCCGTCAGGCTGTACGGCGCCTTCGAAGTACCCACCCGCAGCGAAGAAGCGCACGGTTGCGTCCGGCACCGGCTTTCCCGAGGCGTCGAGTGCGGTCACGCGCAGCCGCAACGTGTCCCGGGCGCGCATGGTGCGCTCCCGCGGCAGGATCTGAAGCGAGGCAATGGCAGGACCAGCCGCCGGTGTGGAAGCGGACTGAGCTGGACTCTGAGCCACCGCGAGAAGTGGGGACAGGGCGAACAGGACGACGGCGGAAGGGGAGCGGAGCATGCACGGACCTCAAGCAGCGGGCACGAGTGGTCGAAACGCCAACAGGAACTGAAGCATACCGCGACGGTCGCTGGCCCGCGACGACAGCTCCCACGCACACCGTACGAGAACCACTGCTGCATGTCGCTTCCCGATCGCCAGCCGCTCCTTACACCACGTGTCGTGCCCGTGTTCTCCGATCCGAGTGGCCGCCGGTGGCGTGCCATGCGAGGTGCGGCGCTCGGTCTCGGCGTCGGAACGACGCTCCTCGCTGCGGTGCTCGTGCTCACGGTGCTCGTCCCGCCATTGTTGCCGACGACATGGAAACCCGGTGGTGCCGCCACATCCGGCGCGGTGAGTGCGCCGCCATCGGCTCGGCGCGCACCCGCGCGACGAGCCGTTGCACGCCGCAAGCTCGTCGAAGCGCTGGAGAAGCATCGAGTGGCGCCCGTGCTGCCAGGTCCGAGGGCGCAGGGCGCTCTCGCGCGATCACGGAGTGCCGCCACTGACAGCGGCCCGATCGTGATGGGCTTCTATGTCAACTGGGACGACAACTCGTTCGCCGCGCTGACGGCGCATGCGAGCGAGATGGACTGGGTGGTGGGCGAGTGGGCCTTCCTGGAGTCCGGCGGCGAGGCAGTGCGGTGGGACCTCGGCGATACCGTGCGAAAGAACGTCGTCAGCCTGATGCAAGCCCTTCCCGCCGAGCAACGTCCACGCCTGGTGGCGATGCTCACGAACGTGGATGCCACGTCGCATCAGTTCGATGCGCACCGCGCGCGCCGGCTGCTCACCAGTGCTGACAACCGTGCACGAGTGATCGCATTGCTGGTTGCGGGCGTCACACGTTTCGGGCTGTCGGGCATCATGGTGGACATCGAGCTCGCCGATGAAGCGTCGCGCGACGGACTGGGTCGGTTCGTCGCCGAGCTGGGCGCGGCATTGAAGCCACAGGGCGCAGTCGTCATGCAGACCGTTGCCGCCGATGCGAGCGACGCTGAGATGCGCGCCGCGGGGCGGTCGGCGGAGTACGTCGTGAGCATGCTGTATGATGAGCACTATTCCACCGGGGATCCCGGTCCGGTCGCCAGTCAGCAGTGGTATGAAGAGCGCGCGGCACACGCATTGACGCTGATCCCGAAGGCGAAAGCGATATTCGCAGTCGGGACGTACGGCTATCACTGGGATGACACGGGCGATTCGCGGCCTGCGGAAGCGGCGACGTTCGCGGAAGTGATGCGCGACGTGCGGGAGAATCACGGCACGATTGCCTTCGCGTCACCGTCGCTCAATCCGGTGGCGACATGGACCGCGCCGGACTCGGTTGACCATCAGGTCTGGTTTCTCGATGCAACGACGGCGTGGAATCATCTCTCGGCCGCCGTTGGACTGGGCGCCCGCGGTGTGGCACTGTGGCGCCTTGGCGCCGAGGACCCGTCGCTCTGGAACGTCATCGGGTCGCAGCGTGTCCCCGACGCTGTGCGCGATCTCGCCGCCATCGAACCGGGTTACGATGTCGAGTTCTCGGGCGACGGTGAGATCCTCCGCGTCGCCTCGCGCCCGGTCACCGGGCGTCGGACCATCGGCGTGAACAGCAACTCCGAGTTGATCACACGCGTCCAGTGGAACTCGCTGCCGTCGCCGTATGTGATCGAGCGAACCGGTGCCAACGCGCCACACCGCGTCTCCCTCACGCTGGACGACGGTCCCGACGATCGCTGGACCCCCGCAATCCTCGACACGCTCCGTTCGCGCGGCGTGCACGCGAGTTTCTTCATCATCGGGGCCAACGCGCTCGGTGAAATCTCCCTCACCCGCCGCATCATGGCGGAGGGGCATGAGCTGGGAAACCACACCTTCACCCATCCGAATCTCGCGCAAACGCCATCCTTCATCACGCGCCTCGAGCTCGATGCCACGGAACGCCTCATCGAAGCGATCACCGATCGGCGCAGCGCGTTGTTCCGGCCGCCATACTTCGGTGACGCGGAGCCAACGACGGCCGACGAACTGGTTCCCGTGTCGCTCGCGAATGATCTCGGCTACATCACCGTCGGACTTCACGTGGACTCGGACGATTGGCTCGAGCCCGGCGCTGCACAGATCGTGCGCAACGTGCTCGACAGCCGCGATCGGGGCAACGTGGTGCTGCTGCACGACAGCGGTGGCGATCGCCGGCAGACTGTTGCGGCAATCGGGCCACTGATCGACTCGCTGAAGGCACGCGGTGATACCGTGGTGCTGCTGTCCGAACTGATGGGACTGACCCGCGACCAGGCCATGCCGCCATTGCCGCCGACGAGCGCCACGTCGCGGGCGTTCACGCTGGCGGCATTCGTGACGATCGGTGTCCTGCAGGCTCTCGTGAAGTGGCTCTTCTTCATCGCCGTGATTCTCGGGACGGTCCGCATCGCCATCGTCCTCGCGCTGGCAATCGTGCACCGGTTTCGCGCGGGGCGCGGCGCACGGGAGCCACTCGACTTCGCACCCCACGTCAGCGTCATCGTGCCGGCGTACAACGAAGCCAAGGTGATCACGAAGACGATCTACAGCCTGCTGGCACAGCACTATGCCGGCCGCCTCGACGTCGTGGTGGTGGATGACGGCTCACCGGACGGCACCGGCGCGATTGCAGCGGCCGAGTTCCGTGACGATCCGCGGGTGACGGTGCTCGTGAAGAAGAACGGTGGCAAGTCCAGCGCGCTCAACTTCGGCATCCGGCATGCGACAGGCGGAATCGTGATCTGCCTCGATGCCGACACGGTGTTCGAGCCCCGCACCATCGCGGAACTGGTCGGGCCGCTGCGCGATCCTGCCGTTGGCGCAGTCGCGGGCAATGCGAAAGTCGGAAACCGGATCAATCTCGTCACCCGGTGGCAGGCGCTTGAATACGTCACGAGCCAGAACGTGGATCGGCGTGCATTCGACCTGTTGAACTGCATCACCGTGGTGCCGGGCGCCGTGGGCGCATGGCGGCGTGACGCGCTCCTCGAAGCGGGTGGGTTCTCGCACGACACGCTGGCCGAGGATCAGGACGCCACCATTGCGCTTCGGCGGCGCGGGTGGCGCGTGGCGTACGCCGAGCGTGCCATCGCGTGGACGGAGGCGCCGGACACGTTTCGCACGCTGGCCCGTCAGCGATTCCGCTGGAGTTTCGGGACACTCCAGTGTGCCTGGAAGCACCGGGCAACGCTTGGCCGTCGGCGCTTTGGCACACTGGGTATGGTCGCCATGCCGAACACGCTGATCTTCCAACTCCTTTTTGCCGCCGTCTCGCCGCTCGCCGATCTGATCTTCCTCGCCAGCGTGTTCGGCGTCGGCGTGACGTATCTCGAGCATGGCCCCACGTTCGCCTGGAGCAGCGGACTGCAGCTTGCGGGCGTCTACCTCGCCTTCCTGCTGATGGACTGGGCGGCAGCAGTGATCGCCTTCCTGCTCGAACCCGGCGAAGAGCGGAGCCTGACCTGGCTGATCCTCCTGCAACGGTTCGCGTACCGGCAGCTCATGTACTGGGTGGTGCTGAAATCGTTCGTTGCGGCAGCGCGTGGTGGACTGGTTGGCTGGGGGACACTCGAACGCAAAGGGACGGTGGCGGCGGCACGGGGCGCCGGAACGGGAGACGCAACAGGGAACCTGCGCAGGCAACCTCTGTAGTCTGTCGTGGGTCCCAGAGGTACATTTATGAGTAGCCTCCTCAACCACTCCGTGTCGGCATCCTTCCAGGAACATCTCGAACTCGCCCTTGGCGACGAGTATCGCGTTGTGCGCGAGCTCGGTGGCGGCGGCATGAGTCGCGTGTTCCTCGCGACGGAAGTCGCCCTTGGGCGCAACGTCGTCATCAAGATCCTGACCCCGGAGCTGGCCGCCGGTGTGAACCGCGAACGGTTCCGCCGCGAAGTCCAGCTCGCCGCCGGCCTCCAGCATCCGATGATCGTGCCGCTTCTGTCAGCAGGCGAGGCAGAAGGGTTGCTGTGGTACACGATGCCGTTCGTCGAGGGGGAGTCGCTGCGCGAGCGAATTCAGCGTGGTGTGCTCTCGCCGCGAGATGCCCTGCCGATCCTCGT
>JANMNM010000082.1:0-65664 GCA_031373905.1 Gemmatimonadaceae bacterium | reverse complement strand
GCTTGGTCTTGGCAGCGCCGCTGCACGGCGCACGCTCTTCCTGGACCTTGGCTGGGCCGGCGCGCGCGAGAACTTCTCGACGCCAGGACGCCCGCTTGCCGGGTGGGGGCTTGGCTCATCGTTCGTGGACGGGCTGATCCGAATCGACGTCAGCCGAGGCATCTACCCACGGAAGGGGAACCGGTTCGACATCTCGCTCGGCGCGCGGTTCTAGAGGCGGTACCCGACTGCACGCGGCGGGGAGCATGATGCCTCCGCCGCGTGTAGTTTTTTCTGCATGCAACGCATCATGATCCGGGCCAAGATCCACCGTGCGACGGTGACGGACGCCGATCTGCACTACGAGGGGTCGCTGACGATCGATCGCGACCTGCTCGACGCCGCTGACCTCAGGGTGTACGAAAAGGTCGCGGTGGTGAATGTGAACAACGGCGCCCGATTCGAGACGTACGCCATTGAAGGCGCACGTGGCAGTGGCGCCATCAAGCTGAATGGTGCTGCGGCTCGCATGGCACAGGTTGGTGATCTGGTGATCATCATGGCGTTCGGCGTGTTTGAACCGGAAGAGCTGCGAGCTGATTTCGAGCCGCGCAAGGTGTTTGTCGACGCAGGCAACCGGATCACGCAGGTCACGGGAGGCGCGTAGGATTGCCGCCGCGCGCGCCGCGTCGACGCACCACCGCCACGCCGAACCCCGATGGTCATGGCGACGGTTCTCAGCTCATCAGCGTGCACTATGCGCTGCCACGCTGGGCAAACGCTCAGCGTTTTCCGTTTTCCGTCCCGACGATTGCATCGTTGACCGCACTCGATCTCGACGTTCCAGTCGTCTGTTTCGTTGGCGAGAACGGCTCTGGTAAATCGACATTGCTGGAGGCGATCGCCATTGCGGCATCGCTGCCGTCAGCGGGGGCCGCCATGCGCGCTCAGGACGATCCCACGCTCACGGACCAGCTCGCGCTGTCACGCGCGCTCAAGCTAACATGGCGCGCGCGCAACAACCGGGGCTTCTTCCTTCGCGCGGAAGACTTCTTCGGATTCCAGAACCTGCTGAAGCGCGAGCGTGCGGAGTTCGTGGAAACACTCGGGCGAATCGACGAAGAGTACATCGGCCATTCAGCCAGGGCGAAGGCGCTCGCGAAGGGGCCGGTACAGGCGAGCCTGGCCGATATGGAGCGGCGGTATGGAGCCGATCCGGATGCGAAATCGCACGGTGAAGCCTTCCTGAACTTCTTTCAGCAGCGTCTCGTTCCGCGCGGGCTGTACCTGATGGACGAACCGGAGGCTGCGCTCTCGCCGCAGCGGCAGCTGTCACTGCTCGCGATGATGTTCGATCTCGTCGCTGACGGGGCACAGTTCATCATTGCGACGCATTCTCCGCTTCTGCTCGCCTTTCCCGGGGCACGCATCTACTCGTTCGACGAGACTCCAGTGGCCGAGGTTCCGTGGGAGCAGACGGATCACGTCCGGCTGACGCGTGATTTCCTGCAGGCACCGGAGCGATACCTGCGAAACCTGCGGTCACAGGGATAACGACGCGATCGCGCGGACCGTCACACGGCACTCGTGTGATAAAGTACAAATTCGCAGCAGAATTGCCGGTCCTTCCTTCGCTGCGAACTTCCACTTCAACACACTACACGACGCGCAGCCGTCCCTCCGCCATGAGCACGGCGGCGCCGCCGACACGCACGGCCGTGATGGCGCCATCGGCACTCTTGTCTGCCTCGAGTTCGAGGCGCGATGGGCGGCCCATTTCGATGCCCTGCTGTGCGACCCAGCGGAGTGTGCCGGTCCGTGGCGTACGCGCCGCGAGGTATCCGGCCAGCGCGGCGTTTGCGCTGCCGGTGGCAGGGTCTTCGGGAACGCCGTCATCAGGGCAGAACACGCGACAGTGCAGATCGACACCCGGTACATCGTCCAGCGTCGAGAACACCAGCACCATCGCGCATTCGGTCCCACGCAAGTGTCGCGCGAACACTGGATCGTTGATGCGTGCGCGGGCCACCGCCTCTCGCGACACGAGAGGAACGATGAGGAACGGCAGGCCGCACGACGTCGCCGTCGGCCGGTGCGACTCGGCAGCAACGACATCGGTGACAGAGAGGCCGAGCAGGTCAGCGACGACGGTGCGATCCATCGGTGGCTGTTCCACCGGAAGCCGGGCAGTCGAGAGCTGCGCCCACTCCGGTACGCCATCGCGCAGACGCACGGTGACCGGCACTGGGCCGACGTTTTCCCCGAGGACCACCTGCACCTGCTCGCCTGTCGGGGGCACGTCACCGGAAAAGATCAACGCAATCGCCGTCCCGATGGTCGGGTGACCGGCGAATGGAACTTCACCGCCGGGCGTGAAGATCCGCACCCGTCGCGTCGTGGATTCGTCCTCGGCGGGCAGAACGAACGTCGTCTCGGAGTAGTTGAACTCGCGCGTGATCTGCAACATCTGGGCGGTGCTCAGCCCGCGCGCGTCGAGCACGACCGCGAGCGGATTGCCGCCGAACCGCTGTTCGGTGAAGACGTCGAGCGTGAAGTAATGAACGAACAGCGGTTCAGCGGCCACCGACACTCCGGTCATTCTGCGAGGAACGGATACGCCCAGTCGGTCGGTGGGACGAAGGTTTCCTTGATCGACCGTGCGCTGACCCACCGCATCAGGTTCATCTTCGACCCAGCCTTGTCATTGGTGCCGGACGCACGCGCACCGCCGAACGGCTGCTGACCCACCACGGCACCGGTAGGCTTGTCATTGATGTAGAAGTTGCCTGCGGCGTTGCGCAGGATCGACATCGCATCGAGTACCGCTTGTTTCTCGCGCGCCCAGACCGCGCCGGTGAGCGCGTATGGACTGGTGCGATCCACCAGGCGCAGCGTCTCGAGCCAGTCGTTGTCGTCGTAGACATACGCGGTGACGATCGGCCCGAAGATCTCTTCCTGCAGCATGCGATGGTTCGGATCATCGGTGCGAACGAGCGTGGGTTGCACGAAGTATCCCAACGCATCGTCGGCCGTGCCACCAGTGACGACCTCACACTCCTTGTGCGCGAGCGCGAGGTACTCGGTGTGCTTGTCGAAGGCCTTCTTGTCGATCACGGCGCCCATGAAATTCGAGAAGTCCCGCACGTCGCCGACCTTGATTTCGCTCACCATCTGACCCACGTGATCGCGGACCGTCGGCCACAGCGACTTCGGGACATACACGCGGCTGGCAGCCGAGCACTTCTGGCCCTGATACTCGAAGGCGCCGCGCACGATGGCGACGGCCAGTGCGCGCGCATCGGCGGAGGGATGTGCGACGATGAAGTCCTTGCCGCCCGTCTCGCCGACGATGCGCGGGTAACTGCGATAGTTGCCCATGTTCCTGCCGATCGTTTCCCACATGCCGTTGAAGACGCCGGTACTTCCCGTGAAATGCACACCGGCCAGATCGCGGTGCGTCAGCAGTGTGTTCGAGATCGGTCCCGGATCACCGGGGAGAAAGTTGATGACGCCTGGCGGCAAGCCGGCTTCCTCGAGGATCTGCATGACGGTCCACCCCGACAGAATCGCGGTCGATGCAGGCTTCCAGATCACGGTGTTGCCCATCATTGCCGGCGCACCGGAGAGGTTGCCGCCGATGGCCGTGAAGTTGAACGGCGACACCGCGTAGACGAAGCCTTCCAGCGGTCGGTAATCCGACTGGTTCCAGGTGGCGCTCGTGCTCACCGGCTGCTCCGCGTAGAGCGCTTCGGCGAATGCGGCGTTGAAGCGCCAGAAATCGATCAGCTCGCAGGCGGCATCGATTTCGGACTGGTGCACGGTCTTGGACTGTCCGAGCATCGTCGCGGCGTTGAGCGTGGCGCGCCACGTGGTCGTGAGCAGTTCCGCCGCCTTGAGAAACACGCCGGCTCTGTCCTCCCAGCTCCACGCGGCCCAATCCTTCTGGGCCGCGGCCGCTGCGTCGATCGCGGCCGTGACGTGCTCGGCGCGCGCCTTGTGCCAGTCGGCGATCACGTGCCGGTGTGCGTGCGGCATGACCTGCGTCGCGGTGTCGCCGGAGTGGATGCGCTTTCCTCCGATCACGAGCGGCACTTCCGCGCGTTCGGCAGACATGCTCGCAAGCCTGGCTTGCAGCTCAGTTCGCTCCGATGAGTTTGGGGCGTAGTTGCGGACCGGCTCGTTGACCGGCGCGGGAATGCGGCGAGAGCCGGCAAACTGCGAGGCGCCGACTGGCGAGACGAGAGGGGGCGTCATGAGAGGCACGATGGAGGAAGGAGCTGTGTCGAGAGGTGCGAAACCGCCGGAATACGGAAAGCTAGCCACGGCACGCCGGTCGCCGGTGGACCGGCTGCGGTAGATTTTCCGTATGTCTGTTCTGGTGAGAAGTCTCGTTCTGATGGCACTCGTGGCGGGCTGTGCGTGGGATGCGCCGCCGGTCGAATGGCAGCCGCCCGCGCCGATCGCGTCGCGGTCCGACAGCATGGTTCGCTATGCGGCACGGTGGATGCGAGGCGGTTCCCCGGAGGTGGTGGTGGAGACGGCGCCCGTCGCTGCGGAGGCCGCGACGATGCCACGTACGCCGTCGGCGTGTCCAGGATCGATGGTTGAGACACCCTCGGTGCGCGGAACATCGTGGTCGGCGTGGTGGCAGATCCGGCCCGACAGCAGCGCGCTCCTGTTGGCGGCGGCACGCGACTCCGGCGGAGACATCGTCAGGCAAATCGTCGTTGATTCGGTCGATGTCGCGCTTCTCGGGTGTGCGCGCCCACGTCCGGCGGTCGTGCTGGACAGCATCAACGGATACGTGCACGTGAGCTACTACATGGTGGCTCCCGAAGGGCCAGGCGTGTTTTACGCCCATCTCATGAATCCGCTGATGCCGCAGTTCGAGGCACCAGTGGCGATCGTCTACGGCGAGCGCCCGGTCCGTGTGGCGCTCGGAAGTCGCGGCGACACGGTGGCGGTCGCGTACGAAGACCCGAACAGCGAACAGGGACGCATCGCCATGAGCGTGTCGCTGACAGCGGGGCATCTGTTCGAGCAGTCGGCACGGCTCATCCCGGTCAGCACGAGTTCTCAATCCGCTTCTGCGCCACAGATCGTGCGACTCTCAGGCAGCGAACTCTGGGTCGGATGGACAGAGTCGTCGGCGTCGGGCAGTGCCTTCTTGTTGCGCCGCGCGCGGCTCGTACCGCGATAACCCCACTTCCACGTCACCCATGCCACGGCTGATTGGCGCACACACGATCGACTCCGGCGGAATCCCGATGGCCGCGCGCCGCGCGGGCAACGCCGGCGCGAATGCACTGCAGATCTTCAGTGCGGTGCCAAAGTTCTACAATGAGAAGGCAGGCGTGAAACCGGAGCGTGTTGCGGCGTTTCACGCGGCATTGAACGAAACAGGCATTGCTCGTGACAGCGTGATCGTTCATGCGGGCTACGTGCTGAACTGCGCGACACCGGAAGCGGAGAAGTGGGAGCGGGCGGCAACGGCTTTGACGAAGGAGCTTGAGCGAAGCACGGCGCTCGGGGTTCGTGGCGTGTGCTTTCATCCGGGCGCGGCGACGGATCAGGACCGGAATGCGGGGGTTGCGAGAGTTGCCGTCGCGATGACCCGAGCCCTCGAGAGCGTGGATGGCACCACGAAGCTGCTGGTCGAGAACAGCGCCGGCGCCGGGAACACGATCGGGAGGACCGTCGAGGAGGTCGCCGGTATCCTGGCTGCGTTGCCGGCGTCCGTCCGGCAGCGCGCGGGCTACGGTCTGGACACCTGTCATTTATTTGCGTCTGGTTACGATATCAGCGCGTCGCAGGAGGCGTGTCGCGCGGTGCTCGATGCCTTCGAGACGGCGTGTGGCGAGCCGCCGACATTCCTGCATCTGAATGACAGTCTCGGGGCGCTCGGATCGAACAAGGATCGGCACATGCTGGTCGGGGAGGGCGCGATCGGAGCCGATGCCTTCCGGTGGCTGCTCTCGGACCCTCGGACTCGTGGCATCCCGCTCCTGCTGGAAACACCGCAGGCGGACGAGGCTGTGGCGGACGATGACCCCAGCCCCGACCCGAACGATGTCCGGATGATCGCTCTGCTGCGTTCATTCGACACCGATGCCTGAATCCCCCTCAGCACAGGGGTGACGGCCGCGGTTGCGTCGGGGGACCCTGTGTGTACCTTCCCGCCCATCATGGTCGGTGCCAGGCAATCGCCGGTGTCGGCCGTGCCGAGTGTGCGAGTCTCGCTTGACCGATGGCGAGCGTCGCTCGCTTCTCCCGAATTCTCGAGGATCTGCGATGCCCCCAGCAAAAAAGGCCGCCGCGAAGCGCCCGGCCTCCAAGGATAGCGCCGCGAAGGACCCGGCGGCCAAGAAGCCCGCAACCGCGTTCAGCAAGGCCATGACCGTGAGTCCTGAACTCGCGGCCGTGATCGGCGGTGACGCCCGTCCACGGACTGAAGTCACCAGCGCCATCTGGGCGTACATCAAGACGCACGAACTGCAGGACCCGGCGAACAAGCGGAACATCCTCGCCGACGACAAGCTCAAGGCCGTGTTTGGTGGCAAGAGCACCTTGACGATGTTCGAGATGACCGCACTGGTGTCCAAGCATCTGAGCTGACCGGGATCTCCCGTCTCCGGACGGGTTATCTTTCTGAGTGACCGGATCGAGGGCGTGTCCACCTGAGGGCAGGCCCTCGACTGCGTTCGCCCGATCCTCTCCGTCTGACCGTCCGCACCCCTGCCGTTCCGACTTCCGTGGCTGCCGAACAGAAATCGAGTCCTCCCCCGCCGGTGACGAACGTCGTTGCCGCCGCGCGCGGCAAACGCACCGCCGGCGAACGCGCTGGATTCGTCGAAGGACTCAAAGGCTGGATCGTGCCGATTCTGCTCTTCTTCGTGATCCGGATCTTTCTGTTTCAGGCGTACCGAATCCCGTCACCGAGCATGGTGCCCGAAATGCTCGTGGGCGACTGGCTGTTCGTGAACAACCTCGTGTATGGACCGAACATCCCATTCACGGATGTCACCCTGCCGGGGTACGCCGAGCCGAAATCACGCGAGATCGTGGTATTCAGATCGCCGTATCAGGCGGACGAGGCGGCGATCGGCAATGATCCACAACCGACGCTGGTCAAGCGGTTGTGGGGAACGGCGGGTGACACGCTCTACATGCGCGACGGCGTGGTCCACGTGAACGGAACGCCATATCCGCAGCGCGCGGATGAGAGCACCGTCAAGCTCGGTGCCGACGAGACGCATCCATTGTTTGAGTGGCAGCACAAGATCGAGGTGAAGGGCTCACGATTCGGCGAGCCCCCGGCCGTGCCGACGCACGACAACTGGGGGCCATTGGTCATTCCGGCCGGCCATCTGTTCATGCTTGGCGACAATCGCTACGAGTCCAAGGACAGTCGGTATTGGGGCATCGTGCCGCGCGGGAATCTTCGCGGCAGGCCGATCTTCGTGTATTACAGCTACAACGCTGACGATTCCGACCGCGCGCTGCCGTTCATCACGGACATCCGGTGGTCGCGTCTTGGCCACGTGTTCCGCTGACGACTGCGATTGCTCCGCTACGGCGGCTGACGCTGCTTGGCGTTGTGGCGTTGGCGGTTGGCAACATGGTTGGCACATCGATCTGGACGCTGCCCGCAACGATGGCAGGCGCGGCGGGTCCGCTGGCACTCGCGGCATGGGGAGTGACGGCCGTTGGCTATTTCTTCATCGCACGCACCTACTCACGACTTGGTGCGCGCTGGCCGAAGACGGGTGGTCCGTACGTCTATGTCCGTGAAGCATTCGGTGACTTTGCGGCATTCCAGACGGTGTGGAGCTACTGGTTGAGCGCCACCATCGGCAATGCGGCCATCGTCACCGCAGTCATTGGCTACGCGACCGGTTTCAGCGACGCACTCCGCGCCTCACCGATGCAGCAGTTCGTCCTGGCGCAAGCGCTGCTCTGGGGGCTCTGTCTGCTGAATATCGTCGGCGTCGGGCACAGCGCGCGCTTGCAGATCATGCTCATGATCGTGACCGTCGTACCGTTGCTGCTGGGATCACTGCTGGCTCTGCCGCAGGTGCGCATCGAGAACTTCTCGCCGTTCGCACCGAACGGCTGGCGCGCGCTGGCGCCCGCCTGCGCGCTGGTGGTGTGGGCCTATTCCGGTGTCGAGTCGGCCACGGTGCCGGCCGACGAAGTGCAGGAAGGGGGTGCCACGATAGGGCGCGGGACCATGCTCGGGTACTGGCTGGCAACGGCAGTGTTTCTTCTCACCGCACTGATGGTGATCGGAACCGTGCCGACCGGTGAACTGGCAGCGAGCCCACGACCGATTGCTCTCGCGATGGAAAGGACCGTTGGCCCCTGGGCAGCGCTGGTCATCGGCGTCGCTGCGCTCGGCTCGAATGTCGCAACCCTGAACGGCTGGGTCCTGATGGCCGGGCGCATCCCTGTCACTGCGGCGCAGGACGGACTGTTCTTTCCACCGCTCGGTCGGCTGCATCCGCGGTTCGCCACGCCCCACGTCGCGATGATCGTCGGGACGATGATTCCAAGCGTGCTGCTGTTGTTGTACTTCTCCCAGTCGTTGCTGAGCGTGTTCAGGTTCGTGGCTCTGCTGGCGATCCTCACGACGCTGTTGCCGCATCTGTACGCGTGTGCGGCGGAGCTGCTGCTCGCACGGCGGCATCCCGAACAGTACGATACGGCAATGGTGCCGCGCGTCACGGTCGAGGCGTCGCTTGGTTTTCTGTTCGTCCTGTGGACGATGTACGGCGTTGGTCCTGACTCGTCGATGTGGGGGTTCCTCGCCATCATGGCCGGGACCCCGCTCTACGTGTGGTTGCGGCGCGGTACGCCAAACCAATGAACCTTTCCGGCGGGAAACAGTCGTGCTGACAGTCTCGCGATTTCTGTGCACCGCAGCTGCGCTTGCGTGCTGCGCTGGCCGCGGTCACGCACAAGGAGTGGCGTCCGCACCGGCCGGCACGGTGCAGACGCAGACGATGTGGTCTCAGGCACTGGGCGTGCGCAAGGATCTCGTGGTCTACCTGCCGCCATCATACGCCACGAGCATCGCGTCCCGTCGGCGGTACCCGGTTGCCGTGTACCTGCACAGCGTGTGGGGCGGTGAACGCGACTGGATCGATCGTGGTGCACTAGCGGCGACGATGGATTCACTGATTGCCACCGGCATGCCGGAGATGATCATCGTCATGCCTGACGGCGACAACGGCTGGTGGACGACATGGAATGGCCTCGTCGATCTCGCCGCATGCCGGCGTGCGCCGCGGCAGGAGAACGCAGACACCTTCTGCGTGCCCTGGGCCAAGTACGATGACTATGTGATCCACGATGTCGTGGCATTCACCGACTCGGCGTTTCGCACGGTGGCGACGCGCGAGTCGCGTGCGATTGCCGGTGCGGGCATGGGGGGCTACGGCGCGATCAGCATCGTGGCGCGCGCGCCTGAGGCCTTTTCCGCCGCCGCGAGCCACAGCGGTGTGCTCCGGCCGGCGATGATGGCCGACAGCTCTGCCCTGTCGACCACGGGCGCCGTGCTCGTGCGCGACGCACGGACGCGCGAGGAGTTGCGTGCTGCCGCCGGGCCGCGGTGGGAGCAGCTTGCGCCGGCCTTCGGCACCGACTCGGTGTCGTGGATGGGGCGTGATCCGGCGCGCCTCATCGAGCGGCTGCTCGCACGCGCAGTCCAACCCCCGGCGATCTTCGTGGACGTTGGTACCGGGGACTCGCTGTTGCCGATGAACCGCGCATTCCGGGATCGGCTGGTGTCACTTCGTGTTCCGCTCCGGTATGCGGAGTGGACTGGGCGTCACGACTGGGCGTATTGGCGGGCGCACTTGCCGGAGAGTCTGCAGTTCATCGCGGCGCAGATCACGCCGCGATAGCTGCGGCGCGCGTCGAGACGGATGCAATGACTCCAGGACCAGGCCCCGCAGTGCGTGAATGGCTGGTCTCTGCTTGCCTTTCAGGGTCGCCGGTCGTCAAGTTGCTGTCATGGTCCGTTTCGCCCCTCCGACGACTGGCGCGTGGGATGCCTACGAAGCCAGTGCCCTGCGCAAGTTCAGCAGGTCGCTGCCGGCCACCGCGGTCGTCACGGGCATCATCTGGCGACTGCTGCGCGCGTTCTTTCTCCAGACTGGCCCAACCGGCTCACCACTGTTCTTCGGTTCCGTCATCGCGCTTGGCGTGCTGGTGTTCTTCGGCATGGCCACTCTGCACGTCGGGAACTACCCGCTCAAGCGCTGGTTGTGGCGCGTGCCGGTGTTCGCGCTCGTGGAAGGGGTGAGTGAGGTTGCGACGTCAGCCGCGTTGGTGGTACTCGGCAGCGAGATTTATGGCAGTGCCACGGCAGAATGGTCTGATCTGGCCAGTATTGCCGCGACCGTACTGTCGACGCACCTCGTCGTGCTGAGCCTGTACGGCGGTGTGCTGGCGCTCGTGGTGCAGGGGATTCGCCGGTCCGTCACTGCGGTGGGCGACGTCGTGATAGACGACCCCAAGGACGATCAATAGCGGCTTCGCTGCCCGCGAAGGCGCACGGTTCATTTCACTTTCGGAGCGATACTCATGCGCCGTGTTGTCCAGTGCATTCCGCTCGCAGCTCTCCTGCTCGCCCGGCCCGCCAATGCGCAAGTCGGCCCGCATCTGGTCAACGCTGATGCGCGCCATCCGCTTGGAACGCAGCGGGAGTGGGCCAGCCAGCAGCAGGAGTGGCTGCGCCTGCGACTGGAACGAACGCTGCCGATGTTGATGCGCCGTGACAGCGTCGACATGTGGATCATTCCGATGCGCGAGTACAACGAAGATCCGGTCTTCTCGTCGATCGTGGCACCAACGACGTTTTCGGCGCGTCGGCGAACCATCTATGTGTTCTACGACCGCGGCGCGGAAAAGGGCGTGGAGCGGCTCGCGCTCGGGGGGACATCACAGGGTGGGATGTATTCCGCGATACGCTCCGAGCTCACGGCGACGAACGTCAGCTCCGGGCGCACGACTGCCGAGCTCTGGGGCTCCGCGCAGTGGGATGTCCTGACGAAGGTGATCCGTGATCGCAAACCGAAGCGCATTGCGCTCGACATCGACACCACGTTCGCATTTGCTGACGGCCTGACGCTGGGTGAGTACACCGGCATGCTGTCGCGTGAAGTGCTGAAGCCTGCAGGCGACTGGCGTCCGACCATCACACCGGCCGGTCGGCTCGCGGTGGATCTGATCGGCACCCGTCAGGCCGAGGAGGAAGCGGTCTTCGAGCGCATGAACCGGTTGACATGGGATATCATCGAGGAGGCGTTTTCCTCCCGCGTGATCACGCCCGGAGTCACGCGAACCAGCGACGTGGTCTGGTGGATGCGGCAGCGGATCGCCGAGTACGGACTGGCGACCTGGTTCCAGCCTTCCGTGGACGTGCAGCGCCGTGCGGGTGACGATGCCACGCTGGGCGACGATCCGGTGATTCAGAAGGGCGACGTGCTGCACTGCGACTTCGGCATTACCGCGCTTCGTCTCAACACCGACACGCAGCACATGGGGTATGTGCTGCGCGATGGCGAGACGGAAGTCCCGGCCGGGCTGCAACGGGCACTCGCAACGTCCAATGCCCTGCAGGACATCGTCGTCAGTGCGATCAAGCCGGGGCGCACCGGGAACGAGGTGCTGCGGCTCTCGCGGGAGCAGATGGCGCGTGACAGCATCGACGGCACCATCTACTCGCACCCGATCGGCATGCACGGGCATGGCGCCGGCGCACTGATCGGGCTGTGGGACTACCAGGACGGTGTGCCAGGTCGTGGCGACCATGTGATGCAGCCCTCCACCTGGTACTCGATCGAGTTGCAGGCGACGTCGAGAGTGCCGGAGTGGGGCAATCAGCGGGTGCGTGTCGGGCAGGAGGAGGACGTGATTCTCGATGGTGCAGGGGTCGTGCGCTGGGGGTACCGTCGGCAGACGCGATTCCATCTGGTTGGTCCGGGACGCGCGGTGCGGGCTGGCCGAGGTCGGCGATAGTCAGTTCGGCCGTCAGAGGACGCTATCTTACGTCCAATGGTCGGCAGATGCGCTGCGGACCGGGTCGACCAGGGCCGCCATGCGGAAAAAGAACAAGCAGCTGATCGTCGTCGGAGACAGGGTACTCGTCGCCATCGAAAGTGGCGAGGAGCGCACGAACGTTGGCCTCTATCTGCCGCCGACGGCGGTGGACAATCAGGCCGTGCAAGGCGGACGCATCATCGCCACCGGACCGGGCCTGCCAATGCCGGATCTGACGTCGCAGGACAATGACGAGCCGTGGCGCAACGCGCAGCCGGGCGCGACGTCGGGGACGCGACATGTGCCGATGCAGGCGCGAGTGGGCGACTTCGCGCTGTTTTTTCGTAAGGCAAGTGTGGAAATCACCTTCGAGAATGAGCGCTACCTGGTGGTGCCGCAGGCCGCCATCCTGGCGCTGGTTCGCGATACGAACGTGGCCGAGGATGTGCTGTTCTAGCCAGCAGGGCATGCGTTGCCTGCCGCTTCACTTTCTGTCAGGAGTTGGATGATGTACGATGAGCGTTTCATTGCCCCGATGCGCGCCGAGCTGACGCAGCTCGGCGTGCAGGAACTGAAGACAGCCGCTGACGTTGATCAGGCGCTGAAGAGCAGCGAGGGAACCACGCTGGTGGTGGTGAACAGCATGTGCGGATGTGCGGCGCGCAATGCGCGACCGGCGGTGAAGACCGCGCTCAGCCATCGGGCGCGTCCTGATCGCAGCGTGACGGTTTTCGCGGGCCAGGATCCCGAGCCGACGCAACAGGCCCGGAGCTACTTCACCGGATATCGTCCAAGCAGTCCGAGCATCGCCTTGATGAAGGACGGCAAGGTGGTCTTCATGCTCGAGCGTCACCAGATCGAAGGGCGCTCGGCAGACGAGATTTCGCACGATCTCGTCGGCGCGTTCGACACGTATTGCGCCTGAACAGAAATGGAACGGCCGGAGCACCCAGGGAGGGTGCTCCGGCCGTTTTTCGTGCCGGTCGTCCGGGCGGAAGACTTACGAGTACCGCAACCACTTGATGAGTTCTCCGACGCTCGGCCGCTTGCCGTACATGAGCAAACCAACGCGATAGATACGGGCGGAAAACCAGATGGCTGCCAGCGCCGCCAACGCCAGTCCGATCAGGCTGATTGCGACCTGCGACACCGGCACCGAGACAAGACTCATCCGCAGCGGCATGACGATCGGTGCCGAGAAGGGCAGCATCGAGCTGATGATCGCCAGCTTGCTTTGAGGGGCAAGAGCCACCGGCTGAACGAAGATCACGCTCATGATCAAGAGCATCACCACCGGCGTCGATGCCTGCTGCGCTTCTGATTCGCTGTTCACGGTGCTGCCGACGGCGGCATACAGACAGGAATAGAAGATGAAGCCAAGCACGAAGAACAACGCCAGGGCAAAGATGAGGCCGGCCGACCAGCTTGGCATACCGCTGAAGATCTCGCTCGTTCGCGCGACGCTGTCAGCCACGGCAGCTCCGGCGGCGGGAAGCGAGCGCTTGAGGATCATGGGCGCCACCGTTGCACCCATCCAGAACGAGCTCGCGAGCCAGACCGCCATCTGTGTCATCGCCACGCCGCCGATCCCGATGATCTTGCCGGCCAGCAACACTTCCGGGCGGACACTGCTGATCACCACCTCCGCAACGCGGGTGGTTTTTTCCTCGATCACGCTGCGCAGCACGGTCTGGCCATACAGGATCAGCACTATGTAGAGCAGGAACGCGACGATGATTCCCAGGATCGTACTTCCGGCACCAGACCTTGTCCGGCCCTTCTCGGTCAGCTGCGTCTTGTCGAGGGTGACGTCAACGCGTGTCAGCGAATCGATGCGTGACCTGGAGATGCCCGTGCCTTCCAGTCGCAGCGCGAGCACTGCCTTGTCCACGGCATTGCCGATCAGGCGCATGTCCCGGACGGTCGTGGTGTTCCGTCCGGTATAGCGCGCCTTGGACCCCTGCAGCGTCAGCGAATCGAGAATGAGGTAGCCCTCCCGGGTCTTGCTCATCACGGAGCGTGTCGCGAGCGATTCTGCGGCCGCGATCTCAGCGGGGGCGGTGACGGCGAGGTCCGGCCTCACGCGTCCCGAGTCCCCGAGCACACCGGCGACGCGTTCGCCGAGTGCCGTGCCTGAGGCATCGATGATCGTGATGTTGGTGGACGTCGATGATGGCACCTCTCGTGAGACGAGGAGCGCCGGCAGCACACTCATGCCAAGAAAGAGCACCGGGCCGAGCAATGTGGCAATCGCGAACCACTTCGTCCGTACGCGCTCGATGTACTCGCGCTTGATGATCGCAATCAGCTTATCCATGGCCGCTCATCCCCGATTCGACTCCGGTGGCCCCGACCATGTCGAGGAAGATGCGATGGAGGGACGGTTGCACGCGCTCGTACCGCTGGAGCGACGCGCCCGCCGCCACCAGTTGCTGCAGCAGCGCACCGCTCGTCGCTCCAGGCGCCAGCTCCAGTTCGAGGAACCGGTTCTGGTCGTCCATCTTCGCGACCAGCGCCGGATCGCGAAGCACAGCGTCGATGGCAGGCGTCGGGGCACCGTCGAACGCGACGACAATCGTGCGTCCCGCGTGTGCGGACTTGACGTCAGACACGGTGCCGTCGAGCACCTTTCGTCCGTCCGAGATGATACAGATGGAGTCACAGAGCTTCTCTGCGTTGTCCATGATGTGCGTGCTGAAGATCACCGTCTTGCCGCGATTCTTCAGTTCGACCACAGTGTCCTTCAGCGCCTGGGCGTTGACGGGATCGAGCCCGCTGAACGGCTCGTCGAGAATCACGAGCTCCGGATCGTGGACGAGCGTGCCGATGAACTGGACCTTCTGCTGCATGCCACGGCTCAATTCGTCCACCTTGGCGTCGCCCCAGTCCTTGTCAGCGGTCTTCAGGGACATGCGTTCCATCCAGGCGGCGATGCGCGTCTGCGCCGTCTGCCGCGGCACGCCCTTGAGCTGGGCGAGGAACAAGAGCACATCGCGAACCTTCATCTTCTTGTACAGTCCCCGTTCCTCGGGGAGATACCCGACACGATCCAGCACGCCTGCATCGGTGTGACGCTTGCCGAAGAGCGTGATCGATCCCTGATCCGGGGCGATGATGTCGAGGATCATCCGGATCGTGCTGGTCTTCCCCGCTCCGTTGGGACCGAGCAGGCCGTACACGGCCCCGCGTGGCACCTGAAGGGAGAAGTCATTGACGGCAACATGCGCCGCATACCGCTTCGTTATGCCCCGTACATCGATGGCGTGATCGGACATGAGTGTGTGAAGAAAGACGGTACGGCAACCAACCGGCTGACGCCCGGGTGAATCTACGGCATCCCTCCGGCACTGTTTCGCTGCTCGGAACCGATTGCAGCAATTCCCGGCACCGGGCGAGGTCCTCGCGAACCGGGGTTCTGGGCAGCGATGCGTCGGTGCGGCTCGCCGGCAGCCGTCGCCCTGCATGCACGAAGGCTGCCACGGTCGTCAGTCGTAAAACGTGCCTCAGGCCCGGGAGCGCTGTCCAAGGAGACGATGGAGCGCCCCGGAACCTGCGCGCAGGAGCAACGCGACGGCCCCGAACCTGACCCCGCGACCCAACGTCAGAGCGGCGGCGAAGATCGGCAGTGGCATGCCGGCGGCACCCGCAGCAATCGAGACGGCCTTGGTGCTCAGCGGCGTGAGCGTGCTGGCGACGATGAACAGCCAGCCGTATCTGGCCATGAGTGCCATGGCGTATTCGAGCGTTGCCTCACTCACTCCAAGGGCTTCGAGCGTCGGCCTGCCCATCGACGCGAAGGACACCGCGCCGAGCGTCCAGGCCAGACAGCCGCCGAGGACGGATCCGATCGTGGCAACCAGAGCCAGCCCCTTGGCACGTGCGGGTTCGGCAAGGACGAGCGGGGCCAGCATGAGTTCTGTCGGGCCTGGGACGATCGCGCCCTGGGCGAGATTCCAGACGAAGGTGGCCGCCAGCGCGCTACGTGCGCGGGCGAAACGTTCCACTGCCGCCCAGAGCCGCGACCAGTACCGATGCATTGCCAAAACTACCCAATCCCCGTGGCGCTGCCCGTAGTTTTCAAGGCATGAACCGAATCGCGTATGTCAACGGCGCCTTCGTCCCCGAAGCTGACGCCACCGTATCGATCTTCGACCGCGGCTTTCTCTTCGCCGATGGTGTGTACGAGGTGATTGTCCTTGTGGACGGTCAGTTCGTGGACGACGCACCGCACCTCGAGCGGCTTGCACGGTCGATGCGAGAGATTGAACTCGACGCTCCGATGTCCTGCGATCAGCTGCATCTCATGCTGCGCTCGCTCGTTGAGCGGAACGGCGTGACGGAAGGGATGGTGTACCTGCAGGTGACGCGCGGTGCGGCCGAGCGCGACTTCGCGTTCCCGGCAGTCCAGACTCCGTCGCTCGTGGCCTGGGTGCGAGCGATGCCGGTCATCGATCATCCTCGCGCAGCGCACGGTGTGGCGGCAGCGACTGTGCCTGACCAGCGCTGGGCGCGGCGAGACATCAAGAGCATCGCGCTGCTCCCGCAGGTTCTGGCCAAGCAGGCAGCGCGTGCGGCAGGCGCGTTCGAGGCGTTGATGGTCGAGGATGGGTATCTCACCGAAGGCGGCTCATCCACCCTGTTCATGGTCCATGCTGAGACGCTGGTCACCCATCCTCTCGGAACGACCGTGCTGCCAGGAATCACCCGGGAACGAGTCATGCGCCTTGCGACCGCGCGTGGGCTCTCCGTCGTTGAGCGTCCGATCCGGAGCGACGAACTGGCGACTGCCGATGAACTGTTCATCACGGCGGCGACTGTGCTGGTGATGCCGATCGTGACGGTCAATGGTGTGCGCATCGGAGAGGGCAGCCCGGGCCGCGTCACAACGGCACTCCGCGCCGACTATGTCGCCAGCGTCCGGCATGGTGCGGCCGCGATGTAGGCGTGGCGATGCCGTGGCGGAGGCTACTGCCGCGGAACCAGAATGACGGTCATGCCTGCCGCCTTCGCTGCCTCGACACCCGGCTGCGCATCCTCGAAGACAAGACAGCGTTCCGGCGCGACTCCAAGCCGTTCCGCGGCGACGAGGAACATGTCCGGCGCAGGCTTGCCGCGGCCCGGGCCCACATCTTCCGGAGTGATGACCACGGGAAACAGCGAACGCAGTCCGGTGACATCGAGTGCTGGCAGCGCGATCTCCGGTCCGCCTCCGGTGACCACCGCCACCGGATGTGTGCGCGCCACCTGACGCGCAATCCTCGCGACGGGTTCTATGACCTTCACCTCGTGCAGGAGCTCGAGATACCGTCGTTCCTTGTCAGCGACAACCCGATGTGGATCGAGGGCGAGACCGTAGTGCTGCCCGTAGATCTCGGCTGACTCGAGGGTCGGCACGCCACCGAGTGAATAGAAGTACTCCGCGTCGAACGGCACCCGAAGCCCCGCGAATGCCATCGCCGCGGCCCAGGCACGCAAGTGCACCGGCATCGAATCGACCAGCGTGCCGTCGAGATCGAAGAGGTAGCCTTCGAATTCGCCGTCCGGGATGTCGAGCAGCATGCGCCGAATGTACTCCGCAGAGCGCATGAACGCCCGAATCCACTGACCTGTCGGTGGCGCCGTCGTCGGGGTGATCTTACGGCATGCGCATTCTCCCGGGTTTCGTGCTGTGCGCGATCGTCGCGCTCGGTCTGCCGGCCCAGTCGGCACCACTTCCACTGATTCCGTTGCCGCGCGAAGTCGTGCGAGGCACACGCGTGCCGTTGCCCAACGGCGTCGCGATTCTGCACGCCGGCAACGCCGACGACGCGTTCACGGCCCACGAGTTGGCGGAGACGCTCGCGGAACGACGGATTCGTGCCGACAGTGCCGCCGGCGCAGGACGCTTCAGGATCGAGCTGCTCCGCCTTGGCAGTGCCCGCGCCCTGCAGGTGCTGCGTGATCACAAGATGACGTTCGATTCGGCGATGATTGTCGAGGGGTATCTGCTGCTCGCGGATTCCACCGCAGCCCACGTCATTGGAGCGACACCGAACGGGGTGTTCTACGGCGCGCAGACGCTCAAGCAACTCATCACCGGCGGTGGGTCGTCAGCCGTGCTGCAGGCCGCCACAATCCGTGACTGGCCCGCGATGAACTATCGCGGATTTCACGATGACCTGTCGCGTGGCCCCGTCCCGACGCTCGCCTACCAGAAATCGCAGATCCGGCGCTTCGCTGCGTACAAGCTGAACGTGTACTCTCCGTACTATGAACACACACTGGCCTACAGCTCGAATCCACTAATCGCACCGCCGCGCGGCGCAATGACCCGCGCCGACGTGCGGGAACTGATCGCGTACGCCGCCAGGTACCACATCGACGTGATTCCCGAGCAGGAGGCGTTCGGTCACCTGCACCACGTGCTGAAATACGAACTCTATGCACCGATGGCGGAGACGCCGCACGGGCATGTCTTGGCGCCCGGAAACGCCGGTTCCATGGCGCTGATCAAGGAATGGTTCGGCGAGATCGCGTCGCTGTTTCCTTCGCGCTTCATTCACATCGGAGCCGACGAGACGGTCGAGCTGGGACGTGGCCAGACGCGCGAGCGCGTGGATGCCGAGGGTCTTGGCAAGGTCTACCTGCAGTTTGTCCGCGACATCGACGCTGCGCTGAAACCAAACGGCAAGCGCCTGATGTTCTGGGCGGACATCGCGATGAACTCGCCACAGCTCGTCGGCATCCTGCCCAAGAACATGGTCGCGGTGTGCTGGGACTACTGGTCATTCAACGGCTTTGACCGGTGCCTGAAGCCGTTCGCAAACGCCGGCATGGAGACGTGGGTTGCACCAGGCGTGAACAACTGGAGCCGCGTCTATCCATACAATGCAGTGGCGCTGCGCAATATCCAGGCGTTCGTGCGCGATGGACAGAACCTCGGTGCAACAGGTGTCCTGAACACCAACTGGGACGACGACGCGCTGTTCGAACAGCTGTGGTACGGCGTCCTCTTCGGAGCAGCTGCCGGATGGCAACAGGGCGAATCGAGCATTCCGGAGTTCGAGCGCGCGTACGGACGTGTGTTTCACGGCGATACGACCGGCAAGGTTGACGAGGCACAAAGGAAGCTGAGCGCAGCACACGCCGCGCTTGTCCAGACCAATCAGTCCGACGGGCGCAATGAGTTGTACTGGCTCGATCCATGGTCGACGGAAGGGAGGATCGTGAGTGCGAAGATCCGGCCCGGCTTGACGGCGCTGCGGATCCAGGCGGAGTCAGCGCTTGTGTTGATCGCACAGGCTCGCGCACAACAACCCGACCTGCGCGAGCAAGCAGCGCTCGAGGCGATGGAGGTCGGTGCGCGCCGCCTCGATTTCATCGGCATGAAGTTTCAATTCGCCGACGAGATCGCCCAGATGTACGCCAGAGCCAGCACGCCGATCAACCGCAATACGATGGACGACCTGAATGACATCGCCTCGCCGCTCAACGGGCGCATCAATGACCTGAAGGAAGGGTACGTGCTGGGTCGCGAAGTGTTCGAGCATGCCTGGGAGAACGAAAACCGCCCAACGTACCTTGGCAATCTCACCAACCGGTACGACGCTGCCGCTCAGTTGTGGATCGAGCGGAGCGATCGGATGCGCGCTGCGATCGCGCAGTTTCGCCGCGCGAAGACACTGCCGCCGATGGAAGAGCTGGGGATGCCGCGCCCCGCCGCCATTCCATGACTTCCTGACGTCGGCGCGACGCTCCAGCCAGCGCGCAGGAACCTTGCCGCAAGCAGAACGGGCACCCGGAATCCCGGGTGCCCGTTCTGCTTGCGTGCTGGCTCGTCCGCGTTGGATCAGGGGAACGTGAAGCTTCCCAGTCGCGAGAACGTGATGAGTGTCGTCCCGGTGATTGGCGAACCGTCAGCCGCCGTACCGGTTTGCCCGGAGAAGCTGCTCGAAACCGGCGTGACGCCACTCACGAGCGCCCAGGAATTCGTCCACCCAGGCACCGCAGTCAGGTCCGGCATGACGAGCGAGTAGCTGGTTGAGGATGAGCGTGCCAGCGCGGTGGCGGAGATGTTCCACTGGCGTGACTGGAACGGTTGATCGAACAGGAACGAGATGCGGCCGTTGTATGCCACCGGCAGCGTGCCGCTGATGTTCACGCGTTGGTACGGTGAGGTCGCAATCACCGTGATCGTTGGTGACGCAACATCGGTCGGCATGGTCAGCGACAGCGATGCAGGTCCCCGCGTGTAGCGCGACACGAACCTGAGGAACGATGTTCCGACGTTCTGTGTCACACGGACCTGTTGAAGGTCGGAAGGGAGCATCCGCGCTTCCGGCACACCTTGATACGTCGTCGGCGTCCCTGCGCTGAGCTGAGAGATGCTGAGCGTTGCCGAGCTGCCGTTCGCGGTGGTGAAGAGGTTGGTTGCGACGAGCGCGGCGTCGTTCGGCGCGCTGACCGTGAGCGTCCCGGTGGCCGGTGCGAACGAACTGGGGCCGAACATGTCCAACGTGCCGACGGTTCCTCCGTTGGCGACGTTGACCCCGCGCGAGAGGAGCATCCGCAGTGTGGTGCCGGCGTTGAGATCCGAGAGCACGGCGAGGACATCCCGCGGGCCTTCTGGCACTCGAGAGACGACGAACGACGGTGCCGCAGTCGTCACACTGCCGGCGAGCCCTGTGCCGATCGATACGCTGCCGACCTCGTTGACGGTTCCGATCCCTGACATCGTGCCGTTGACCAACTTCGTTCCTGGCACCGGTCGGTCAATGCACTCCGCCGCCGCCACCGCCGTGATCTCGGACAGCGCCACGTACGCGACCTGGGTCACGGTCGTCCCGGGTTCAACCGACACAGTTGCGACCCCGATCTGGGGCTGATCAACGGCAAATGTGAAGGTCCCGGGAACGCTTTCTGTCGCGCGTCGCCATACTCCGGCACTCCCGTTCTGGTATGCGAAGAACACTGGAATCCGCGATGCGTCGCAATACGTCCACGTGACGGTGTTGCTCGGCAGTGGGTTCACCACAACGGAATACGTGGCGGTGGCCTCTGGAATACCGACGGCATTTGCGCGGATCAACAGCGTATAGGTGCCGGGCACGGTGGCTGCAGTGGTTGCGAGTGACAAGCGCACGCTCGAGGCTGCCACTGGATTCGCGACCGAGAAGATCGTGCTCATGCCTGCCGGGGCGCCCGCCACGGTCAGTGTCACGGCTCCGGTGTAGCCAGTGGAGCGCGTGAGATTCAGGATGGTCGACGCGGAGTCACCGGGGAGCAGCGTTGCGCTCGCAGGCGTCGCCGTCAGGGTCACCGATGGCGGCGGACCAGCTGCCGTGACCGTCACTGACACTTCACTCGTGGCATCGGCGACGCCGTTGCCCCGTGCACGAACAGTCACCGCCTTGCTGCCAGTCGTGGCGGTGGGTGACGCCGACAAGGTGAAGGTGCTTGTCGTGGCGCCCGCGCTGAGCACTGCCGGCGCAAACGTCCCGGTCACGCCATCTGGCAGCCCCTCGGCTGAAAGTGTCACGTCCGCAGTGAAGGCGGTTCGAACGATCGAGATATCACCGGCCGCGACTGATGTGCCCTGGATGATGGAGACCGCTGGCGAGGCCGTCGTAACGGCAATCAGCGAGGTCACGACTGGCGGAGGAGTCGATGATTTCGACCCGCCGCACGCGGTCAGGGCCAACAGCGTGAGAGTCAGACAGAGGCGCGAGGGGGGGCGTCTCATTTGGTTTTGGTCAGGGGGTGTCCGGGCGTCGTCGCCACTCTGGCGGACCCATCTTTTCGCAAATGCAAGAAACACCCGCAGCCGTGCGATGCAAAGAGCATGCGTTGACATGAGGACGACTGGCCCTTGATGACGTCTCACCCCCGATTCGTCCTTCGGCCGGTGCCATGAGACATTCTGGCGCCGGGCGAGGTGTTCTCAGCCCTGCCCGAGTGCGTCGAGCAGCGCGCCAGTGACAAGCCGAACGCACGCTTTCCTGGCCGGGAATCGCGCCACACTGGCGAGGGCCCTCAGGTCGCCCAGGGTGCCCGAGGCGTCATCGGGGTCGGATCGGCCATCAATGAGCGACTCGACCTGACTGACGATCGACCGGGCCTCCGGGACCGTGGCGCCGATCACCCGATCGAGGAGCATGGAGGCCGTCGCTTGTGTGATCGAGCAGGCCCGGGCGGTGAATGCTGCGTCGATGATCCGATCCGCGTCCCGGATGATCTGGATGGACATGACGTCGCCGCACAACGGATTGCTGTGCTCGACCGCCGCGGCCGCGCCAGGCAGGACCCGTCGATGCCGTGGTGCCCGATAGTGCGACAGGATGATCTCCTGATACAGCGAGGAGACGCGGACGTCAGGCACGCCGTCAACCGGCGACGTCGGCGACGTCTCAGCCGGAGATGGCGCCATCAGCAAACAGCGTGGTTGCGCGTTGCAGCCCTGACACGAGCGCGGTGAGATCCCCGGAATCGCTGTGCACCCACACCGACGCGCGCGCCGTGGCAGGAACGCCAAGCCGTCGCATCAATGGCTGAGCGCAATGGTGGCCGGCGCGCACACACACGCCATGTTCGTCGAGAATCGTGGCCAGGTCGTGCGCATGCACGTCGTCGAACGCAAAGCTGACCACACCGCTGCGCGATTCGGCATCTGCAGGTCCAAAGACCCGGATTCCATCGAAGTCACGCACCGCGGTCAGGAGCGCCGCCGTCAACTCCATCTCGTGGGCCCGGACTCGGTCCATGCCCAGCGCGCTGAGGAAGTCGCATGCCGCGGCGAGTCCAACGGCATCAGCTGCGTTCGGTGTCCCCGCTTCGAAGCGATGAGGGAGTGTGTTGAACGTCGTCGCTCGATCTCCAACCACGTCGATCATGTCGCCTCCGAACTGCCACGGGGACATCTGTCCGAGCAGTTCGCGTCGTCCCCAGAGGACGCCGATTCCCATCGGGCCGCCGAGCTTGTGGCCGCTGAACGCATAGAAGTCCACGCCCAGCGTCTCGACGTTGACCGCCAGATGCGGCACGGCCTGTGCGCCGTCGCACACGACAACCGCACCGACGGCATGCGCCATCGCGGTCATCTGCTCCACCGCGTTGATCGTGCCCAACGCGTTCGAGACGTGCGGGAAGGCCACCAGCCTGACCCGCGAATCGAGCTGCGACGCGAACGACGCGAGGTCGATCCTGCCATCATCGGTGAGCTCGGCAATCCTGAATTCCGCGCCGGTGCGAAGGGCAAGCTGTTGGAACGTCACGAAACTCGCGTGGTGGTCCATCGCCGACACCACGATCGCGTCATCGGCGCCGAGATTCGCATCACCCCACGAATAGGCCACGAGGTTCATCGCCTCGGTCGTTCCGCGCACGAAGAGCGTGCAATCCGTGTCGCCGGCACCGATGAAGCGTGCGATGGTTTCCCGGGCCTGCTGATATCGCTCGGTTGCACGCGCCGAGAGTGCGTACGCGCCCCGGTGCGGGTTGGCGTTGTCGTGGGTGTAGAAGTGCTGGAGGGCGTTCAGCACAGCCTGTGGCTTCTGTGCAGTCGCCGCGGAGTCCAGGTAGTGGAGTGCGCCGTCGCCGGCCAGCAGGGGAAACTGGTCCCGAGGCACCAGCGGAGCGATGACGGGCCCGCTGGCGAAACGGTTCGGCGCCGGGACGGGGTGCGGAGTTGTCGCGGTGCTCACTGTCCGCCCGCAGTCCCGAGGAGCGCGTTCCGGAACGCATGCCATCCCAGCGAGGCACACTTCACGCGCACCGGGAAGCGTGAGACCCCGCCGAGTGCCGCGATCTGCCCGAGCCGACTGCGTTCGATCGCGGGGTCTGCCTTCCCTGTCAGCAACTCGTGCACCTGGTCGAACATGAGGAGAGCGTCGTCACGGGTCTTTCCGCGGACGGCTTCGGTCATGAGCGAGCTCGACGCCTTCGAGATGGCGCAGCCGCTGCCGACAAACCGGACATCGGCAATGACATCACCCTCGACGGTCAGCCAGACGGTCACCTCATCGCCGCAGAGGGGATTGCGCCCGCTCGCGTGATGACTGGAACTCGCCGGCTCGCCAAAGTTGCGCGGCCGGCGGTTGTGATCGAGGATGATGCTCTGATAGAGCTCGTCGAGGTCGGACACGGTCAGCCGTGATGGGCTGCGAGCGCATCGGAGGCGCCCGGGCCGGCGTACCGCTCGAGCGTGAGTTGTTCCAGCGCCTGCTTGACCGACTCATTCTCGATCGTCTCGAGCACATCGGCGGCGAACGCATACGTCAGCAGCCTGCGGGCCGTCTCCGCCGGGATGCCGCGACTCTTCATGTAGAAGAGCCCCGCCTCGTCCATGCGACCTACGGTGGCACCGTGGGTGCATTTCACGTCGTCGGCGAAGATTTCCAGCTGCGGCTTGGTATCGATCCTCGCGTCGGGCGACAGGAGCAGCGTATGGTTGCTCTGCTTGCCATCCGTCTTCTGCGCAACAGGGTGCACATACACCTTGCCGTTGAACACGGCATGTGATGCGTTGTCGAGCACACCCTTGTACAGCTCACGGCTGAAGCAATTCGGCTGCGCATGCTCGATGCGCGTCTGGTGATCGGTATGTTGCGTGCCCTTGCCGAGATAGAGGCCATTGAGCGTGGCGCCGCAATTCTCGCCATCAAGCACGGTATAGACGTTGGTGCGGCTCAGTTTCGAGCCCATTGCCATCGAGAAGTTCACGTAGTGGCTGTCGCGCGCCTGATGCACCTCGGTGGTGCTGACATGCGTCGCCAGATCCGACTCGCGCTGGATCTTGGTGTGCAGGACCGTGGCATTCTCACCGACCACGACCTCGGCCACGTGATTCGTGAAGTACGCCACATCGGTGAGGCCGACAAAACTCTCCAGCACGGTCACCTTCGCCGAGCGCTCGGCGATGATCAGCGTGCGCGGGAAGGTGGCGATGCTGGCGGCCGCAGTGTCAGCGACGTGCAGGATGTGAATTGGCGTCTCGGCCACGACGTCTTTCGGTGCGAGCACCACGACGCCATCGCGCATCATTCCGGTGTTCAGGGCCGTCAGCGCATGCTCACCGAGCGCCACCTTGCCAAGATGCTTTCGCACCAGCTCCGGCTGCTCCGACCACGCCTGTGCAAGCTCCATCACGCGAACGCCGGCGGGCAGTGAGTCCAGCGACGAGAGGGATGGCGAATGCACGCCGTTGAGAAAGACGACGGTCGGCCAGTCGGCATTGATCATGTGCGGCGCGAGGTCGGCGACCGTCGTCGTCGAGGCTGCACCACCCACCGTGAACGGCACCTCTGCAATCGACGACAGCGAGGTGTAGTGCCAGTCCTCGAGCGATGGCGTCGGGAAGCCGAGTGCGCTGAATGATGCGATGGCGGTCCGACGCATCGGCTCCAGCCACTGCGGTTCATTCACGCCGACGCGGGCGGCGAAGGCCGCCTGCCAATGCGTCACGCTCACGCCAGCGCCTCCTGCAGCAGCCAGTCGTATCCCTTCTCCTCGAGTTCCAGGGCCAGCTCCTTGCCGCCGCTGCGGATGATCCGGCCACCGGCCAGCACGTGCACGAAATCGGGGACGATGTAGTTGAGCAGGCGCTGGTAGTGCGTCACCACGATGGTGGCGTTCTCGGGACGACGGAGCTTGTTCACGCCCTCGGCGACGACGCGCAGCGCGTCGATATCCAGCCCGGAGTCGGTCTCATCGAGGATCGCCAGCCTGGGTTCCAGGACCGCCATCTGCAGGATCTCGTTGCGCTTCTTCTCGCCACCGGAGAAGCCCATGTTGACGCTGCGAGCAAGCATTGCATCGTCCATCTCGACGATCTTGAGCTTCTCTTCCATCACGTCGAGGAACTCCATCGGATCGACTTCCTCGCCGCCGCGTGCAACCCGCATCGCGTTGTAGGCGCTCCGGAGGAAGTAGGCGTTGCTGACGCCGGGGATCTCGATCGGATACTGGAATGCGAGGAACACACCCTTGTGTGCGCGCTCTTCCGGCTCGAGCTCGAGGAGGTCTTCCCCTTCGAAGAGCACGGTGCCTCCCGTCACCTCGTACGAGGGATGGCCCGCCAGCACCTGCGCGAGCGTGCTCTTGCCGCTGCCGTTCGGGCCCATGATGGCGTGCACTTCACCCGCATTCACCGTCAGGTTGATGCCCCTGAGGATGTCCTTGTCGCCGGCGGTCGCCGTCAGATTGGAGATTTCGAGCATGATCGTGTCTCGTGTATGAATGATCGCGAGTGGGTGGCTCAGCCGACAGAACCTTCGAGGGTGATACCGAGCAACTGCTGCGCTTCGAGAGCGAACTCCATCGGCAACTCCTTGAAGACTTCCTTGCAGAAGCCCGCAACGATCATGCTGACTGCATTCTCAGCGTTCATGCCGCGCTGCTTCAGGTAGAAGATCTGGTCTTCGCCGATCTTCGTCGTCGACGCTTCGTGCTCGAGCGTCGCCGTATTGTTGCTGATCTCGATGTATGGAAACGTGTGCGCGCCGCAGGCATTGCCGATCAGCATGCTGTCACACTGGGTGTAGTTGCGCGCGCCGGACGCTTTCGGCAACACCTTCACCATGCCGCGGTAGCTGTTCTGCCCGCGGCCGGCGCTGATGCCCTTCGACACGATGTTGGACTTCGTGTTGCGGCCGATGTGGATCATCTTGGTGCCGGTGTCAGCCTGCTGCATGTTGTTGACGACCGCCACCGAGTAGAACTCGCCGACGCTGTTGTCACCCTGCAGGATCACGCTGGGGTACTTCCACGTGATCGCCGAGCCGGTCTCGACCTGGGTCCATGAGATCTTGGCGTTCTTCATCGCCTTGCCACGCTTGGTGACGAAGTTGTAGATGCCTCCGACACCGTTCTCGTCGCCGGCATACCAGTTCTGCACCGTGCTGTACTTGATGGTCGAGTCGTCGAGCGCAATGAGCTCCACCACGGCAGCGTGCAGCTGATTCGTGGACCGCTTTGGTGCCGTGCAGCCCTCCAGGTAGCTCACGCTGGCACCCTCCTCGGCCACGATCAGCGTTCGCTCGAACTGGCCCGTATCCGCCGCGTTGATCCGGAAATACGTGCTCAGCTCCATCGGGCACTTGACGCCCTTCGGGATGTAGCAGAAGCTGCCGTCGCTGAACACGGCGGAGTTGAGCGCGGCGAAGAAATTGTCGCTGTACGGCACGACACTCCCGAGGTACTTCCGGATCAGCTCCGGGTGCTCATGCACCGCTTCGCTGAAACTGCAGAAGATGATCCCGTGCTTCGCCAGTTCAGCCTTGTACGTCGTACCGACCGAGACACTGTCGAACACCGCATCCACGGCGACACCAGCAAGCATCTTCTGCTCATGGAGCGGAATGCCGAGTTTCTTGTACGTGTCGAGGAGCTTCGGGTCCACCTCATCGAGTGAACCAAGCGGATTGGCGGTCTTCGGCGCGGAGTAATACCGGACCGCCTGATAGTCGATCGCCGGATAGTGCACGTTCGGCCAGGTTGGCTCCGTCATCGTGAGCCATCGCCGATACGCCTTCAGCCGCCATTCAAGGAGCCACGCCGGCTCGTCCTTCTTGGCGGAGATCAGACGCACCACATCTTCACTCAGTCCCGGCGGGATCGTGTCGGAGTCAATATCGGTGACAAAGCCGTATTGGTATTCCCGGCCGACGAGGGCCTCGATTTCGCTGCTCATAACGTCACACGTCTCCACGCCGGTCACCGGCGTAACTTGTTGCCAGCTCGGTTGCCAATTCAGTCGATCGATGCGTCCCGCGAGTTGCACCAACCACGTATTCACAGGTGTTGCATCCCGCCAGAATGTGCTGGCGACGTTCTGCCGGAACTCCAAGCACGTCAGCGATGAAGGCTGCTTCAGTGGCGCAGATCTCCGGGTATGACTCTGCCACGGCACGAATCGCGCAATTGTGCTTTCGGAGCACGGGCCGGCCGGTCGCTTCATCAACATCCGCCTCCGCCATGTACCCGAGTGACGTCCACAGCTCGGCCAGCAGCTGAACGCGCTCGGCGAGCGGCAGCTGCTGGAGCTGAGGGGCTGCCTCGGATGCGAGCGACGTCCACTTCCGGCGGAAGAAGTCGCTCACGCCGTCGCGACCGTGTTCGTTCACGATCGAGTCGAGCATCTCGAGCAACACCGTGGCGTACTGGCGCGGAAAGAGCGCCTCGCCGCTGCCGGTCAGGGCGAAGGCATGCACCGGTCCGCCGACCCCGCGCACCTCGCGCGAATGACGCACGATACCCGCAGCCTCGAGCGTCTCGAGATGCCGCCGCAGCGCGTTCGGTGTGAGGTCGAAACGTATGGAAAGCTCGCGAGCTGTCAGCGGCTGATGCTTCTTCAGCTCGAGCAACAGTTCCGCCTGAATTCCACGGTAGCCCACGAGGGCCGTACCCATCTCTTCCATGGCGAGCAACTTAGTCGGGAATGGCGATTCGTCAACAAAACTGTTGACGAATACCGTGCCCGGTAGCCGGACTTCTCGGGTGACCGATTCCTCTGAGGCGAGTATCCGAGGATGAGTCGTTTTCTTCCGGGAGGGTTCGCGTTTATGGTTTTTCAAGGACGAAGAGGACTTGTCGCTGCTGTTCTGCTCGGTTCGCTCGGTGCGTGTTCGAGAGTCGCCCCAACGGCGACCGGAGCGCTGGCGCTGCAGCTCTCCGAGGCGGAAGAGACCTGGAGAGCGGCAGCTCTGCGCGACTACACCTTTCTCGCGGACGTCAGCTGCTTCTGCGTTCCCGACTATACCGGAAGCCTCGCAGTGACCGTGCGGAACGGAGCGGTCGTCAGTGTCCGCGACCCGCTGACTGGCGCGAACCGGCCGATCAGCTATCGCCAACCGGTGGACAGTCTCTTCGCGCTCATCCGCCGTGAGATCGCCTCGAACCCCTCGAAGCTGGAGGTGTCGTACGATCAGCCACTCGGCTACCCCCGCCGAATCCGGTATGGCAACATGGAACTGGATGCCGGGGCTGTTCTGACAGTGGACAACCTGAAGCGGACTCCGTGAGGAAGATCGCGAAAGCATCGATGATGTATCGTTTATGGCGTGTTGGGGTGATCCTGACTCCTGCGATCGCACTGCATGCATGCGACTTGGGTCCCCTTGCAGACGGGGAACGGCTGCGCTTGCTGAACGAGGCCGAGGCACGATGGAGTGGCTCAGGCATCCGCTCGTACAACGTCCAGTACACCGTGAGCTGCTTCTGTCGTTACCGCGGGGCCATCGATCTGACCGTTGTGAACGGGGTCATCGTGCGCGCCCACGTCCGGTCGGAGAGCGCCGATGCGCCGCCGGACAACTTCAAGGCGATCGACAGCCTGTTCGCATTCGTGCGCCGTGAACTGCGCGATGATCCCACGCACCTGCGCGTCACCTTCGACAGGGTCCTCGGCTATCCGCGAGAGATAGACTGGCGCACGCCGGAAAACGACGCTGGTGGGTACATCGGCGCAGACAGCCTTGTCCCCGTCATGATCCGCTGATCAGGACGCCTGATCGCGGCGGACGGATGGCGAGCACATATTGGGCCCATGGACCTGCATGAACTCACCGCCGCGCCGCTCAGGTCGGATGATGACCTGCGGACACTGCTCAATGCGTTCGAGGCTAACTCGCTCCCGCGGGACGCGTGGAACCATCGGGCGCACCTGAGCGTCGCGCTGCATTTTGGTCGTCAGCTCATCGCGGAGCAGGCACTCGAGAGGATGCGCTCGGAGATCCTCCGATTCAACGCGGCCGTCGGCATCGAGAGCACGCCGGACAGCGGGTATCACGAAACGCTGACCGTATTCTACATGCATTTCGTGAGCGTGCACGTGGCGCGGTATCCCGCACCATCATCGGTCGCGACTGACGCGAACGCGTTTGTCGCCGAGTGGGGTCGTCGCGACCTCCCGCTGGAATACTACAGTCGCAGCGTGCTCTTTTCTCCGATGGCGCGCGCAATGTGGGTGGCACCAGATATTGCGCCGCTGCCCATTCCCTGATGCCGATCGCGAATTCTGGTGCGTGGGCGCAGCAACATCGGCGCGACACGGCGAGATGATGCGAGCAGCGCGGTGCGAAATGCGAGGGTCGCGCGGGAAAAGCCGCCATCCTCCCGGAGCTCGCTCGGTGCCATGCCCGTGTACTTCCTCAGCGCATTTCGCAGCGCATTGGCAGACGGGTATCCGACCGTGTGCGCCACCCACTCAACGGAGCGACCGGGCACTTCCAGGTAACGGGCGGCGAGCAGGACGCGGGCCCACGCCCCGAGTTCACTCGGCGGCGGCAGCAACGCGGTCTGCATTCGGTTGACGAGAGTCCGACGATGCACGCCGAGCGCGCGCGAGATATCCTCGATGGACGGCGACTCGCTGGCGTGCTCGAGGCAATAGCGTACGAGAGACTCGGCCTCGCACGGCAGCGCGCCACGTAGTTCGGCAAAGACCTCCTCGGACAGACAGCGCTCCGACGCGCCTTGCAGCGCCTTCCGCAGGACGGTGGCGGAGTCATCGACGCCGGCCACGATGAGTTCGTGCACGCCGGCGCGGGCGAACGACAGGATCTGGGCAGAAATGCCCGGCTTCATGGCGACGTGGCCGAGCACGGACAGCCGCGGAAATCGCTCGCGGATTCCGCGAACTGCTTCCTCCGTCGCACGTCCATGCTCGTCGAAGGGCTCAATGACAAGCACATCAAAGTGCGACCGCTGCAGCGCCGCCTCGAGCAGGTCCAGGCGATCGAATGCGTGCAGGACGCCAGCCTGTCGTTCAAAGACCGAGGGGCGCAGCGCGTCCCGCAGTCGCGCCAGGTCACACCTATCCCGCATGAGAGCCGCAACGACTCGTTCAACCGGCGCCCTCTGGCTGAGCCTGCTTGGATACGCTAGTGAGAGTCCCACGGTTTCCCATCCGGTGAGGGAGGTGCTCGCATCATGTGCAGAGATCGGCGCTGATGAGGCCATTCTTAAGGCAACCTCCAATTCAGGACACTGCCATGACGTCGCTCCGCCCCCGCACAACCGTTGCCGCCTTGCTCATGCTCGCGGCAAGCCTTTCGGCCTGCGCAAACGGCCCGACGTCACCGTTCGACACTGACCTCGTCAACGCCGACGCTGACTCCGCAAAGCGCGTTCCGACACTGCCGTGGGCGAACTCCACGGCAGTGCCGACACTGCCGTGGGCATCCGCGACGGCTGTTCCAACGCTGCCGTGGGCAAATGTGCAAGCCGTGCCTACCCTGCCGTGGGCGAGCGTCCGGAGTGCCGCACCCACGTCGTCACACTGATCGCGCACCAAAACTCACAACGTCGCGGCGCTGAGACCGTTCAACGACTTCAGCACCATTCGGAAGTGTTCCGATCTGTGCGGACGTCGATGTCGCTTGCTGATGGGGGCCATCGCGGCTGGAGCCGGAATGGCTTCCAATGACGCCGCGACCCGCTCGGCGCGATGAACGATCTCGTGAAAATCGCCGGAGTGCGCCAGGACGGTCGCAGCGTCGAGCCGCGCTGCAGCCAGCTCCACGTCACCGAGCATGAGCAGCGACTCCGCGAGTTCGACGCCGATTGAGGCGCGAGCAAACGTGTCGGTCTCCGTGGGCAACAACTCCTCGAGTTCCGCGAGAAAGCGCCGGGCATCCGTGACCCGCTGTATCTCCACCGCTGCGCGCAGCGCGCCACTGAGGGCATGCAGGCGCACACGCCGACGCGACGTCCATTCCATCGCCACGGCATAGACATGGATCGCGGCGTCGTACTCTCCCGTCATCCGGCAGATTTCCGCCATGTTCATCAGTGCTTCAGCGCGCGAATCCGGTGCGATGCAGAGTCGCAGCACGTTCCAGCCGTTCACCATGGCTGAATCGAGATCGCCCGCGGCGAGCGCGCAGTTCAGGAGACCGTGATGTGCCGTGCGGATCAGCTCCGGGTCACGCGCGCGGTCGGCGTTCAGCAGCGCGCGCTCAAACTGCTGGCGCGCATTCGGGTAGTTGCCCCGGGTCAACGCCAGCACGCCGAGTCCCAGCAGACCGCGTGCAACGACGTCGCGGGCATCGCATTCGTATCCGCAGACGATTGCTGATTCATACATGTCTCGCGCGACGTCACCAGCCCCGAGCTGTCTCGCGGCGCGTCCCAGCTGCGCCAGCACGTTGCCCTGAGCCCGTTGCGGGATTCCCGTCCCGAAAGCGCTCAGTAAGCCGCTGAGCATGGCGAATGCCAGACCGGCCGCACCCGCGACTTCCTGCTCCTCGGCCATGGCTTGCGTCGCAATGACCAGCTCCGCCATGCACTCGGCACGGCTCGTCGGCGATGACGCCCGCTCGTAGAGGCCACGAAGCGCACGTGCTGCACGCAGCACGTTGCATTCCGGAGCCAATCCCATGGCGATGGCGCTCACTGCCAATGCATCGGCGCTCTGAGGAACGACCTGCCGCAGTTCCTCCGACGACAGCTCGGCGAACCGGCTGAGCGCGTGGGCCAGAACCAGCCAGGCATCGTCACTTGGGCCGAGGGGACCGGAGCGTTGCAGTCGGGCGATATCCGCGGCGTATGCAAAGCCTGGATTCGTGGACGGTACGTCCGTCACCTTCGACAGCTCATCGTTCATCTCGACACCCGATAAACAGTTGACGGAGCCGGTCCGTGATCCGGAAGGCAGAAGCTGCGGGGGCACTCGTCGTGCCGTCGCACCCGTAGAACAGGAACCTGGACTGAAAACGCCCAGCCAGCCCTTGGTTCATGGCCAAAGGTTATCTTCTGTATGGTAGACTCGTATTCGCGGTATGCAAGGCACCAGCACTCCGCAGCGTCCCCTCAGAGTCCAGATGGCTCATCTTATCTTCGGCGACCAGACTCGGCCGCTCGGTCTGGGCGTCCTGTCCATCGGTAGCGGCGTCGAGGCGACGTGGCGCATCCGCGAGCCCGACCTGCTCCGGCTTCACGCGTTGGTCATGTCCGATGGCGCCAACGGTGCGCCGACGATCAGCCGGGCCACGGCGGACGCTGACGTCCGTGTGAATGGCACCCTCCTGCGCGGTGATCCACACCGGCTGCTGTCGGGAGATGTCATCCAGATGGGTGCGCACGAGTTCCGGTTCGAGGCCACCGCCCCGATGACCTCGGCCACCGGAAATGGATCAGGGTGGTTGCGCGACGCACGGAGAGACCGGGTATACGCCCTTGGCGATGAGGCGACGACCATCGGCCGCGAGCCCGGAAGTGTCGTGCTGCTTCAGGAGCCGGAAATTGCGCGCGTGCACGCCAGGATCGAGCGGGATGGCGATGCGATCCGGCTGCTGCCCGAGGTTGGCGCGATGATGCTGCTCAACGGCAACAAGGTCGAGAAGTCCACCAGGCTCGCGGACGGTGATGCGATCGGCATTGGTCGGACGGTCCTCTGGTTCACCATGGATCCGCCGGTCCGGCGTGCGCTCGAGACGGCTCATGCGATGCGAACCGACCGGTACACGCGTCGGGTGCCCACCAGCAAGCTCGGGGTTGTCGAGCGTCGCGAGGAGCGCGAGATCCGGCAGCGGAAGCTCTGGCAGCGCGCCATCACGGCGGTGGCCGTCGTGCTGCTGATCGGGATCGGGGCGGTGCTCGCGTGGCGCAATGGGGTGGTGGATTCCGTCTTGCGGCTCCTCGACTGACGGTGCGGCCGGTTCGTGGTGCAGTTGCGCTTGCGCTCTCACTGGCGATGGCCGGTTGCCAGCGCGGCCGCGAAACGAAGAAAGCACCCGAGGTCGTTGCGGACACCACGAGTGCGCGCGACTCGATTCCTGACGAGCGACCGGATTCGACACGTTCGACGCCGCCGGACAGCATGACGACGACACTGGGACTGCTTCCCGCCGCGCCCGGCGGCGCGCTCGATGGCGAGGCAGCGGCTATGGCGGAACGAGCGGTGTTCCTGCCGCGAACGCAGCGATGGTTTCTGGCCCGATCCATCGACAGCGTGTTGGCGATGGACATCGGGCGCATCGACGGCGGCGTCGGCACGACGGACGTGTCACGGCAGGCATTTCAGCGCATGATCGGCTCACGGAGCCCGATACAGCCTGGCCTCTCGTTTGTCATGCACGACAGCCGCGGGGCGAGGCCGGTGAAGGTGAGCGGCTTTCGGTTGAGTGGCCGGCGGATCGTGGCGACGCTCGCCATGACCCCATCCGAGAGCGGGCCAGCCGTGGTCCCGGTGGAATGGCGGGGCGAGTCGGGCGGAGCGGTGGTGGCGACCGTGCCTCCGTGCGCCGCGGGCGATGAAACGGCCATCGCGTCGGCTCTCACCCGCTACGTCCCTGGCGCCGAGGAAGCGCTCACGGTGTTGCGCGGCTGCTTCGGAGCGTTCCGCGCGCTCATCGTCATCCGTCCGCTGGTCATCACGCCCACAAGTGCGGCAGAGCGTGTGATCCTCGTGCGCACCACCGGGACAACGCGCGCCGGTAAGCTGCGAGATCTCTCATATCCATTGCACGCGCTTCAATCCGTGGTTGACGTGAACGGGGATGGGACCGACGAAATCCTTGTCCGCAGCTTCCGTCCGGCAATGGAAACGTGGGCCGCGCTCCGCATGACGGATTCGGTCACCTTCACCCGCTTCGCGAGCGGTTTCACGATCGAGAAGCGCTGAACACAGCACTCGCTGTCGCTCTCGCGTAGACGACGCGAGCTTCCTGCCGCTGATGCGGTCCCCGCATGATCTCACGTACTTTCCGGAGCCCGTCGTGATCCGCCGTCTCGTTCCCGCGCTGTTGACGCTCCTGCTCGCGGTGCCTATCGCGGCGCAGCGTACCGCTCCCCCTGCACCGGCAAGCGTGCTTGGCTGGGAGCCCGGCGCAGACCGGAAACTGCCGACGTGGGCACAGGTGACCAGCTACTTCGCGGCGCTCGACGCGGCAAGTCCGCACGTGATGGTGCGGACACTCGGCCGCACGACGCTTGGCCGGCCGTTCATCGTTGCCTTCATCAGCGACTCCTCCAATCTCGCGAATCTCGAGCGCTTCAGACTCATCCAAAATCAGTTGCTCGATCCCCGCAAGCGAACCGACGCGGATCGCGAACGGTTACTCAGCGAAGGGCGCAACATCGTCCTGATCACGTCGAGCATCCATTCGACGGAGGTCGGTGGATTTCTCTCACCGCTGGTGATCGCCGATCGGCTCGTGCGCAGTGACACGCCCCAGTCACGCGAGATCCTGAAAGAGACGATCATCATGCTGGTGCCGAGCCAGAATCCTGATGGTGTCGACATTGTGGGTGACTGGTATCGGAGCACACTCGGGACGCCGGCCGAGGGTTCAACGCCGCCGGTGCTGTACCATCACTACACAGGGCACGACAACAACCGGGACTGGTACGCGTTCACGCAGGTGGAGCAGCGCCTGGTGCTGGACTCGTTGTACGGGCCGTGGACTCCCGCGATCGTGAATGACATCCACCAGCAGGGTGCCAACGGCGGGCGCATCTTCATTCCACCCTACATGGATCCGGTGGAACCAAACATCGATCCCGTGCTGACAGCGAGCACCAATGCACTCGGCATGGCGATGGGATGGCGCATGGTGGCAGAGGGCAAGACCGGCGTCGCGACAAATGCCTCCTATGACCAGTGGTCGCCGGCGCGGCAGTACTCGCTGAATCATCATGGCGTGCGGATCCTGACGGAGACGGCCAGCGCGCGTCTTGCAAGCCCGATCGACATTCCCGCCGAAGGACTCGGCACGGCCCGCGGCTATGACGCGCGCGTGAGTTCGTGGAATTTTCCAGCGAAGTGGCCCGGTGGGCGCTGGACGATCGGGGATATCGTCGCTTACCAATCAAGTGCGTCAATGGCGATGCTCGCATCCGTGGCGCGTGATCGACGCCAGTGGCTGGAGAGCTACACCGCTGTGGCTGACCGCGCACTCGCGCCGGATCATCCGTGGACTTCCACGGAGGTGCCGGATGCGTTCGTGATTCCGAAAGCCCAGCGCGATACTCAGGCGTTGCAGCGATTGATCTGGACGTTGCAGCATGGACAGGTGGAGGTGCACGAATCGGTGCCGGCGGGCAGCTACATCGTTCCGACGGCGCAGCCATTCGGATCGTACGCCAAGGCGCTGCTCGAGCGCCAACGCTATCCGAACCTGAGCGAGTATCCCGGTGGCCCGCCCAAGCGGCCGTACGACGTCACGGCGCACACCTTGCCACTCCTGTTCGGCTTGAGCGTCGAGGCGGTGCGCGGTGCGCTTCCACCGATGACGGCGATTCTGCCGCAGGTGCCGGAACCGCGCTTCACCGTGCCAGGACTGAGCGGCAAGTCGCCCAAGCGGATCGGCATCTATCGCAGCTACAGCGCCTCGATGGATGAAGGCTGGACGCGCTGGCTGTTTGACGTGAACCGGATTCCGTACCGCACGGTGCTCGACGCCGAGCTCCGTGCCGGGAATCTGCGTGCACGATTCGATGTGCTCATTTTTCCTGAACAGAGTGCGGGACAGATCAGTCGCGGGTTGGGTGCACCGTATCCCGACTCGCTGCGCGGCGGCGTGGGTGAAGCCGGCGGCGCCAGCCTCCGTGCGTTCGTGCAGGATGGTGGCACGATGATCACCTTCAATGACGCGAGCGAGTACGCAATTTCAACGCTCGAGTTGCCGGTGAAGAATGTGCTGTCCGGAGTGCGCAACACCGACTTTTACGCGCCTGGCTCGCTGATGGCGATCACACTGAACGCAGAGCACCCTGTCGCGAAGCGGATGACCGCCCCTGTCCCCGCAGCGTGGTTCGAGGACAGCCCCGCATTCGAGATCACCGACCCGGCGCGCGCCGTGGCGATCGCTTCATATCCGGCCACGGGCGATCCGTTGCTCTCCGGATGGCTGCTCGGTGGAGCACGTCTCAACGGCCGCGCAGCCCTGGTGGACGTGAGCGTGGGACGAGGCCATGTGATGCTGTTTGGATTCCGGCCCCAGTACCGCGGTCAGAGCATGAACACGCAACCGTTGCTGTGGGGCGCGATTCTCCGCTGACGCCGGTTGACGGTCTTGTGCCGACGAGCGGTTTCAGTGGAGCGGGACGTGCTGCGCAGTATCTGCGGCCAGCACTTCGAGCAGATCATCGAGACGCTTTCGCAGCATCTCGACTTCATACTGCGTCGAGCGTGCCTCGCCGTTGAGGTGGCGCCGCTCGGCGTCCACCCATCGATAGAGCGTGCCGTCGCGGAACCAGATCGAATCGACCTTCGCCTGTTCGTTCGGGCGTGCAAGTTCCTGGCGTGCGGCAATGAGGCCGCTGCCATTGAGCCAGTATTGCTCGAGCCTGCGGAAGGTGGAGTCCGATCCCTGCAACTGCAGGCGACGCCACGTTGCGCCCGAGCGCCACGCGACGAGAACGCCCATCGCACCGGCGCCGAGATCAATCGTTCGCTCCGCGCGGTGCATCGACAGTGTGTCTCGATCGATCGTGCTCATGCGCGTCACGAGTGCCGCCAGGACCGCGCCGGAATCACCAGCGGGTGGCAACGGTGGGTCGGGCGGCAGCGTCGCGGGCGCTGCGGGGATCACGGCACGAGTCTGGCTGTCAGCGGGCGCTCCGCAGGCGACGATCCAGCATCCGGTCGCGATGATCAGCAGGGTGCTGGCCAGCGAGCGGCGGCGGCGACCTGCGATGATCACGGGACCGCGACTCAGGGCTGGCTCCCGGCGGCCAATCGGCGTGCTCGCGCCTCCTGGAAGCTTCGGATGCAGAGGATCAGGAAGACGAAGCAGATCACGAACATCGCGGCCTGGACCTTGGCGGCGAGGGGTCGAGCGACGTCGCCACCGGTGATCAGCCGCAGGAACCGGAAGGCGCCGGCCGCCGATCCGGCCACGCCGAGCAGCGCGAGGACCGAGGCACCGTGCATCGCATGCTTCCTCATCGTCGGGTTCAGGGCCAACGCACCACAGACCTCCAGCACGGTGCCAAAGGCGAGCGGGATGAGCGCCGTGAGGCTGCGCGTGTCGCTGAACACGTATCCGAGAATGCCCAGCAGTGAGAGCATTCCCCCAACGACAATGGTGACGATCGGCATCATGAGGAAGCGAGAAGACGAAACCGGCCGGCTGGATCACGTGGGGCTACCGAGACGGTAAATTGTAGTCGCTGCGTCCGACACCCAGATCCACCGGCCGCGAGTTCTTCCCTGCTGTCGCCAGTTCATTCACCCCACTCACGATCCGGACATGACCCTCGACGAGTATCAGCAGCTCGCCGCCCGCACGATCGGCACACGCACGCACGCCGACCAGCTCTCGAACATGGCGCTTGGTCTGGCGGGTGAGGCCGGCGAAACTGCCGACATGCTGAAGAAGCATTTGTTTCACGGGAAGCCGCTCGATCCGGACGAGGTGGTGAAGGAGCTCGGGGACGTGATGTGGTATGTGGCCGGCATGGCGACCGCGATGGGCGTGAGCCTGGACGATGTGGCGCAACGCAACGTGGACAAGCTTCGCAAGCGCTACCCCGATGGTTTTTCGACCGAGGCGAGCGTGAGGCGCGCCGACGTCGTTGCGTAGACTTCGGTCATTATGCCTGATTGCTGTCTCATTGATGTATTCTTCATGTCGCAGTACAGGGACGATCCTGACGACTCAGAGTCCACGTCCCGCAGGCGCCGGTGCATCGGCGGATGGTGTGACAGCACGGCCGGCCGTGCTCCCGAGAAGCGTACCGGTGCAGGCGGGCCCAGCCGCCGATTCGGTCTTGTACGACGCTTCGCATGGGCTTGTCACTGTCGATGACGTCGAGGCGCTGCGCGCGCGAGTGCTCGGGGTGCCCGTGCTGGGACGGTATCCGGATGACGTCCCTGACACGTTTTCGGACGGCCGGAGTGGAGGACGCCGCCACAATGCAACCGACATCCTCGCGCCACGCGGGACGTTGGTGCTGAGTGCAGACGACGGCATGATCCGCAGGCTTTCGAGCAATGCGCTTGGGGGCATCACGATCTACGCGACGGACCCCTCGGACCGGTTCGTGTACTACTACGCGCATCTCGATGGGTACGCGCCGGGACTCGAGCCCGGGCAGCGGGTGCGGCGCGGGGACGTTCTCGGTTACGTTGGCTCAACAGGAAATGCGCCACCGACAGTCCCGCATCTCCATTTTCAGATCATGCGGCTGCTGGACGGCGAACGGCTCTGGGATGGAATCCCGATCGATCCGCGGCCGTTCCTTCAGCTGCCGGGAGCGTTGCGATGACGATGACGTCCAAGGAGCGAGCGACGCTGCGCGGTGAGGCACACCACCTTGTCGCGGCCGTGCACGTGGGGCATCAGGGCTTCACGCCGACGGTGCTCGCGACGGTGGACGATGCGCTGCGGACACGCGAACTGGTCAAGGTCCAGCTCTCGAAGACCTCGGACGAGCCCCCGCGTGTGGCGGCCAACCGCCTGGCTGACGCAACCAGCGCGGAGGTGGTGCAGGTCATCGGGCGCACCTGCACGCTGTATCGGTGGAATCCGGACCTGCAGCGGAAGAGCGGCGTGCCGCCGTGGCGCAGCTGAGCCAGCGTCACCATCTGGCACCGCGGTCATCTCCGAGCCGTTTACCGGTTGCGTCAGGGAATTATTCGGCGTAAATCCATGCCCACCGGTGTACACCGGTTACGCGAGCGGGACTGGCCTGAGCGCGATGCATTCAGCCCTTCAATCGTCGGATTGCACAGATGCCGTACGTGATCACGGAAGCCTGCATCAATACCAAGGACAAGGCGTGTGTGGACGTCTGCCCGGTGGATTGCATTTATGAAGGCCCGGACCAGCTCTACATCCAGCCCGACGAGTGCATCGATTGCGGTGCCTGTGAGCCGGAGTGTCCGGTGACCGCGATATTCCCCGAGGAAGACGTCCCGGCGGCGATGAAGAAGTACGTGCAGATCAATCGCGACGTGTTCAAGGGCCCGAATCCGCCCGGTCGCCCGACTCGTTGAAGCGCCGTTCGCGCCGCGCGGGTGGTCTGCGTGGCGCTAACGAGGCGGTTCGCGTACCGCCACGTCGATGAACTCGGCGATCGCAGCGTTCACCACCGCCGGTTGCTCGAGTGGCGCGAGATGGCCGGCGGCTCCGACCGTGACGAGTCGCGCGCCGCGAATCCCGGCTGACATCGCGATCGCATCGCTGACGGGAGTGAGTGTATCCTCCTCCCCGACCAACACGAGGGTTGGCACGGTGATCTGCTCCAGCGTGTCGGTGGAATCGATGCGCGAGATCATGGCTCTCGCGGCGCCGATCACGCCACTCGCCGGCGCACGCCTGAGCATCATCGCGACCTGCTCGACGATTTCCGGTCTCATGGCGCGTGTCGTGCTGCCGAGCTGGCCGGAGAGGAGGGCCGGCACGATCGCGCCGACGCTGTCACATTCGACCGTGGTGATGAGATCGCGTCGCTTGACTTTGGCGGCATCGGTGTCGGCCGGTGCCTTGGAGTCCATGAGTATCATGGCCTGCACACGGGCCGTGTGCCGGCGCCAGAAGGCGAATGCGACGTACCCACCCATGGAGAGGCCGGCAACGACGGCCTGCTGCACGCCGGCTGCATCGAGCAGCGCTGCGACGGCGTCGGCGTAACCGTCCATGTGCGGGTCGGCGAGCGGTGTCGAGGACCCGAATCCCGGAAGATCGGGGACCAGAATGCGCACGTCGTGGAACGCGGTGTCCTTCGCCTCGAGCTGCGCCGACCAGAGCCCACGATCGTGCGGGAATCCGTGCAGGAGGACCAGTGTGATCGGGGCGTGTCGGGGTCCGATGTCATCCCATCCGAGGACCCCATGCGGCAATGCGAGAAATTGCTCCATGCCGTAATCTGGCGTCGCGCGCGCCGTGACGCGCCTGACCCGTGTAACTTCCGTCATGCCGCCACGTCCGCCAAGCCACGTCATGCAGTACCTCGACACCCCAGCAGCGGTGGCAGGCTTCGCCAGCGAGATCGCCGGCGCCCCGAGCATCGCGCTGGACACCGAGGGGGCGAGTTTTCATCGATTCGTCGATCGCGTGTACCTGATGCAGCTCTCGACGCGCACGGCCACGGCGATCGTGGATCCGCTGCTGGCGGGTGACTTGAGTGCGCTCAAGCCCCTCGTCGAGAGCCCGGGCACGGAGATCGTGTTTCACGACGCGGATTACGACCTGCGCTTGCTGCGGCAGGACTATGGCTGGGCAACGCGTCGCATCTTCGACACGCGCGTTGCGGCGCAGCTGCTGGGCTACAAGGCATTTGGTCTCGCCGCGCTGCTCGACCTGCATTTCGGCATTGCGCTCGACAAGAAGTTCCAGCGCGCAGACTGGAGTTTGCGCCCGCTCAGCGACGGCATGCTGCAGTACGCGTCACAGGATACGATGTACCTGCTTTCGCTGCGCGACATCCTGCACGCCGAGCTGGAAGCGAAGGGGCGCTTGTCGTGGGCGGCTGAGGAATTCACGCGTCTCGAACAGACGCAATGGGCTGCGGAAGACGCCTCGCAGAACTTCCTCAAGCTGAAGGGCGCGCGCGATCTCAATCGGCGCGAGCTGGCAATCCTGCGCGAGCTCGTGCCCTGGCGGGATGGCGTGGCGAAGGAACTGGATCGCGCAACATTTCGCGTCGTGAGCAATGACGTCCTGCTCGAGATCTGCCGGGTGCAACCCACCACGCGCCAGGCGCTCGGCGTGATGAAGGGTATGCCGCGTGGTCTGCTCGATCAGCGTGGCGATCTGATCCTGGCCTGTGTCGCCCGTGCGATGTCGCTGGACGAAGCGTCGCTGCCCAGGTTCCCGAAGTCGCCGCGATGGGACAAGGATCCGGAGTTCGACGATCGTGCGGCGCGACTGCGTCTCGTGCGTGACGAGGTGGCGACGGCGTTGGCCCTCGATCCAGGCGTGCTCTGCTCGCGCGAAAAGCTCGAGACGATTGCACGCCGCATGCCGGGATCGCTCGAGGAGCTGTACGAGACGCCTGACCTGCGCCGGTGGCAGGCGGACGTACTCGCGCCCGGCGTGCTGCGCGCATTGCGTGCCACCGGGCCGTCGCCGGTGATCGTCGACATCCCGGCAGCAACGGCTCCCGGGATCGATGTCAGGACCGGCGATTCGCCGTATCGCGACTGACGGTTGCCATCCGCTCGCGTGACGCCGTGGCTGGTGTCACGGGTCGCGTTCGAACGCACTCGATCACCACGCAGTCAGGGCGCAATGTTCCGGGTGACGTTGTCGCTGGTGCGAAGCCAGCCTGCGCGTGGACTTTGGCGACCGACACGGTCGATCCAGCTCAGCCAGTACCCCACGCCTTCACCGGGGCCCGCGTCGACCGCGAGGGTGAGCGCGGACGCGTCCGCTGGTCGCAGCTCGGTGGACCAGGCGCGGCCGTCCCATCGCGAGATCACCCACGTCCTGACCACCTGCGACGGTGGCGCGGTCGCGATGAGGAACGTGGCGCCGGTGCGTGCATCGCGCTCGTCGCGAACGGCCGGCGGTGTCAGGCGGGCGTTGCCGCTGGCGAGCCATGGTGACTCGGGCACGAGTGCAGGCGATGCATACGTCTCGTTGATCAAGCGTGCTGCGAGCAGTTCGCGTTCCGTTCGCGATGCAGCACCAGCTTTGGGCGGCATGAACACGGACATGCTGAAATGCACGTTTCCGGTGGCGTTGCCCTGTCGTCGAGTGACTCCGATCTGATTCACCAGCTCATCTGCGGACCAGGCAGCGGCGGTACCGACCCGGCTCGTGTAGTTGCCGGGCCACATGTGTCGCCCTTTGACGTTTTCGCCCGACCACCACGCCAGCAGCGACGGAAACGGCTGGCCGTCTTTCGCAATTGGCCAGTAGAGTTGCGGTGACGCGTAGTCGAGCCATCCCTCGCGCAGCCATTTCCTCGAATCGCCGTACAGTTCGGCGAAGCTGTCGAAGCCGCGGACATCACTGGGGTAGCCCGGGCGCCAGATTCCGAACGGGCTGATGCCAACCTTCACCCATGGCTTCGCCGCCTTGACGCGCTCGTACATGCGTCGCACGAAGGTGTCCACGTTCGCGCGTCGCCAATCATCGCGTGCCAGTGTGCCGCCCGCCGACGTGTACGCACTGAAACTGGGCTCGTCGGGGAATGGCAGCAGCGCCCCGCGGCTGTCGCGTTCCTTGTACGGATAGAAGTAATCGTCAATGTGCACACCATCCACGTCATAGCGCCTGACGACGTCGACGATCACGGCCACGGACTTCTCGATCACGGCGGGCTCACCTGGATCCATCCACAGGTAGCTGCCATATCGCTTCACGAGCTGCGGTTGTGCGACCGCGATGTGCGTCGGATCGAGCGGTGACTTGTCGCTCGGATGGCGTGCGCGATACGGGTTGAACCAGGCGTGGAGTTCGATGCCACGTGCGTGCGCCTCGCGAACGACGAAGGCGAGCGGATCCCAGGCTGGTGACGGTGCACGACCCTGTGCGCCCGTCAGATATGCCGACCAGGGCTCGAGCGTCGATGGATAGAGCGCGTCGCCGGCCGGTCGCACCTGAAACACCAGTGCGTTCATGTGCAGCTCTCTGGCGCGATCGAGCATCGCGATCAGTTCCTGTTGTTGCTCGGCGGTCGCGAGATCCCGACGTGAGGGCCAGTCGATGTTATCGACCGTAGCCACCCAGGCGGCGCGAAATTCCCGCGGCACCGGCGACGGCGTTGGAAGCGTCGTTGCTCCGCGCAACGGGCCCCCTTCCACAGGCGCATCAACACGTCGTGGATCGACCATGACCTGACCTGGTACGGCAGGTGTGGGCGAGGTGGGACTTGACGCGGCAGGCACGGTTGGCGCCGGCGCGGGAGCAGGTGTCCGGCGCGCGCAGCCGGCGAGCGCGACCACGGTGCAGAAACAGAAGGAACGAGCAGCGACACGCATCATCGTCACTTGGGTGCGGCGGCACCGGCCTTCGGGGGCGGTCCCGCAGTCAGGGCCAGACTGACCCGTTCAACCTGATGCTCGTTTTCGCTGAGCAGGATCGCGAGCAGGTTGTCGTTGAGCAGCAATGTGGGTGTTCCCGGCCAGGTTGTCACCCGATCCCCGAACGGTCGGGCGTACAGGCTGTCCAGCGTGGCGGAGTCTGCATGTCGCGACACGGAGTCGCGATACCGAAACACGTGCAGCGTGGCACGGCCCAGTCGCCACGTCTGACCTGTGACCCGCAGGAACGGGAAGCGCACGGTGTCGCCGCGCTGCGGTGCGAGGCCAGCGCGTTCGAGCCGATCGTACACGGTGCACGTCTCCCAGTGGCCTGTGCCGGGACAGGTGGGCAGCGGTGCTGCGGGCGCTGTGGTGACGCGAAGTGGCGGCGCGGCGGGTGGTGGCGCCTTCGTCTCAGCCGGACCGCAGGCGGCGATCCACAGCGCAGCGGCGCACCGCAGTGCGAGTCGAGACGTACGCCACCCGCGCGACCGGCATCGACTCATCAGACAATGTCTTCCGCGATCAGGAAGTCCGGGTTGTCGACCTTCGTCATGAAGTAGCCCATGATGCCTTGCACCACGCTGCCGCCCATGTCCTGCGCGAGAAATCCGTCGAGATCGGGGACGTCGAAAAGCTCCATGTACGTGAAGGGCAGTGCACCATCACCCATCAGTCGCTTCGTGACCTTGTGATTCACATAGGAGGCCACACGCGTCAGCCCACGCATTGCCGGATAATCAACGTCGCGGACCCACGTCTGGTACTCGGCGTCGGTCACGTCCGGCTTGAGATGGTAGGTGATGATGAGTCGTGCCATGGTGTTGCCCCCTGAAATTGTGACCCCTCGTCGGAACAGCGCGAGGTCAATAGTAGTCGGGGGACAACGCTCACGGCCTCAGCCGATCAGAAACCCAGATAGGTGCGGACGCGCGGCTCGATACGGTCGGGTGTCCATGGCGGTGACCAGATCAGATTGATCTTCACATCGCCAACGCCGGGCACAGTGCGCAGCTGCTTCTCTGCCTCGCCCATGATTTCCGGCCCCGAGGGACAGCCGGGCGATGTGAGCGACATGTCAACGTTGATGTCGAGACCATCGACCTGAATGTCGTAGATGAGGCCGAGGTCCACGATGTTCAGGTTGAGCTCCGGATCCTTCACCCGTCGAAGGACTAGCTTCGCCTGATCGACTGTCACGGCTCCCTCGGCTGCCGCCGTTTGCGCCGTGTCGGCTTGAGTGCTTTCGGTCGGGAGTTCGGGAGACGTTTCCATCGGGAGTAATCTACTCGGGTCGCTCCGCGAGCGGGCGAAACCCTTCCTGCGCGGTGGTGCTCCGTGGCTCATTCGCGCCCCGGCACGGCGCGACACCCGACATCAGCGGCGCTTCTTCCTCGACGACGTGCGTGACGAGGACACCGAACGCTTCTGCGAAGACGCCGTTGAGCGCGCCGATGCACCGCGCGCCTTTCCGCGGGACGCCGCGGCGCGACGCGCGGTCGTGCGGCCGCTGCTGCGCGAGCTGGCGCTCACTCGTCCGGTCCGGCCGTGCCTTGCCACGACATTCCGGCTGGAGGCCTTGCCACGCGTGCTGCGGCAGACGCTGTGGCGGCGCTTCGCGCCAGCGCGACCGGCGCTGCGCCGTGCCAGTGCCCTGCCGCGACTGACGGTACAGCCACTCGAGCGCGACCGCACCACCGGCACCGGATTCCATCCGGTGGCGTCATCGGCGCGGAACTCGGGGTCGCCCTCCAGCTCGACGGCAACCGCAGGCGCCGTGACGGCCCACGCCGCGGCATCCGACAGATCGGCGCGAATGTCGGAGATCACACGCTCAGGGCGTCGCGCGCGCGATTCGAACACGCGGTTGGTGAGCAGGACAACGAACATGTCCCGATCGGGGTCGATCCAGATCGATGTGCCGGTGAAACCGGTGTGACCGTACGCACGTGCCGACAGGTATCGGCCGCAGCCAACGCCACTATGTGCGGCGCAGGTGTCCCATCCCAGGGCACGCGATCCAGCGGCACGCGCCGTGAATCGCTCGACGGTGGAATCGCTGATGATCCGCGTACCGTTGTAGACGCCCTTGTTGAGCATCATGGTGGCGAACACGGACAGGTCACCGGCAGTGCTGAAGAGGCCCGCGTGGCCTGCGACACCGCCGAGTGCATGCGCATTCTCGTCGTGGACATCACCCTGGAGCGAATAGCCGCGAACCGACAGCGTGGCGGTCGGTGCGGTGCGCTCGCGCACGGCGGCGGGAACCCGATACCAGGTCTCCGTCATTCCGAGCGGTGCAAACACCCTCTCCTGCAGCAGTTCGTCGAGTTTGCGACCGCTGACGCGCTCGGCGATGAAGCCAAGAATGTCCGCGCCGAGATCGGAGTAGATGTAGCGCGAGCCTGGCGGCGCCTCGAGCGGGGTCTCGAGGACGAGCAGGCGTGCCTCGGCGGGCGACCACGCAAGGCGCCACAGATCACGACCGGCCGGCAATCCACTGCGGTGTGTCAGCAGATCGCGCACGGTGACGAGATCCTTGTCCGCGCCGGTGAATTCGGGAATGAATGTGTGAACAGGATCATCGAGCTTGATCTTGCCCTCATCATAGAGGAGCATGATCGCGGTGGTCGTACCGATGACCTTCGTCAGACTGGCCAGGTCGTAGACGGAGCGATCCGGGTTCACGCTCGGTGCAGCGGGCGCCCACGAGAGGCGCCCGAAGCCTTCCGAGTAGACGGCTGAGCCGCGGCGTCCAACGACGACGGCGGCGCCGGGAAATCCGCCTTCTGAAATGCCACGACGGACGACGCGCGTGATGGCGTCAAGGCGGACCGCATTCATCTCAACGGCCTCTGGACGCGCCTTCGGAAGACCATCGCCCACTACCGCGGCCGGATTGGCGGAAAGCGCCGTGCTACCGATCGCGAAGGCCGTGGCGAGTCTGAGGATCAAGGCAACTCCAGAATGCGCGCGAATGCAGGACGTTCGGCGAAGACAACAAACGCACGGTCGGAACCGACAGGCGAAGACTGGACGGTCATGCGGTCATCTATGAGACGACACTGTCGGCGGAACGTTCCGCCGGAGCTCGCTGTCTCATGGTACGGGCGGCCATCGAATGAGTCAAGTGTAGGCGTCACAGCGATTTGCGCGCTCTCACGTGAGGCGACGGTCCAGAGGCGACGGCGGTGGCATGTGACCGTGAATCTCCCGGGACCGGGATTCCGTTGTCCCGAAGGCCGGTCGGGTACTCGCGGTCGGCAACCCTCTCTCCATCCCCGGTGTCGCATGAGTGAGCCCAACCCAGCGCCCTCCTCCGGAGCGGGATGTCTGCCTTACCGATCGCCCGTACCACGCCGTTGACTGCCGATGAGGAGTTGATCGCGCGCGCCACCGCCGGCGACGAGCTGGCGATGCGGGCGCTGTGGGCCGAGCACGCGCCTCGCGTTGACGCGGTGGTGCGGCGGCTGGTGCACGACCTCGACGAAGCGGCAGACATCGCACAGGAGGTGTGGATCCAGATCTTCCGGGCCCTGCCGACCTTCCGGGGCGATTCGCAGTTCTCCACCTGGTCGCACCGGATCGCCGTGAACCGGACGCTGAACGCGCTGCGCCGCGCACGGCGACTGATGGGTGCGCACGAGGAACTGACGGAGGATACGGCGATGGTGGAGGACGATGTGGAGCAACCGTTCGTCCGCGAGTCGATCACGAAGGCGCTGGATCGCTTGCCACATGGGGCGCGAACGGTGTTTGTCCTGCATGACGTCGAGGGATACACGCACGAGGAGATCGCCGAGCAGCTGGGGATAACCAGCGGCGGCTCGAAGTCGCAGTTGTTCAAGGCGCGGGCGCGGTTGCGCCGTTTGCTGGCGCCGTTGATGGATCACCTGACCACGGAAGAAGGCTATGCAGCACCTGTCTCCTGAACGGATTGCAGCATTGGTGGATGAGCCGGCGACACCGGACGAGCGCGGCCACCTTGAACAGTGTTCCTCGTGCCGCGCGGACTTCATCGCGGTTCGCCGGATCGTGGCGGCCGCGAGTGCGGAGCGGGATGTGCCGATCACGCCGTTGGTGCCATGGCAGCAGCTGGCGAGTGCGCTGCGTGACGAAGGCGTGCTGGGTGGGCCTCGGCTGACGATGTCGATGTCCGAGAGCCCGGAGGTGCGGTCGATCGCGAGCGCACCATCGAGACAGGTGCGGTGGTCCGGCGATCGCTCGGTGCACGGTCGCGGCTGGCGCCGCCCGATCGGGTTTGCGGCTGCGGCCGCGCTGCTCGTGTCGGTGGGCGTGGCGGGTGGACGGATCTCTGCGACTGGCGTTGCGAGCGGCGCGGCGCGCGTGACGGTCGCGAGCGCGTCCCAGGGCGGCACCGTCCCTGTGTCCGCGGTCGCGAATTTCCGCACGCCGGAAGAGGCGCGCAACACGCTACGCTCGGCGGAAGAGGTGTACAGCAGTGCGATGATGTGGCTGGCAGCGAACGACAGTGCGCTGGCGCCCCGATTGTCCGGTGGCTCTGCCGAGGCAGCGCTGAATTACCGGCAGCGCCTCGAAGTGCTCGATGCCGCCATGACAACGGCTCGTCGCGCCATCTACGAAACCCCGGATGACCCAGTCATGAATCGCTACTATCTCGCCACGCTGGGCGCTCGTGAGGTGACGTTGCGTCGCCTGACGACAGTGCTGCCGGCGTCACAGCAGGTGCTGGAGTACTGATGTCACGCTTCGGTCGCATCGGCGCAGCAGGTGTGCTCCTGCTTCTTGCACAGGCGCTGTCCGCGCAGGAGGGGACGGTCGATCTCGACGCACGAATGCAGGAGATCTCGAAGCGGCTGCGTGTCTCGCTCGAGCAGCAGGCACGGATCCTCGCGCTGCTGCAGAATGAACTGCAGCGGGCGGCCCGTTCCACGCCCGTGGTGCGTGATTCGATCGTGCGCGTGACGTCGCAGCGGATCGCCGAACTGGCGGGCGAGATCTCGCGGGTCCAGTCGGAAGCGGATCGATTGCAGGCCCAGGCGATGACCGAGCAGGCACGCACGCAGATTCTCGTGCAACTCGCGTCGGCGCGTGCGATGGCGAATTCGGCGCGTTCGATCGTCGGTCAGCAGCGTGCGCTCACCTTCATGAGCCGGGGCATGCCGCGCGGGCGATTGGGTGTGACGTTGTCCGGTGGGCAGACAACTGAATTGCGCGACGGCAAGGTCTTCACACTGTTCGAGTCGCCACTGGCGATCGCATCGGTGGAGCCGGACAGTCCGGCGTCGCGCGGGGGGCTGCTGGCCGGCGATGAGATTCTTGCGTTCGGCCGGCTGCCAGTGCCGGGCGCCGTACCGCTGGGCGATGTGCTGAAGCCTGGCGAGCGGCTTGCCTTGCGCATCCGTCGTGACGGGCGTGAGCGTTCGGTGTCGGTGCTTGTCGATTCATCGAAAGCGCGCGCGGTCTCGTTCACGTTCTCGTTTCCGGAGGGCATGAGTGGGGTCGCGCTGCCGTCCTTCGGTGGCGCGTGTGCAGGCCAGCCGTGCACGGCGCCAGAGGCTCTTTCGCCCGCCCTGGCATCCCGGCCGCCGTTCACGGTCACTGCCCCGGAACCACCCGCACCGCCGGCGGCAGCAAGGGCCTGGGTGCGTCCGACGGCGCCGGAAGGCGCCCTCCTGAGCGGTTCTCTCTGGTCGTCGACCGACAACTCGATCGTTGGTGCCATCATGACAACAATTACTGATGAGCTTCAGGACCTGACGGGCGCGAGTGAAGGCATCCTGGTGTTGCGTGTCGCCCCAGGGACGCCTGCTGCGGAGTCCGGTCTGCGTGGAGGCGATGTGATCCTGCGCGTCAACGACGAGGAGGCTGACGGCGTGCGAGACCTGCAGATGGCGGTGCAGCGTGCGAGGATGCGCGGTGCGAGACAGGTGTCGCTGGTGATCCTGCGCAAGCGCAAGGAACAGCCGATCGCATTGCGCTGGTGAGCGTCTCGCAGTCCGCTCGCGCCGATGTGCGAACCAACCGTTCGCACATCGGCATTCGACTCCTCAGGGCGCGGGCAGCGTCCGCGCGACGGGGTTCAATGCTCGCGTCGTGGTGATGACGGCGCCAGGCGGCACGCTGTAGAGAAGCCGCGCGGTCGCCTTGTCCGCCAGTGTGATGGCGCGCGCACGAATCTTCGGTGCCATGATCACGGTCGTGTCACTGGCGTGGTCGAGCCCGATGCCATGTCCGATCTCATGGAGCGCGAGGGCGCGCACCACGGTCGGCTCGAGCTGCCCGGAGGCATCGCGACGTGTTGTCGCGAGCTGAATGTCGCTGCGCACGATCCAGTACCTGCTGTCGCGCACGACCTTGGTGCGACCGAGTACCGGCTCCCCGTTGAAGTCGGTGACCCAGGAGACGGTCATGTCGGCAAGCGCCGAGTCGGTGACGAAGACAAAGCGGACCGGGAGTTCCACTCCCTCCCAGATCGTGAAGGCTTCGCGGACGGCCTGGAGAAAATCGTCGCGCAGATGACCGCTGGCGTCGGGGCCCTGATCACTGATGTAGACGCGCAGCGGCGTGGCGCGACGATCGGGCCAGCGCTGCAGGGTGCTATCGGACAGTACGAGGATGTCAGTGATGAACGTGCCCGTGCTGCGCTCTGCCAGCACGGCGCGAGTCTCTGCCCGCCGAATGGAGTCCGCCGCCATTCGGCCGATCCGACTGGACGGGGTTTCCTCCACGAGTGCCTGCGCCGCGTCGGCGCTGTGCTCGGCGCTGTCAACGGGATCCTGCCCAGCGAGGTCGTACCCGTGTCGTCGCACGCTCGCGGTCTCGATCAGCACGAGGGCTGCGAGGCCGGCGAGAATGAATGCGAGCAGGCGGGGTAGCGAGGGAAACGGCATCGGGGTCAGCGCTGTGTCTGTCGGTCAACCGAGTAGAGGAACTCCTGGATCGCAGGGAAGACGATCGAGGGGCGCTCCCAGAACGGATTGTGTCCTGCGAGTGGCACGGGGAGAAGAGCAGCCTTTGGGCCGAGGGCTGCGACCGTCTCCCGGGCCAGGGTGAGCGGGAAGAGATCCGCTTCACCATGAAGCAGCAGACTGGGGATGTCCACTGGTCCGATCGTCGTTCGCCAGTCGTACCCGTCGCGCCGCAGCCGTGCCGACACGGCGGCTCCGGTGATGCTGGTGGACGGCCGAGGTGCGAGGAACGCTGCCAGCTCCGGTTCAGCGAACCAGGCGGGATAGATCGCAGCGGCATACTCGCTGAGTGCTGCAGGGTCGGCGGCGGTGGGGCTTGCTGGCTGGATCGCCGCATCCGCCGCGTGGAGGCGCCGCTTCGCATCGCCGGACAATCGTTCGCTGGCGGCCGGCGTGAGCGATGGAAGCCACGCGCTCGAGAGTCCAACCGGGTTGATCAAGGTCAGCGAGGCAATCTCAGGCGCGGGAAACAGGCGTGACAACATCGTGATTCCGCCGCCCCACGAGTGACCGAGCACGTGGCACGCGCTCAGCCCAAGCGCACTCGGCAGCGCGGCAAGGTCGGCGGCGTCGAACTCGATTCGGGAGGACCGGGCTGCCGGTGGAATCGCGCTCCTGCCGCGTCCGCGCTGATCGTAGAAGATCAGCTGACGGTGTGCAGCGAGGGGCGAGAGCGCCGGCCAAAGCAAGGAGTGGTCAAAGATGAGTCCGCCGTTCACACAGAGCAGCGGCAACGCTCCCGTTCCAGGGTCATCCGTGGAAAATACGGCAAACTGTATCCCTCGTGACTTGATACTGGCTTGATGGAGTCTCGGTGTTCGACCAAGCGATTTCCTGAAATCACGGAAGCGCTGAAGGACGGGAGAGACCGTCACGAGCGTCTGACGCGTGGCGAGTCGACGCCGGGCCAGGAAGACGTGCCTGTCGTGCGCCGAGGCCTCACTCGCCGTATGGAATCCAGATGTTCTTGACCTGGGTGGCATGGCGGAGGAAGTCGCGCCCCTCACCTTCCGTCTGGCTCGTCCAATCCCGGCGCGTCCATTCGGCCCACGTGCGCTTCATGTTGTCGGCCGAGGCGCGCTCGACCGCAGCAACACCGTCCTTCGGCCCGAAGTACCAGATCCCGTCCACCTCATCGTGCTCGGCGAGTGTGCGCGTGAGCGAGTCGCGTGCACCCGTCACGATGTTGACCACACCGGCCGGCACGTCCGATGTCTCGAGCACCTGATAGAAATCGGTGGCGGCGAGCGGAAAGAACTCGCTTGGGAGAATGACGGTCGTGTTGCCCATCGCAATCGCGGGCGCCATGAGTGACACCAGCCCAAGGAGCGGATGTGCCGACGGGCACACCAGCGCGAGGCATCCGATCGGCTCGTTCATGGCGAGTGTCACCCCGCGCAACGGCACGCTGTGCACGGCGCCGTCGTACTTGTCGGCCCATGCCGCGTACGTGAACAGCCGTTGCACCGACTGTTCTACCTCGGCCGCACCGCCGGTTCCCGTCATGGCGTCGATGCGGGCGGCAAATTCGCTGGCACGCACCGCGAGGTTCTCGGCGATGTAGTAGAGGATCTGCGCACGATTGTGGCCCGTCGCACGTGGCCACCCCCTGGCGGCGAGTGCCGCGACGACGGCGTTGCGGATGTCCTTGCGGTTGCCGTCACCCACTTCACCCACGGCGCGCCCGCCCGGACCGCGAATGGTGATCGAGTAGCCACCGTCAGGACGTGTCTGCTTCCCGCCGATGAACAACTTCGGCGTACGGTCGATCGGAGGCAGTCCGCCGGGCACGTCCGGTGCCGTTGCGCTCACGGGGCGCGCGTCGGATGGCGCGGGTTCGACAGCAGCAGGTGCGCCTTTCTTCCACGTCGGCACGAGGTACTCGTACATCCCTTCGCGACCACCCTCCCTTCCGAAACCGCTTTCCTTGTAGCCACCGAAACCGGCAGCGGCGTCGAAGAGATTCGTGGAATTCACCCACACGATTCCCGACTTGATCTTCGGTGCGATGTCGAGCGCAAGGTTGATGTTCTCGGTCCAGACACTGCTTGCGAGGCCATACGGCGTGTTGTTCGCCAGGTCGACCGCCTCTGACGGGGTGCGGAACGTCATCGAGACCAACACCGGCCCGAAGATCTCTTCCTGCGCGATGCGCGCGGCGGGCGACACGCCAGTGAAGAGCGTTGGCGGATAGAAGCAGCCCGTGGACGGGACGGACCACGACGGCTGCCACATCCGGGATCCGTCGGCCACGCCAGCATCAACGAGCGAGCGGATGCGATCCAGCTGAACGGGGTCGATGATGGCGCCCATGTCGATGGACTTGTCGAGTGGGGCGCCAACGCGGAGGTGCTCCATGCGCTCGCGGAGCTTCTGCTCGAGCGTGGCTGCGACGCCTTCCTGCACGAGCAGGCGCGATCCCGCGCAGCAGACCTGCCCCTGATTGAACCAGATCGCGTCCACCACGCCTTCGACCACGCTGTCGAGATCAGCGTCATCGAACACGATGAACGGGCTCTTGCCGCCAAGTTCGAGCGAGAGCTTGATGCCGGTGCCGGCGGTGGCGCGTCGGATGATCTTGCCGACTTCCGTGGAGCCGGTGAAGGCGAGCTTATCGAGGTCGCGGTGTGCGACGAGCGCCTTGCCGGTGTCGCCATCCCCTGTGATGACGTTGAGCACGCCGGCGGGAAGCCCGGCCTCTGAGGCGATTTCGGCGAAACAGAGCGCGGTGAGCGGCGTGAATTCCGCCGGCTTGAGCACCACAGTGCACCCGGCGGCGAGTGCCGGCGCCACCTTCCATGCAAGCATCAGCAGCGGGAAGTTCCACGGGATGATCTGTCCGCACACACCGGCGCCCGTGTAGCCGGCGAACTCCGAGCCGAGGAGCTGCGCCCACCCGGCGTGATGGTAGAAGTGTCGTGCGACGAGCGGGATGTCCAGGTCGCGCGTTTCACGGATCGGCTTGCCGTTGTCCATCGTCTCGAGCACGGCCAGCAGGCGTGCATGTTTCTGCACGGCGCGTGCGAGCGCGTACAGATGTCGCGCGCGACCGTGTCCGCCGAGCTGTTGCCAGGCCGGCAGTGCGGCGCGCGCGGCGCGGACTGCAAGATCGACATCGGCCTCGGTACCCTGCGTCACCTTTGCCAGCAGCGTGCCAGTGGCTGGATTGTTGATGGCGAAGGTCGTGCCATGCCGCGTGAACGCACCATCGATGAAGTGCCCGAAGGTGCCAAGCTGGTGGCGCTCGAGCCACTCGCGCGCCGGGGCATCGGCCTCTGGCGCTGGGCCGTACGCCATGGTCTCGAAGATGTCAGCGACGGAGGTCATGAGGTGTGATCGCGGTGAGTCACGGCATCGGCTGGCGATACGCTGCAGCGTACCGTCCGGTGACGAAGTGTTCGAGCTGACGTTCGATATCGGTGAGGAGTCCGCTGGCGCCAAAACGGAAGAGATCGGGGCGCAGCCAGCGATCCCCAAGTTCTTCCTTCATCAGCGCCAGCCAGTCCAGCGCGCCCTTGGCCGCGCGAATGCCGCCTGCCGGCTTGAAGCCGACGATGTGGCCCGTCTGTTCGCGATACGCACGGATCATCCGCACCATCACGAGGCCGACCGGCAGGATGGCATTCTCCGGTTCCTTGCCGGTGCTGGTCTTGATGAAATCACTGCCGGCCTGCATCGCGACCATGCTGGCGCGCGCGATGTTCGTCATGGTCGCGAGTTCGCCCGTGGCGAGGATGGTCTTCATGTGCGCGTCGCCGCACGCTTCGCGGAAGCGCTTCACCTCGTCGTACAACGCGTGCCAGTTGCCGGTCAGGACGTGAGCGCGCGTGACGACGATATCGATCTCCTTCGCGCCGGCTGCCACGCTGGCGGTGATTTCGGCGATACGCGTCTCGATCGGGCTGAGGCCCGCGGGAAATCCCGTGGAGACGGCCGCGACGGGGATCCCGCTTCCGGCCAGCGCCTCGACCGCGGTGGGGACGAGTGCGTGGTACACGCAGACGGCGCCCGTCGTGATGTGCAGGTGTCGGATGCCGAGCGCGTCGATGATGTCGTCGCGGAGCGGATGGCGCGCCTTGGCGCAGAGTCGCCGAACGTTGCCGGGGGTGTCGTCACCCGAGAGCGTCGTCAGGTCCATGCAGGTGATGGCGCGCAGGAGCCAGGCGGCCTGCCATTCCTTCTTCACGGTGCGTCGCGTGGGGATCGTGGCGGCGCGACGCTCGACGGCGCTGCGGTTCACACGGATGGCGCGAACGATGTCGAGGTCGAGCGGCGTGCCCGGGTTGCGTTCCACATGATCGCCGACCGGCGCTGGCGCACTGGGCCGAACGAGCGTCGGCCGCGCTGGCGCGGCGGATGCAGGGCTGGTGGATGGGGTCGGTCGGTTGCCAAGCGTCATGCAGCACACCTGTGCGGAGGGTCAGCGCGGACCGGGCGTGGAGGCGGCAACAGGGCTGATCCGTGAAGCGTTCAAGCTAGGGGTCAGGCGCCGCTGGGCAAACACTGCAGATGTGAGCACCGGACACGGACGGGCGTCGAGTGCATTGCCGGCGTCGTGCCCCGCGCGCGTGCCATCGGGCTGGCTATCGTGCCGTCTCGACGCGCCGCGGTTTCAGCGCGGCGTTGGCCGCGAAGCCGATGAGCAGGAATCCCGCCATGATGTACATCGTGACGCTGTAGGCCTCGGCCCTGGCCACGCCGCGGCTGAGCTGGTACTCACGGATGTAGTTCACGAGCACCGGCCCGAGCACGCCGGCGGTGGACCAGGCGGTGAGCAGCCGGCCATGGATGGCGCCGACCTGCAGGGTGCCGAATTGATCGCGAAGGTAAGCAGGAATCGTCGCGAAGCCGCCACCGTACATCGTGAGGATCACGGCGTAGGCAGCCACGAATGCCGCGACGCTCCCGCTCCGGCCGATGGCAGGGATGCTGCTGTAGAGCGCGGCCCCGAGGGCGAAGAAGGTGGCGTATGTCCAACGCCGCCCGATGATGTCCGACAGCGACGACCAGGCAAACCGCCCAATGAGATTCGCGACGCTGAGGAGCACGACGAATCGCGCCGCGTCGCTGACCGAGACCACGCCGGGAAACATTTCCTGCACCATCGCCGACGCCTGACCCAGGACACCGATGCCCGCGGTGACATTCACGCAGAGCATGATCCAGAGCAACCAGAACTGTGATGTACGGACCGCGGCGCCAACGGTCATTCCAGCAGGCGGTGCATCGTGCACATGCTCGACGATGCGTGCGGACGGCGTCCAGTCGGGGGCAGGCACACGGACGGTGAACACACCGAACAACATCACAACAAGGTAGATCGCCGCGAGGGTGAGGAACGTCGCAGCGATCCCGTTGCTGGTCGGACTGCGAAAGTGCGCCATCAACCACACGGAGAGTGGTGACGCGATGATTGCGCCACCACCGAATCCCATGATCGCGAGTCCCGTTGCCATGCCGGGTCGATCGGGGAACCATTTGATCAGCGTCGACACGGGCGAGATGTATCCGATACCGAGTCCGATACCGCCGACCACACCGTATCCAAGCAAGAGCAGCCAGAACTGGTGCGTGGCGATTCCGGCCGCGCCGATCGTCAGGCCACTCGTGAAGCAGAGCGCGGACACGAACATCGCTGCGCGCGGGCCAACCCGTTCGAGCCAGCTGCCGAAGAGCGCAGCGGAGAGGCCGAGGAACACGATCGCGGCGCTGAAGACCCAGCCGATCGTGCTGACTTTCCAGTCATCGGGAGCCGCAGTGGTGACGCCGATGGCCTTCGAGAGCGGCAGCGAGAACACGCTGAACGCGTATGCCTGTCCGATGCAGAGGTGAATCGCGAGCGCGGCCGGCGGCACACGCCAGCGATTGAAGCCGGCGGGCGCGATGGAGCGGCTGCGATCGAGAAACCCAGACACGGTGGCCATATCGAAAGGAAAGAAGAATCCGCCGCAATCGCGTTGCCGATGGCAACGCAACAGCGGCGGACATGTGTCCTGCGGGGCGGAATCAGTTCCTGCCGGCGGGAACCAGCTTGAGCACGCGGCCCTGCGTGTTGTCGGTGAGCAGATAGATCGCACCGTCCGGCCCCTGTTCCACATCGCGAATACGTTCGCGGCCGGGCTGCAGGTCGGTCAGCAGCCGCTCTTCATCCACGACACGCTCACCAGCCATCGTGAGGCGCACGAGGTTCGTGCTCGCGAGCCCACCGATGAACAGGTTGCCCTTCCACGCCGGAAAGAGGTTGCCCGTGTAGAACATCATTCCGCTCGGAGCGATCACCGGATCCCAGTAGTAGAGCGGCTGCTCCATCCCTTCCTTCTGCGTGATGCCACCGGTGATCGCGGCACCGCGATATTCGATGCCATACGCGATCGTGGGCCAGCCGTAGTCCTTGCCCTTGCGCGGAATGTTGAGCTCATCGCCACCGCGCGTTCCATGTTCCACTTCCCACAGCTCGCCGGTCGTGGGATGGAGCGTTGCGCCCTGCGCATTGCGGTGGCCGATCGACCAGATTTCGGAGCGCACACCGTTGCGGCCGACGAAGGGGTTGTCGGCGGGGATCCTGCCGTCCGCTTCGACGCGGACGATCTTGCCGATCAGCCCATCCATGTTTTGCGCCTGCATGCGGCCCGGGATGATGGAGCGATCGCCGAGGGTGATGAAAAGGCGCCCATCGCGACCGAATACGAGTCGGCCGCCATAGTGCTGCACGGACACCATCGATGGCGACTGGTGGAAGATGACCTGGACATTCTCCAGGCGGGGCTCGGCGCCATCGACAAGGCGCCCTCGTGCCACCGCCGTGTTGTTCCTGCCGCTGTCGCGCGGCTCGGCGTAGCTCCAGTAGACGAGCCGGTTGCGTGCGAAGTCGGGGTGGAGCGTCACATCGAGGAGTCCACCCTGCCCCCGTGCATCGACGGCCGGCAGGCCGGCGACCGGCGCGGAGAGCTTGCCGTCGGTGCCCACGATGCGCAGGCGTCCCGGGCGTTCCGTGACCAGCATGCGGCCTCCAGGGAGGAACGCCATGCCCCACGGATTCACGAGTCCTTCCGCGACGGTCACGACCGTGAATGCGACGCCGGATTTCCGCTCAGGAGCCCGGGTCTGGCCAGCAAAGGCCGCCGATTGGGTCGGGGCGTTGGGTGGACGCGGGTCCACACCGGCCTGTTGCGCCGAGATCGTCGCCGGAGCGGCGGCGAGCAGGGCAGCAGTGGCCACGAAAAATCTGCGGGAAGAGCTCATGGAGACTGGTCGCAAGGGAGAGGGTGCGAGCGTGCCGCTGCATTACCGGGCTCGGCGCGAGCCGGAGCCCGATCGACGGTCATCGCCGTCGAGCAAGCAGCGTGAATCTAGCGGAAGCATCCCGTTCGATCGTTGACATACCCCTCCCCCCTATAGTTACTTCCTCGTGTCCGGTGTGGGCAAACCTGGTGATTGAGGGAGGTTCAGATGGAGACGGTCACGATCGCAATTTCGGGAATGAGCTGTGGGCACTGCGTCGCTGCCGTGACGAAGGCACTCAGCGTACTGCCCGGCGTCACGGTGAAAGCCGTTGACGTTGGCTCGGCGTCGGTTCAGCTCGAACCGGGCGTGGGTTCATTGAGCGCGGTCGAGGCGGCGATCGACGGCGCGGGATTCGACGTGGTGAAAGGGCGCGTGCTGAACGTCGCAGCCGCTGAAAAGCTGACGACGGAGACGGATGCCTGACGTTGCCGACCCGGCGCTGACCGCGCCGAGTGGAGTCGTGGTGCCGGAGGCGAACCCGGTGCCGGAGCAGACGGTGACTCTGCCGGTGACGGGCATGACGTGTGCTGCCTGTCAGAGTCGTGTGCAGCGCCAATTGAGCCGCGCACCCGGGGTACATGATGCGAGCGTGAACCTGCTGATGGGCAGCGCGACCGTGACGTTCGATCCGTCGCAACAGAGCGCAGACGCATTGGTGCAGGTGGTGCTCGACACCGGCTACGGTGCGACGTTGCCCGTGGCGCACGAGGATGTCGTGGAGCAACTGGCGACGCGCGACGCGCGCGTCACGCACGACTACGCGCGCCTCCGCCGCCGCGCCATTGCGAGCGGGCTGGCCGGAGCGGTTGCGATGCTGCTCTCCATGCCGTTGATGCGTGTGCATGATCACACCACCGGCGTTGTGGCCGATCCGTTCATGCTGTGGGTCATGCGCGCGCTGTCGCCGTCGCTCGAAGCCGCGTTCCCCTGGCTGTACGCGATTCCCGCACCCGTGATCAGCTGGACGCTCCTCGTGATGACCGTCGCGGTGATGGTCGGTGCCGGCGGACAGTTCTACGTGAGCGCGTGGAAGGCGCTGCGTCATCGTGCGGCCGACATGAACACGCTCGTGTCGGTGGGCACGGGGGCGGCGTTCGTCTATTCGGTGCTGGCCACCGTGACGCCGACGCTCTTCACGCGCAACGGCGTGGCGCCCGACGTCTACTACGAAGCGGTGATCTTCATCATCGCGCTCATCCTGACCGGCCGGATGTTCGAAGCCCGCGCCACGCGTACGACATCGGATGCGCTGCGTGCGCTGGCCACGTTGCGGCCGTCCACCGCCCGCGTCATGCGTCCCACGCCGGAGGGGGGCGAGACGGAGGTGGAGTTGCCGCTGCGCGACGTGCGCGCGAGCGATCTGGTGGTGATCCGACCGGGCGAGCGGCTTCCGGTGGATGGCGTGGTGGAAAGCGGTTCGACGGCAGTGGACGAGAGCATGATCACCGGCGAGGCAATGCCGGTCGCAAAGGGTGCCGGCGACCGTGTGATCGGCGGAACGATCAACGCGACCGGCGCGATTCGCTATCGGGCCACGACGCTTGGCAGCTCGAGCGTTCTGGCGCAGATCATGATGCTGATGCGTGACGCGCAGGCGTCACGCGCGCCGATTCAGGGGCTCGCCGACCGGATCAGTGCGGTCTTCGTGCCGGTGGTGATCGTGCTGTCCATTGTCACGTTCGCGATCTGGTTCGGTGTACTCCTCAACGGTGGCACGGCGGCGGGAGCTGCCGCAGTGCGGGCGTTTGCATCAGCGGTGGCGGTGCTCATCATCGCCTGTCCATGCGCGATGGGCCTGGCGGTGCCGACGGCGGTGATGGTATCAACGGGTCGCGGTGCGGCAGAGGGTGTGCTTATCAAGGGTGGTGCCGCACTGCAGCGTGCGGGTGACGTCACCACCGTGGTACTCGACAAGACGGGTACCGTGACGGAAGGGCGCCCGACGGTGACGGATGTGGTGCTCGACAGGGGCGCGACTCTCGACGAAGGCACGTTGCTCACGCTGGCGGCTTCGCTGGAGCAGGCGAGCGAACACCCCGTTGCCGGGGCGATCGTGCGCGGCGCCCGGGATCGTGGCCTGACGCTGACGGAGCCAACGTCGTTCCAGTCGCGGACGGGCCGCGGGGCGTCTGCGATGGTCGGCATCCGGCGTGTGTCGGTGGGCAATGCCGCGTTGCTGCAGGAACTGAGCGTCAGTGTACACGCGATGGAGGCCCAGGTCGCGGTGCTCGCGTCGAAGTCGAGAACGCCGGTCTACGTGGTTGTGGACGGTGCGCTCGCCGGTGTGATCGCGGTGGCGGATCCGATTCGCGCTGCGTCGCGCGACGCGATTGCATCGATGCAACGGCTGGGCCTCACGGTCGTCATGCTGACTGGCGACAACGAGGCCACTGCGCGTGCGGTGGCGGAGCAGGTGGGAATCACGCGAGTGGTTGCAGGCGTGCTGCCGGCCGGGAAGGTTGCGGCGATCGTCGCCGAGCAGCGGGGCGGCGCTGTGGTCGCGATGGTCGGTGATGGCGTGAATGATGCGCCTGCGCTCGCGCAGGCCGACGTCGGCATCGCCATCGGCACCGGAACGGATGTGGCGATCGAGGCCGCGGACATCGCCCTGATGCGAGGTGAGCTGGCGGGCGTGGTGCGGGCCATCGAGTTGTCACGTGCCACGATGCGCACGATGCGGCAGAATCTCTTCTGGGCGTTTGTGTACAACGTGATCGGAATTCCGGTCGCTGCGGGAGTGCTCTATCCAGTGTTCGGCGTGCTGCTCAGCCCTGTGCTGGCCAGCGCGGCGATGGCGTTCAGTTCAGTGTCCGTCGTCACGAACAGCCTGCGGCTCAGGTCCGCGTAGCGCGGCGCGGTGTATCACTCGCGGGCTGGGCGTGGTTCGTGTTCGTTTCGACAGATGACAATTCGTGGAGGCAGCGTGGAGCAGGCAGTGACGATTGACCCGGAGGCCGTGGCGGCCGAAACCCATTGCGGGCGCAAGGCCGTGGGCGTGGATGCCGAAGGCAAGGATCGCAACCTGAAGCGGCTGCGCCGGATCGAGGGGCAGGTGCGCGGCATCCAGAAGATGGTGGAGGAGGATCGGTATTGCGCCGACGTGCTGACGCAGGTCTCGTCGGTGCACGAGGCGTTGCGTGCGGTCGCGCGCGAGCTGATGCGCAATCATCTCAAGCACTGCGCGACGCATGCGATCAAGGCAAGTCCTGACGAGGCGGACGCGATGTACGACGAACTGGTGGATCTCATGCACAAACACAGCCGATGAACCGCTTTCTGATCTTTGCGACGGTGCTCGTTGCGACATCCTCGTCGCTTCGTGCCCAGACGGACTACTACAACACGGACACCGGGCGCCCGATCCAGATCGAGGATGCGTTTGCCCTCGAGCGTCGCGGGTTTGAGCTGCTGGTGGCGCCGTTGCGCCTGTCACGCGCCCGCAACGGCGTCTACACCTGGGGTGTCGAGCCGGAGCTGGCGTTCGGCATTCTGAACCGAACCCAGATCGAGTTCGGCATCCCGATGGCGCACGTGGACACGCGCTCGCCAGGCGGCGGTTTCGGGATCTCGGGGATGGAGCTCTCGGTGCTGCACACGCTGAACGCCGAAACGAGCCTGCCGGCGCTGGCCGTGGCAGCGGATCTCCTGATTCCGGTGGGGCGGTTTGCCCCGGACCGGGCCTACGCGAGTGTGAAAGGCATCATGACACGCACCTTCCCCGCATTCCGTGTGCACGCCAACGCGCAGTACACCTTCGGCAAGAGCCCGACGACCGGCAACGCAGCGCCGATCGGCGCAGTGGGGCAGAGTGTCGAGGTCTCGCGCTGGATCGCGGGTGCGGCGATCGATCGGCCGATCCCACTCAAGTCCGTCCTGATGACGGCGGAGCTCTACGCGAGGAAGCCGCTCGATGTTGCCGAAAGCGTGGAATGGAATGCTGCTGCCGGTGTGCGCTATCAGCTTGCGCCCCGATGGGCGATGGACGCCGGAATCGGGAGAGCGCTGAGCGGAACCGACCATGCCTGGTTCGTGACTGGCGGCGGTGCGTACGCATTCGGACTGCCATGGAGGGCTCGCTGATGCAACACAGCACACTCATCCGGCGTGCGAGCGCCGTCCTCGGCCTGACTGGCGTGCTGTCTGCGTCACTCGATGCACAGTGGGTCACGACATACGAGACCTTCTACCTGCAGGCACCGCACAACTGGGTGTTCCGCTCGGACTACCAGAACGCGGATCGGCTCTTCAACGCATTCGACTACGGGCACGCGATCCTCTACGAGACGTTGTGGCGCAAGCCGCAGGCGGCGGCTTCGGAGCTGGAGGACCGGATCTACAATCGCCTCACGCGCGAGATACTGGTCCGGCCGCCGAAGGTGCCACTGGAGGAGATGGCGATCGAGCCGATGTACGTGCGCCTGGCACCGGAGGCGAAGGCGATGTTCGATTGGTCACACATCCTGCATCGACAGATCTACGATGTGCTGGCCGACGAGCGAATCGATCAGGGTGCAAAGGACCGTGAGGTCGAACGGCTGATTGCGTACTACAAGACCCGTCCGGACCTCGCATTCAGCTCGAAGCCGAAGAGCATGGAACTGATGCAGGAGCAACCCTACTCATTGGCGTTCCGGCAGAAGTATCCGAAATTCAATGGACTGATCTGGGGATACCACTGGTTTCAGGTGGGGCTGTACGAGCCGTTGCTGGTTGGAACGACCAATGCGGAACGCCAGGCCGGTGTGCGACGGACTGTTGCGCGGTTCTGGCAGATGCTGACCGATCCACCGAACACGTTGCCGTACCAGATGCCGATGACGGCGGCAATCGCACCGGAGTTCGCGAAGCGCTACCCTGAAGCGGCAATCATCTTCGACAACCTCCACTCCATGCACGATGTCGTGAGCGACATCCTGGCAAATCCATCCGTGCCGCGAAACCGGAAGCGCACGGAGATCATGCGCGCTGCGCGGATGTTCCGGGATGACACGTCGTATGTGATGTCGCGTGCGGCGTGGCTCACGATGTCGGAGCAGATGGGCGTGGAAAACATGGGCGGCCCGTCGGTGGGCTTTGGCACCGAGCTCCCGACGCCGACCGTCACGAGGGGCGCCGTGATGCAGCACGATCGACAGACAGGCAGGATGACAGGGATGCTCGTGGGGCAGATGACGGGCACGTCGCACGAGGGGATGGATCACGGCGCGCCGCGGGATACAACGCCGAAGCCAGCTGCGGGGCATGAGGGGCATGTCATGCCGGCGCCCGCCAGCGTGGATACAACGGCAGCTCGTGACAGTACACCGCCCAACGCGATGGAGCACAGTGGCGCTGAGCACGAGATGATGCATGGGACGATGGCTGGGGCGCCGCGCGCAGGCGTTTCTGTCTCGCTGCAACTTCGACTGCTTCGGGATCCGGTGATCCGGCGACGTGTGCTCGCAGATGCGTCGCTTCGAAAGCAATGGCTGGACTCGATGTCGGGTGCGACGGACGCCGAGCGAGCCGAGCTGCAGCGTCTGCTGACACCGCCCCGACGTGTGCGCCGCTAACTTTGGACGTCTCGGTGCCACTCTGTCGCCGATCGACTGACTGACTTCAACGCGGGAGTGTGTGTGAGAGAACGCACTTCGTTGCGTGGCGCGCCGACGGACTTGCGATGGCTGATGGTCACGGCGGCGGTCATCGCGTTGACCGCATGCCCGGCGGCGTCGCTGGCCGCGCAGCGTTCCGAGCTGCGCGATGGCGCACGCATCAGGCTGCGTGCGCCGGATGTCATTACCGATGAGGCGGAGGGGTTGATCAGCGGGGTTCGCGGTGACACGCTGTTGTTCATCAGCGGATCGTCACCGCAGGTGCGTGTGCCATTCAGCGCGATACGCAGCATTGCGGTCTATCGTGGACGCTCGCACAAGCGTGGTGTGCTCGAAGGCGCAGCGTGGGGGGCTGGCATCGGGCTCGCGGCGGGATTCCTGAGTCAGAGAACTTCATGCAACACGAGGACATGCGACGGCGGAAGCCGCGCAGCCACCATCGGAGTGCTGACCGCAGTCGGCGCCGCCGCCGGTGCCATGCTGGGGCGCGTTCGCGGGGGCGACCGATGGGAAACGCTGGGGAGCCTTCGGTAGCGCGCGCCTCGTGCGGCGCGTGGCGACGACCGACTGGCTCAGCCATCGCCAGATGGGTGTATCATGCAGCGAGCTGCCCTTTCCCTGATTCCGCGATCACATGAGAACTGAGCCTGCGACCGAAGTCGGCGCCAGTCGGAAGCCACTCGATTCCGAGATAGATGTCTACGGATTAACCCATACTGGCCGCGTCCGAACGACGAATCAGGATCATTTCCTCATTTCGTCACTTCGGCGCGAGATCGTGGTGCATCACACAAGTCTGCCATCAACCGAAGCAAAGTCGAGCAGCGATCGCATGGCATTTCTGGCCGTGGTCGCCGACGGCGTCGGCAGCAGCGCGATGGGCGGTGAGGCCAGCCGTCAGGCGGTGGAAGGCATCCTGCACTACGTCTCGGCATGCTCGAAGTGCTTCTACAAACTGGAGGAGGGGCACCTCGAGGATCTGCACGACGCGCTGGCCGATGCAGCGATGCGGGTGCACGCCGACATTGCCCGCGAACGCGCGGAGGGGCCGCCAGACGCGCAAGGCATGGCGACGACGCTCACGCTCTGGCTGGGTGTGTGGCCGTATGCGTACCTGCTGCAGGTCGGCGACAGCCGGTGCTACATCATGCGCGGCGGCGTGCTGACGCAGATTTCCCGCGACCAGACCATCGTCCAGGATCTGGTGGATGCCGGAGTGCTGACACGTACGCAGGCGCTGCGCTCACCGCTCTCGAACGTGCTCTCCAGTTCGATCGGCGGTCAGGAAGCGATGCCGGTGATCACGCGATTCGAGCAGTCCTGGGATCAGATCGGACTGCTCTGCAGCGATGGACTGACCAAGCACGTGAACGACGAGCAGGTCGCCGAGCGGCTACGCACCATGACGTCTGCGAAGCAGGTCTGCGAGACACTGCTTCAGGATGCGCTCGACGCTGGTGGTACTGACAACATCACGATTGTTGTCGGACGCTTCCTCCCCCAGAATCACTCACTGGATGCGTGACACGCATCAGGTAATGACGGTCGGTGCGGTGCGCCCCGTCCGTTCCGGAATCCCGGACAGGTCGAGTGCGGCATGCACGAGATCCTTCAGCGCATCCTGCGGATCGCGATCGAGTCCATCCGGTCCCGCAACGTAGCTCTCGATGTAGACGCGTAATGTTGCACCAGCGGTGCCGGTGCCGGAGAGGCGATAGATGATGCGCGATCCGTCGTCGAACAGAATCCGCAATCCCTGATTCGAACTCATCGAACCGTCGATCGGGTCGTGATACGAGAAGTCATCGGCAGCGCGGATGCGTCGGCCGGCGATCGCCTGGCCCGGCAGGGTTGCCTGCCTGCTGCGCAACTCTCCCATGACGCCTGCCGCCGCGTCGCTCGGGACTTCTTCGTAGTC
>JANMNM010000062.1:0-5412 GCA_031373905.1 Gemmatimonadaceae bacterium | reverse complement strand
CCTGCCGATCTGCAGGAGCTGCTGGACGCGATCGGTCAGTGAGCCTGCGCGCCAGACCGACACAAGCACGCGCGCTCGCCTACACGTCTCCCTTCCGAACCGGACGATGCGCTGCACCAGCGAACCGGGCGGCGTTTCTTCTGCCATTCGAGAGCCGATGAAGTTCGATTCTACTGATGCTCCACTGCTCGATACGATGGAGCGGTGGATGGAAGTTGCGCTCGACGAAGCACGCATTGCCCTGAACACGGGCGAGGCACCGATTGGCGCGGCGCTGTTCGGGATCGACGGTGAAGTGCTCGGCCGCGGACACAACACGATGGTGGCCTCCGGGAGCCCGGTCGCGCACGCCGAGATTAACGCATTCACTGCTGCCGCCGGATCGTGTGATCCCGGCACGAGGTTGTACATGGTTTCCACGCTCGAGCCGTGTGTGATGTGCACCGGTGCGTCGATGCAGGCTGGAGTAGGCACGATCATCTACGGCCTGGAGGCCCCCGCAGACTCCGGGACGAGACGCGTCAAAGCGCCGCAGTCTCCGGGAGCGACGTCGCCCGAAGTCATCGGCAACATTGCAGCGGCCGAGAGTCGCGCGCTGTTCACTCGATGGTTGAAGTTGCATGACGCCGCCGATCCGACGCGGAAAGCACAGCGCGACTTCATTGAACAACTGCTGGCGCTGACGGCGAATACCACTGAATCGTCGTCCAACCCAGTCGGCGCTGCGTGACGGCGACCCACTCGGTCGACTTGCGAACAGGACGGAGCGCTTGGCAGGCACGCAGTGCCCCGCCTGTGGAGCATGGCCGGCTGGATGGCGATACGCGGACTGATGTCCTGATCATCGGCGCCGGTATCAGCGGGGCGTTGACTGCAGATGCACTCGGCGACGCAGGCTTCGGTGTCGTCATCGTGGACCGACGAGGGCCGGTGCAGGGCTCGACACCAGCATCCACCGCCTTGCTGCAGTATGAGATCGATACACCGCTGATGACTCTATCCGCACGGATCGGAGTCCGGCGCGCCGAGCGCATCTGGCGGCGATCGAAGCTCGCGCCGGATGCACTGCGCCAGCGCAGCACTGCACTGGGAATCAAAGCCGATCAGGAAGGCCGACAATCACTCTACCTCTCAGGAAATACTCTCAATGCTGCCGCGCTGGCTCGGGAGGCTCATGCTCGACGCCGTGCAGGGTTCGAGGTCGCTGACCTGACGGCCCCTGACGTGTTGTCTGGGTATGGCATCCGGCGTCGTGCCGCGCTGCTGAGCTTTGGGAATCTCGCAGCTGACCCGCGCCGCCTTGCCATTGGCTTTTTGCGAGCCGCCGCCGAGCCGATGTGCACGAGTCTTCGCCCCTGAATCGATTGACCGTGTGGTTCCTGACGCACGCAGCGTACGCGCCATTACGACGGAAGGCGTTGTCATCCGGGCGCGATGGGTGATCTTTGCGACCGGTCACGAACTGGCGAAGGGTGTTCCACGACGCGGGCATGACATTGCGTCGACTTTTCTGATCGCGACGCTGCCCCAGACCCGGCGCATCTGGCGCGACGCGTGCTTCATCTGGGAGGCATCGGATCCCTATCTGTACTTCCGGTCAACAGCGGACGGTCGTGTGAGCTGAGGTGGTGAAGACGAATCGTTCGCGGACGAGGAGCGACGCGATGCGCTCCTCCCGGCAAAGACCATCCGTCTCCAGACAAAGCTCGCTCAGCTGCTGCCCGGGATCGAGGCGCGCGCCGCGTTCGCGTGGTGCGGGAGTTTTGGAACATCACGGACTGGCACGCCGAGCATTGGCGCGGTGCCTGGCCTGCAGACTGTTTTGCTGTGCTGGGGTTTGGCGAGAACGGTATCACCTTCTCCATGATGGCCGCGCAGCTCCTCCGCGGAGCGCTGACGGGCACCGGCGACACGGAGAGTGATCTCTTCTCGTTCCATCGTCGATGGTGATCACCTCCCATCGGTCGGATACAGGTGAATGCCCACCTGCTCTTTCGCGACCTGCCGTCGTCGATGACGGTCAGGGTCGACAATCCTTACTTCCGCGCAGACTCCTACCTTCGCCTTGACCGCCTGGACGCGCGACGGAAAGCATTGGATCAGCATCCGCTATTTTCGATTCCGATCAGTCAGCATCGAGGTGAGTGATCGCGTCAACAGCAGAAGTGCGGCGTTCTTCCCTTCGTGCCACACGCTTCTCGCAACCTCGGAGAGCAACGTCGGCTCTGCAGCATGTCGCACGCGGTCCGGCGCGGATACCCGTCGTGGCGACTGGCTTGGACGACTCATCATACCGACCACCATTCCGGCACCCAACGTCACCACAACCGCCGTCGTTGGATGTTCTCGCACGGCGGCCCGCCAGTCCGTCACTTTCTTCACTTCACCCTCCAGTGCATCAAATGCCTCCGAAAGCCTGAAGCGTTCTTCGGATGCTTTTTCGCGGAGAACTGCAATCCGATCAGTCATCAGTATCCCGTGTGAGGTTCAGTAACGATTGAGGAGCAAGCTGTATGTCCCTGCCCCTGACGCCGCGCAAACCTGCGGCGAACAGCACTCCGGACAGCAAGCCCAGTGTTGCGCCGAGCAGCGACGCCGCCTTCCACGGGACGAGCACCTGCAGGAGGGCAAGGAAGGCTGCGTACAGGAGATACCCTGCCGCGAAGCATGCGAACACGCCACCAACGACGAACACGACCAGGCGACGAATGCCGAGCGTCGCGCTGGACGTGTACTCAGCCATCATCAGCCGCACCTCAGCTCTCGCGAGCCGTTCGGACTGCGCTACGAGTTCCTTCAGCGCGCCGAACGGAGACGACGCGGATGCGCCTGTGTCAAACATCAGTCGGCTGATTTCATCTTGCGGCCAAGCAGAAACCCGACGACCGCCAACGCAATCAATACCACGCCCGGGTGCTTCTTGGCCAGGCCGCGGACATCGTCAAACATTTCGCGTGCGTCGTTGTCCCGAAGGTACCCGGCCGAGCCGGCGACACCGGCGGCAACGCCCCGGCCAGCACGGCTCAATGCGTCGCCAGCAGCGCGCGCATTCTCCCGGACGCCGTGAGCTGCGCCATCCATCGCATTCGTCACAGTGTCAGCAGCTCCGTCGACGCGTTGCCGCGCAAAGCGCGCCGCAGAACGAGTGGCATCGTCGAGTGAATTCTCCAGTCCGGCCAACGCTTCTTCGCCACGATTGTTCACAAGGCAATCTCCCAAAGTCAATGAAAAGCAAAAAGGCGCAGAAAACCCGTATCACGAGTTCACGGCGCCGACGGAAAAGGACCAACTGCTCCTTTCACCCAGCCATTCGATCCAATTCTGAACTTCAGAAACTCAAAACGTAATAAGCAATTGACGTGCCACTCGTCGAACGCTCTCAACCTGACACGTCTTCCACGCGAGCCACACTTCGTTCTCAGCGGAAGACATCAAAGCTCCCCAGCGCCCACCAGAGCAACAGGAAGATGAGCACGGTGGTAAAGCAGCCGCCACCGAGCTTCTTCGCGCCATATCCTGCGGCCAATCCCCTCAGCAGCTTGCTCATTTCACGCCTCTTTCCACGATGTTGGACTGCAATGACGCCGAGTGCGCCGCAGGCAACGCTGATCGGCACTGGCGACCGAATTCTGCTTGGATTCGCGATGGGAGCATCGCGGCAATGCACTACACACCGTGCGCTTGGGCCAGCTCCTTCTGTTCAGGCAGCTGCCGTCTGGCCGCGTATCCAGGTCTCCCAGATCATGACATCGCCGTCGAAGAACGCTCGCACAGTCGTCCCATCACAGTGCGTAGTCTCGGTGAAGGGACTGTTGATGTCGAGACGGAATTCAGCAAGCCCATCCGTGCTAACCGCTGGCTGACCGAGCCTCGTTCGAAGCCCAAGCAACCGGGCCAGAACGTTCTGCATGGCGTCCTCCGACGAAAAAAAACGGCGCACGAACACCCAATGGTGTTTCGTGCGCCGTCAACAGTGGAGATCCCGGATCCCATCGCTACGGCAGGTGTAGGACGGATCGTCCCGTCCTCGCTGTGATTCGATTGTACGAAGGCCAACGGAGAGTGTCAACTCAACAATTCGTGCTCAGCACATCGCGAAACGTACGGCTGCCTGAGCGAAATTCGGGTTTGTATCGCGCCGACTGACGGTCGATGCCACCCGACGGCGCGCCGTGCCCGCGCTGAGTAGGGTCTCGATGGAGGAAAGCGGAGGAACCGACGGAACTTGCAGAAATGGTCTCCCCGCTGTAGGCTGCTGACGAAGGACGACAACGCGCGAACGCAGCGCAGGCTGAGTCACACGAGCAGGTTGGCTCGTGAGACGACGGCGCGAGGGGCCATTGACTGGCCACTCGCGCCTTTTTTTTCACGGCGATCTGCCAGCGAACGGGAGGATGAGTGATGAGCTTCATCTCGAGCACAAAGTGTCAAAGCAGTGGGGAGCCCTCGTCGTCAGTAGAATCTGCGTCAGCCAAATGTTTGAACCTGGGAGAGCTCGACCCGAGCGCCGAAATCGCTCGATGTCTTCTTGAAACCCAGCGTCAGATGCACCGGATCGAGGGGATCGTGTGCCGCCTGGCGGCACCGCCCGTGCGCGATAACCTTGCGTCACTACCCGCAGTTGCGCTCCTCCGTGAGGGCAGCCTGCGGCTCAAGCGTGAGTTGGACGAGTTCGAGCTCGACTCGTTGGTGCTGCTCACGATCGCCAGATCGAGCGGCCAGCCGGAAGCCGACCGCGATCGCGATCGTCCGCAGAGAAGCGCCGCACGCTCGCAGACAGCGTGATCACCGGCCACGCATCCGCCTGGCTTCGTGCGGTCTTGCTCGCATGACTCAACCCTGCACGATCTCTGGTATCCGAGGCAACGCGGTGACCTCGCAAATGCAGCGCGGCTGCAATAATCAACAGGAGGAATTTCATGCAACACGTTGAGGCAACGAACGCAACGCAGCAGGAAACGCAGGCGGGCTCGGTAGAGATGATCCGGGACATGATTTCGGACATCAAGGTCGCGATGCTGACAACGACCGATGCCGATGGTCGCCTCCACAGCCGGCCGATGTTCACGCAGGAAACCGAGTTCGATGGAGACCTCTGGTTCTTCACCTCCAAGTCATCATCGCTGGTGGCACACCTTGGTCAAAACGCACCTGTGCTGGTGCAGTATGCGAACCCCGGGTCCCAGCGGTTCGTGGTGATCTCAGGACAGGGAGTAGTTGTTGACGACCAGAACAAGGTGGAATCGTTGTGGAATCCGACGCTCAAGATGTGGTTCAAGGGTGGACCCAGCGATCCCGACATCACGCTCGTCAAGATCGAATCGCATCGTGCGGACTACTGGGATTCCCCGGCCGCTCCCGTTCGCTGGGTTCAGTTCGTGGCTGGCGTGGTCACAGGAAAGGCGCCGTCCG
>JANMNM010000052.1:0-12619 GCA_031373905.1 Gemmatimonadaceae bacterium | reverse complement strand
GCCATGCTCATCTGGTCCTGCTTCATGAGCAGCTCCTGCAGGTACGTCTTCGTGTCCGCGTAGAGCAGCTTGCCAAGCAGCGTGGGTGAGTCACTGGCCTCGATCGCCTCGTGATACGCCGCGTAGGCATCGATACCGGTGACGGCCTCCTGCACCTGCGGTGACAGGAGTGCGGAGAGCGTATCCGGTGCAAAGACGGCGAAGTTGTCGAAGTACATCGCATCGAGATTGGCGGGTCGCGCAAGGAAGGTGCGAGCAAGCTTGCCGCGCACTCCGGCCGCTCCTGCCTCACCAACTGCACGGCCAATCGCGCTGCGCAATCCGCGCGGGGCGACGGACTCCCACCAGCGACCCAGCGCCATGTTGGCCAGCGTGACGCGATAGCGGTTGTATCCGGCGAGCGTCTCGTCACTCCCCTCCCCTGTGAGCACGACCTTCACGCGCTCGCTCGCCAGCATCGACACGAAGTTCAGCGCCACAGAGCTCGGATGTGCAATTGGCTCGTCCTCGTGCCAGATGAGCGTTGGCAGCGCATTCCAGAACTGTTCCGCCGAGACGACGACCTCGCGATGCTCGGTACGGAAGCACTGCGACACCAGCCTCGCATACTGGAGCTCATTTGCCTCACGCTCGGCGAACGCCACGGAAAAGGTCTGGATCGGTCCATCGACCATGCCGCTCATGACGGCCGTGATCGCAGCCGAATCAATCCCCCCGGAGAGGAACATGCCGAGCGGCACATCAGCCATCAGCCGGAGCCGGACCGCTTCCTCGAATCGCGCCGAATACTCGGCGACCAGATCCGCGTCGCTCGATCGGTCCAGCATCGGGTCAGGCACGAATGACAGGTCCCAGTACCGTTCCACCAGAATCGACCCATCGCGCCACACCAGCGTGTGGCCGGCCGGCAACCGCTTCACCCCCGAAAAAAGCGTGTCAGTACCGCTCGGCGCGTGGTTCGCGAGAAAGTCGGGGAACGCGCCGAGGTTGAGCGTCGCGGTGACCGCATCCACCGCCAGGAGCGCCTTGATTTCCGAGGCGAAGTACAGCGTTCCGTCAGCCGAATGCACGTAGTAGAGCGGTTTGACGCCGAAACGGTCACGCGCCAGAGTCAGCGTTCCGGTGGCGCGGTCCCAGATCGCGATCGCAAACATGCCGCGACAGTGGTTGACGAACCCGCGGCCGTGTCGTGCGTACAGATGCAGAACCGTCTCGGTGTCGCAGTGCGTGTGGTACGCGACACCGCTGGCGGCCAAGTCGGCCATCAGCTGCGGATGATTGTAGACCTCGCCATTGTAGACGATCGTCGCACGACCGTCGTCCGTGGTCATCGGCTGGGCGCCATGCTCCACGTCGACGATACTGAGCCGCCGGTGTCCGAGCCCAATCGGCCCGTCGAGGAAGACGCCAGCGCCATCCGGCCCACGATGCACCATGGTGTCGCGCATTCGCCGCAGCGCATGCTCATCGACCGCACGGTGCAGTCGCTCCGGAATGACGATGCCACAAATGCCACACATCGTTCAGGGCTCCGCGCTCATTGACCGATCCGTCGCCCGGCGCTCAGAGCTGGCGTCGCCGCTTCCATGTACGATCGACTCCGCATCGTCACGACCCATGATCGTCAACTGCATGGGAGAATACCTCTCGTGCCCATGGCGAAAACAAACGTGGCCGCCGACCGCCATCAGAGGGTCGGGGGACGCCCGCAGTAGCCCCGCATCGGCACCGATCCCGACGCGCGATCGGAGCGCCGGCCGGTTGTCTTGACGACCCGGACACCATGACATCGACTGACACCGCTCCGCAGCCGGCGTCCGGTGACTCGGTACGCTGATAGAGAAGATTGTCACACACAGCACAAGGACCAAGGGCCGACGGCCAGTCGGGCGTGCCGCCCGGGTCAGCACCATCGCGTACGAGCGCGTGACGGCGCTTCGACATGCACTACTTGCCGGGCCACAGGCCGGCCGTCAGGACCGCCAAGGGCGAGGCGCGGGTAAGTTGCCGAAGGCCAACGCGCCCCCATTCCGGAGCGCCGCGTCGTGGCTGTTGCATCCGTCCGACGCCTGTCGTCATATCAGACCATGAAGATTCTCTGGGTCAACCAGTATTTCCTGCATCCAACCGAGCGCGGCGGCCAGATCCGCTCGATGGGCATCCTGAAGCCGCTGCACGCGCGCCACGAGGTACACTACGCCGCACTCGAGGATCCGACGTCGAGTGTCGGTCGGGACATGGCCCACACGTTCTGCACGCGAGCCTACCCGATTCCGCATCCTGTGGTGTCGCGGCATTCGCCGGCAGCCGCACTGCAAGTCGCGCATCATCTCGCCTTCTCGGACCTCCCGCTGGCCGTGACGCGGTACAAGTCCGAGGCCCTGCTGCACACCGTCCGTCAGCTCACGGCTCGCGAGTCCTTCGATGCTGTCGTCTGCGACTTTGCCGCAAGCGCCGTCAACATGCCGACCCTCGCCGGCGCCGTGCTGTTCCAGCACAACGTCGAGACGACGATCTTCGAGCGGCACGCGTCGCATGCCACGACGCCACTGCACCGATGGTTCTACAATGTGCAGGCGGAACGAATGCATCGCTACGAGCAACGGGTGTGCCGTGAGAGCGCACACGTGATTGCCGTCTCGCCGCTCGATGCCGACCGCATGCGCAGCATGTTCGGGGTGACGCACGTCTCCGACGTCGCCACGGGCGTCGACGTTGCGTCGCTGATGCATGAGGGCCCCCGTACGCCGACGACGGACTTCGTGTTCGTCGGCTCGATGGACTGGCTTCCGAACATCGACGGCATGCTCTGGTTCGCCGCGGAGATCCTGCCGCTGATCCGCGCGCGGAAGCCTGACTGCACGGTGACGATCGTGGGTCGGCGACCGGACGCCCGATTGCTGGCGCTCGCGGCGGCCGACCCCCGCATCACAGTGACCGGCACGGTGGATAACGTGCGCCCGTATCTGTGGAACGCGCGCGCGGCGATCCTGCCGTTGCGCATCGGGGGCGGCACCCGGATGAAAGTCTACGAATCGATGGCCGCCGGCGTCCCGATGGTCTCCACGGCCGTTGGCATGGAAGGCCTGGCGTGCGTTCCGGGCCGGGACATCATCGTCAGTGATACGCCGGAGGGATTCGCGGCGGCGTGCATCGAGATGCTCGACAATCGGGAGCTGGCCGACCGCATCGCGGCGAATGCATTCACGCTCGTTGATCGGGAGTGTTCGTGGGAGGCGGTGTCGCAGCAGTTCGAGTCCGTGCTGGACCAGGTGGCATCCACGCGCGGTTGAGGCGGGACCAGCCGGGAGGCGCGGCGCAGAGCCTGTTCAGTCGCAGTCCAGCAACGGCGGGCACGCCTGCTCATCAAGTGACGTCCCGAGCTGCGATCCGCTCAAGCACGGCGTCACCAAATGCAGCCGTTCCGCAGGCCGCCTGACCGGCAGTGACGCAGTCGGCGGTGCGGACGCCTGCGCCGATCGCATCCGAGAGGAAATCAGGTGCATCGCGAACGAGTCGACACGCGCGTGACTGAGCACCACATCGGGAAACTCGTCGCGCATGACGCGCGTGGTCACTTCGCGCCAGAGACGCGAGGTCGCGAGCACGTTTGCCTTGTCAACCGAGCGCAGGCGCCCGCGCCAGCTGCGCGCGATCCGTGCCGCCACTCGCACCACGCGTTCCACTTCTTCCGTCGTGTAGACGCACAGATCAGACGCACGCGTCGAGGCACCGGAGGCTTCGCGATCGTGCGTCTTCTCGCCGAAGTACAGCCCACCCGTCAGCTCGCGCACAAACAGGATGTCCACGTCGCGCAGGAGCTCCTGATTCAGCGGGCTCGCCGACGCCAGCGCCGGATGCACGGCGACGGGTCGTAAATTCGCATACAGCCACGGAAGACGAAAAGGCCCCCTCCGCGCGCAGAGGGAGCCTTGTGAGATGCTGCCCACGGGTGCCCCTCCGATGATCTCGGGAGGGGCGTCGGTTCGCAGGCGCAATTGACCGGTGGACCGGGTCTGAGGAGGCTGTGGGCACCACCGCAGACAGCAACGCGCGCCAGGGAGTTCGACGCGCGACGTTTTCACGCATCGGCATAGCAGTGTGTTTCCGCAAGCCCCCCCGGATGAACCACGGCGCCGAACCTGGCCGGGCTCACCGTCTGCGCGTAGCGCCAGATCGCCCCGGACTGGAAGTCATGCTGCCGCGGAAGCCATACCGCCCGCCGCTGCGCGAGTTCGGTGCTGGTCAGGCGCACGGAGAGCACGCCTGCATCAGCATCGATGTCTATCATATCGCCGTCCTGCAGCAGTCCGATCGGCCCACCGATTGCCGCCTCGGGACCGACATGTCCGATGCACAACCCGCGTGTCGCACCACTGAATCGCCCATCGGTGATGAGTGCCACCTTGTCACCCATGCCCTGGCCGTAGATCGCCGACGTCGTCGACAGCATCTCGCGCATGCCTGGTCCTCCGCGTGGGCCCTCGTAGCGAATCACGAGCACATCGCCGGAGGCGTAGCGCTTCGCCATCACGGCAGCCATCGCCTCCTCTTCCGACTCGAACACGAGCGCTGGTCCAGAGAACACGCGAGTGTGCAAGCCGGCGACCTTCACGATGGCACCGTCCGGAGCAAGGTTGCCGCGCATGCCGACGAGACCACCCGTGGGCGAAATCGCGTTGATCACAGGCCGCACGACATCCTGATTCGCCGGCACCACTACCGTTGCGAGATCCTCGGCGATGGTCTTGCCCGTGACGGTGAGACAGTCGCCGTGCAGGAACCCACCGTCGAGCAACGCCTTCAACACGACTGACGCGCCGCCGATGTCGTGCACGTCCTTTGCGAGGTACCTGCCACCAGGCTTGAGGTCGGCGATGAGGGGTGTGCGTGCAAAGACGGCAGCCACGTCGAAGAGGTCGAAGGCGATTCCGGCTTCATGCGCCATCGCGGGGAGATGCAGCGCGGCGTTGGTGGAACCACCGGTGGCAGCGACGACAGCGGCCGCGTTCTCCAGCGCACGGCGCGTCACGATGTCACGTGGACGCGGTCCGACCTTCATCAATCGCATCACCGCCTCACCCGCCGATTCCGCATAGCTGTCGCGTGACTCCCATTCCGCCGGCGGGCTGGCAGATCCAGGCAGCGCCAGGCCGATGGCCTCGGAGACATACGCCATGCTGTTCGCGGTGTACTGCCCACCACACGAACCGGCGCCCGGGCATGCGACCTTTTCGAGCGCGGTCAGTTCCTCGAGTGACATCGTGCCGGCCGCGTGCTTGCCGACGCCCTCGAACACATCGAGCACGGTGACATCACGATCATGAAAGCGGCCGGGCAGAATGGAGCCGCCATACAGAAAGACCGATGGCACGTTGAGCCGGAGCATCGCCATCATGAGGCCAGGCAGTGTCTTGTCGCACCCGGCGATGCCAACCAATCCGTCGTAGCAATGTCCCCGCACGGTGAGTTCGACCGAATCGGCGATTGTCTCGCGGCTCACGAGCGATGACTTCATGCCGGCGTGCCCCATCGCGATGCCGTCGGTGACGGTGATCGTGGTGAACTCGCGCGGCGTCCCTCCGGATGCCTTCACGCCCCGCTTGGCTGCCTCGGCCTGCCGCTTGAGTGAGATGTTGCATGGCGCGGCTTCATTCCAGCTGGACACCACGCCGATGATGGGCTGCTGTATCTCCTCCGCCGTCAAGCCCATCGCGTAATAGAACGCCCGGTGTGGTGCGCGCTCGGGGCCGACGGTGGCATGGCGGCTGGGGAGATGCGACTTGTCCATGGGCTCGGATCGGTTGGAGAAGCGAGATCGCGTGGTCGACGCATGCTCGCAGGCCGCGGTGCACTTCGCAAGGCACGGTGATTGGCGCACTCGATCCGGGCTATCGTCCTCGTGGACTCCAGCACGATTGCTATGCCCCGACACTCGCGCTCACTGCCACGCCCGCATGGCGCCAAGCGGATTGGAGTAATCGTCGGTCCAGACACGCGCATTCACGTCGGTGATCGGCGTCCACGCCGGGTCCTGCGGCGCCGGGTCGCCTGCGCGCGTGAGGATGATCCACTCCGACGCGTACTTGAGATCCTGCGCATCTGCCAACGAGAGCGTCAGATCCTGGTTGGAGAACGCGCGAAATCCCGACGGCGGAGCCACTGCCCCAAGCACGCGGCTGAGCCTGAAGAACCGGTTCGAGACGTGAAACAGCAGCACTCCGTGCGGCGAGAGCGCGCGAGCATACGCATCGATCGCCTGGCGCGTGAGCAGATGAATCGGAATGGCGTCAGAACTGAAGGCGTCGACGATGATGACGTCGTACCGCCCGGCATCCACACGCTGCAACCCGAGTCGTGCGTCACCGAGCATGATCTTCTGCTTCGCGGCCCGCGAGTTCGCGAGGAAGGTGAAGAATCGCGGGTCGGATGCGACCTTTGCCACGATCGGGTCTAGCTCAAACAGGTCCCACTCGTCACCCGGGCGCGCGTAGCACACGAGCGCGCCGGAACCCAGGCCGACCAGCGCCACGCGACGGGGCTCCAGCACTTCCGGCAGTGCACTGAGATATCGGCCAGCAGGCCCAGTGCCGTGATAGTAAGTGACAGGATGACACTTCGACATCTCGTCGACACGCTGAACGCCGTGCACGGTTGATCCGTGCACGAGCGTGTGTGTGTTCGCCGATGCCACATATGACACGCGAACCCGGCCGAAGAAACTGCGTTCAGCGAACAGCGCTGAACCGAACGGAGACGGCAACAGTGAGATCGCAACAAAAAGCGACGCCAACCGCCACGCCAGCCTCGGACCGCGCGTATTGGCGCTGAGTACGTAGAGTGCGGCGGGCGCGTACGCCAACGCGGCCCATCTCGACTGAGGGTCCGGAACGAAATGCCGGTACGCCGCCCAGGAACCGATCAGCAGCATCGCGGGCACGAGGGTATCGATCGTGCGCGCACGCAATGTCCGCGATACCGGATCAGTCGCCACCAGAATCAGTGTCGAGAGAACCAGCGCAACGGGATACTCGATCATCTGATCCGTCACCAACGGCGGGATCAGCAGCGTGACCAGGCCGCCGATTGCCCCGCCAACCGCGATTGCCAGATTGTACTGCGACAGGTACCCGCGATGCGGCGCCATCGAGGCAACCTGTGTGTGACAGAGCAGGCTGCCAAGCGCGAAGACGGTCAGGTGCAGTGGAATGAGCAGGCTGGCCGGAGAGTTTGCCTCGCCGGCAAGCGCCAGCACACTGAAGATTGCCAGCAGCACATATCCGCGGGTCACCCACGCAGGCAGGCGGAACCGTCGCGCACCGAACGCGATGATGAAGGTGACCAGATACAACGCCAGTGGAATCACCCAGAACAGCGGCAGCGATGCGATGTCGGTGAGGACGTAGTTCGTGACACCCAGCAGCATGCTGGCAGGGATTGCCGCGAACCCCATCACACGGAGCCATGACGCCGCAGGAAACTCGCCCTCAGCGGCGTCCTGCGCGGCACTCCGACTGGGCATCGCTGGTGCCGTGCGCCGCGATGAGACGCGGAGGCCAGCGATACAGCTGATCACGATTCCAACCAGCACGAGGAATGCGACGCGTTGCGACGACTGGGAAAGCGACGGTTCGAGAAGCACGGGATATGCGATCAAGCCCGTGAGACTGCCCGCGTTGCTGGCCGCATACAACCGATATGGATCGGATTCACCCGACGCACTGCCGGGGGTGAACCAGGACTGCACCAGCGTCGTAATCGCCGAGAGCACCACGAACGAAGGAAGAACGTGCTGCGTGAGCGTCGTGACCAGTCTCAGCGCGGGTGACGTTCCCGGATCGGCCGAGAGCGTGGCCGGATCCGGGAACAGCACCACCACAGACGCCAGCATGACCAGCTGCACGCCGATCTGCAGCGGGACCGATGAGAGGCGCACCAGAAGGAGGGCGTACACGTATCCGAGCACGAGCGCGACCTGGAAGAACACCATGCAACTGTTCCAGAGCAGCGGAGTGCCCCCGAATGACGGCAGCAGTGTTTTCCCGACGTATGGTTCGAGGGAGAACAGGAGCAGCGATCCGACGAACGACGCTGCGACAGCGAGCGCAGTGTGAACTGCCTGACCACGGTGTTTCGTCTCGGGCATGCGCAGCGTTCGCAGTGGACGGAATGACGGATTGTCAGGCGGCGGCGTGAGCAATGCCCGCAGCCACTCTCGCCGCCGGCTGCCACCAGCGCGGGGAGTCAGGCGATCCGGCTGGCGAGAAGAACGTAACAGCGAGCGCTGCCACACGAAAAGATGAGCTCTGGCGGCGGAGCTTCCCTCTGACTCGTGGCATCCAGTGGCCGTCGTTCGGGCGAAGGATACGGGACTTTTGTTCCGCAACCGTCAAGGGAGTGAACCGCAGGAGCCGGCTGACGACACGGCGCGAACACCAAACGTGCTGATGTCCGCGCCGTCCTGCGCAACACGCGACGCGATACAGGTCGCGAGAGCCGCGACCGGAGCGGAGTTAGTTTTCGGGACGCGCTGGCCGCGGCAATGCCGTTGGCGGAATGATGTTGTTCAATCGCATGTAGTTCGCCAGCTGACTGTAGTGGTCCGCCATGTCGAGCGCGTGACCGAGCACCATGCTCGCACGCGCTTGTGTGCGCGTGTTCCCGTTGAATGTCATGGTGATCTGATCCGCGAGATGCGTGTCATCCAGCTGCGCGAACGCGCTCTCACAGAACGCCAGCGAAGCCTTGAGTTTCTGCACGAGCACGTCCTTCGGCCAGGTGGCCTTGACGGAGTCAGGCGTCGTGCCGTCCGCCGGCGGTACTGTCGCCTTCATCTCGCCGAAGTTGTTGCAGAAGAAATAGTTGTCGCTCGCGAGGTGCTGCGCGATGTAGCCGATGGTAAGCTGCGCGGGCGTCGGGCGGTACGTGAACTTGCCGGCCGGGATTGAATCGAAGGCCTGCGCGAGATTCCGCTGGAGCGTCATGGTCCGGGCGCGGAACACCGCGGTGATCGGGTTCGTGACCGGGCCGGGAGCGGCTGGTTGGGCAGCCAGACCCACTGGCAGCGCCAGGGCCAGAATCACACTGCGAACGTTTGTCATATGCTCTCCACTGAGTTGAAATACTGGTGATGTGACAGTGCGTGGCGGGGCGCCCGGCCGCAACGATGGAGGCGACACTGACCTCTGCCGCGCGGAAGCTCCCCGCTCCCTGGTTTCGAGCATACGGTAGAGCTACCGCCGGAGATTCGTCCGGAAGAACGCCAGCGACTTCTCCCACGCGTCAGTGGCGGCCGCGGCATTGTACGCCTGACCAGACGGGTTCGAAAAGCCATGATTGGCGTCCGCGTAGACATTGATCGTCACCGGCCGGCCAAGACCCTTGAGCGCTTGCTCCATCGCGCGAACGCTGTCGACTGGAATCCCGCGATCAAGTCCGCCGAAGAGTCCGAGCAGCGGCGCGCGCAATCGCGACAACTGCGCCGCGTCGGTGATCGGCGCGCCGTAGTACATCACAACGGCGCTGATCTCGTTGCCGCCGACCAGGCCGGTGCGGAGCGACCAGTGCCCGCCGAAGCAGTAGCCGACGGATCCGATCCTCGTGGCACCCTGCGACTTCACATAGGCGATTGCGGCTGCAAGGTTCCGTTCGCCCGCTGGCAGATTCTTCATGGCTGTCTGATACAGCACCATCGCCGTATCAGGCGTGGTCGCGACACGACCGAAAAGATCAACCGCCAGCGCGATGTAGCCTTCGCCCGCGTAGCGATCGACGATCGACCTGATGTTGTCGTTCAACCCCCACCATTCATGCACGACGAGGATCGCAGGCGCATTACGACCGCCCGCAGCCGGTCTCGCCATGTATCCCCTGACCGGTTTGCCATCAACCGTGCCGTACGTCACCTCCGTGCCGACCACTGCGGCGCGTGGCGCGACCTGCGCGATCGGTGTTGCGGACGGGGTCTCCTTGCCGTGCGCAGCGTGCATGGCTGCGGCGTAGTCTGCCTGACGAGCTTGTGCTGCCAGCGGTGACGCAGCAGCCGCGGCCAGCATCCACGTGCCAACGATTCGATTCATTGCCGTTCCCGGCTGAAGTGACCCTGCGGCGCCCGCGCTACAGTCGCGATTGCTGGACGCGGCGTGGATGGAAGATAGCGACCGCTCGCGCTGCAGGCATCGCAGACACTTCGCGAGTGCGTCCCCACGCTGCCCGGTGTTGCCGAGTCGAACCTCGACTCATCACCGACGAGCTGCTGGACGAACTCCGTCGGTTCAGCCGGTACGCGCCGGAGCATCTTCCATCCGAGCTGGCACTGATCGGTTCGGCGAGAGACCGGCTACCGGAGGCGCTGCACATCGCGTGCTTCGACAGTGCATTTCATCGCGACATGCCACGAGTGGCGAAGTGTCCGCCCCTTCCACGGCGCCTGAGCGCCGCCGGTCTGGAGCGCCGTGGGTTCCACGGCCTTTCCTTCGCATACATGATGCGCGACCTGGCACGCAACGCGGGTCCGCGCGCGGCACGCGGCCGCGTAATTCTCGCGCACCTTGGCGCGGGCTCGAGCCTCGCCGCAGCACGCGATGGCGTTGGCATCGACACCACGATGGGGTTCACACCTGCGGGTGGACTCCCGATGGGCACGCGCGCAGGCGACCTGGACCCCGGACTGGCGCTTAACCTGTCGCAGACTGAAGGCCTCACGACGGCGCAGTTCGATACGATGGTCAACCGCGAATCGGCGTTGCTGGGCATGTCCGAGACGATTGCGGACGTGCGAGTGCTGCTGGCGGCCGAGCGGACTGACACTCGGGCAGCGGAGGCACTCGCAGTGTTCTGCTATCACGTCAGGAAGGGGATCGGGGCATTCGCCGCTGCACTTGGCGGAACGGACACGCTCGTCTTTTGCGGCGGAATCGGCGAGAACGCGCCCGAGATCCGCTCGCGCGTCTGCGAGGGGCTGGGCTTCCTTGGCATTCAGATCGATCCGGCACGGAACGAGGCGGGCGACGCCGTCATCTCACCGGACGGAGCGAGCGTCTCGGTGCGCGTGGTCCGATCAGACGAAACAGTGACGATTGCCGAGACCGTCCGGAATGAACTCCTGCGCCGGTAATCCATCTGCAGGATGGATTCCGGTGCGCGTTCGACATGACGTTTTCCTAGCGTGGTCGCCGTGCCGGTCTCTGCGAGCGCACCGAGTCCACCAGCGTGACCACGTACGCGGCCACCGAGAACCGGCCGGCATCAGCGAGCGGCTGGTGCGGCATCACGCCGAATCGCTCGACCTCGTCCTTCCGCATCAGACTCTTCTCGACTGACGGTGCGTAGAGCCATTCGGCAATCCGCCGCGCGGCCGCATGCCGCGAACCGAGACGCTGGATGTAGCGCTGCGCGATGCCTGCCATCGGCGGCGCTGCCTGCGGTGGCGGCGCAATGGTGTGGCAGCCCCGACACGTCGACGCGAAGATCGCGCGGCCGCGCCCCAGCGTGTCGACTCGAGTACCCGCGACCTGTGCACCAAGGAGGATCGGCAAGGCGGCAGCGCTCACCAGCACTGCGAACGAGGTCACGATCAGTCGGGTCCGACTCATGCACTCCTCCTGTCTCATCTGGTACGTGTCTCAGGCAGGACGCACACCGGCCGCTGCCTGCGGGCGGCCTGCCCTGCGCGCACGCCATAGGCGCAGCGGATCGGTATCCATGCCGCGAGGCTGAGGCAGTCCATTTTCCCTTAGCAGACGACCGGTTCCATCGGCTTCGCCGTGTTGTGGGATCCCGCACTCGCGGCACTTCTCTGACAATCTCATGCCGTAACCACGCCAACCCTGTCCGTCCTCGCCTGACAGGGAACACCGGATTCACCTGACGACGCGGCACGTCGCGATGCCCGGGTGACTCGTCCGCCGCGTTGCACGACGACTGTCTTGCGTGCGCAAGTCCTGCGCACAAGTCGACAGCGGGAGCAGTCGGCACCTCACGACACTCAAGCGGCGTTCCTTCGCATCGCACGGTCGTCACGGAATTGCCGCACGATGGCGACCATTCCGAAAACCCAGCCAACCGGGTAGGGCAGAAGCGTGAGCCCCCACCAGAGCGACCGGCCTGTGTTGCCCCCGATACCACCCTGGTCACTCATGATCCAGAGCGTGGCCACACCCACGCACACCAATGCCGCCGACCAACGGATGAGGCGTGCGTGACGACTGCCCAACATGGACGCGCCGATGGTGGCGCACACAAGACCGCCGACGATGATGATCGAGCCCTCCAGTGGATCGAGTGCTCCAGCCAGCGTCGCGACGCTTCCGGCGATGAAGAGCGGCCGGGCCCATCGCCCCATGGGATTCATGCATGCCTCTCTTGACCGGGAAAGCGTGGGCAGTCGAGGCGTGCCTCGACGGGTGGTCCGCGATGCACGCGGCACGACCGCGCGCGGCGACGCCCTGGTGCCGCTGGTGAAATGCGGCAGGGCCTCGTCGTCGGCCGTCGTGCGTACCGCACCGAGCCGCGCCACCACACTCGCGACGCGATTCGAGTCGGAGCGAGCAACGGCGTCGGATCGCCCGTGCATTGAGGAAACAACCTGACCTCGGGTTGTGGAGCCGATGGCAAGCTG
>JANMNM010000009.1:0-12560 GCA_031373905.1 Gemmatimonadaceae bacterium | reverse complement strand
TACTACGGGGCGTACGCGGCGCGGCTGCGGGAGCGTGCGAGTGCGCTCGGTGCGCGCTGGACGCCGGTCACGGTGGAACGTGCATTGTGGTCACACGTCGGAGGGAAGGTGGGCGGTTAGCGCCGGACGCGATGCAGGTTGCGTTGCTGTCACTGCGCGCACCGCTTCAGCGGGCGCGAAGCGCCTCGACTACCGCAGCGAAGCAATCGTCCGGGTTCATCACCTCGCCTTCGGTTGGATGCGTCTGCGCCGCCGTCTGCACAATCACCACCTGCTCACGCGGGTTGATGTAGATCGCCTGCCCAAAGATCCCCTGCGCGGAGAACGCACCGGCATTCACTGAGCCAGGGGCGGCGTCGATGGGCCACCACATGTAGCCATACTGCTCTCGCTTGCCCCCCGCGAGCACCCTCGGCGAGCCCGCTTCCGTCACCCAGCCGTCCGGCAGAATCCGGCGACCGTTCACCATGCCACCGGTCATGAAGAACTGCCCGAATCGCGCGTAGTCGCGCAGCGTGGCCGAGATCCCGCTGCCCGCAATCTCGTGACCGTCCGGCGAATCGAGCCACCATGCCGCGTCGGTCTCCATGCCAACGGGCTTCCAGATCTTCGTGCTCAGATATTCGGACGTGGACATCCCGACAGCGCCGCGCACGATCTCGCCGGCGATGAGCGTTTCGCCGGTGCTGTAGTTGAAGACGCTCCCCGGCGCGGCCGCCCGCGGAAGCGACGCCATGAGCGTCAGCGCGGCGCCGGGCGTCTGCGCAATCTGTGCGTCCAGCAACCGACGTCGATCGGAGGCGGGATCGGTGTATGTCTCGTTCCAGCGGACGCCGGATGCCATCATCAGCACCTGTCGCACGGTCACGCCGTCATACGCGCTTCCCTTCAACCGTGGGACGTATTTCGTGACGGGGTCATCGATGCTTCCGATCCGGCCTTCCGCAATTGCGACACCGATCAGCGTCGACGTGATCGACTTGGCCACGGACATCGACATCCATCGCGTCTGTCGGGTGGCGCCGAGTGCATAGCGTTCGAGTACGACGGCTCCATTCTTCAAAACGAGCAAGCCGCTGACGCGATTCAGTCGCATGTATTCGTCAAGCGAGGCGACCGCGCTGCGGGAGCTGCACGTCACCGGCGGCAACGGTGTCGCTGCGGTTGGCAGGGGCGATGCCGTCGGACCTCGCGCGATGACTCGCGTCGGGAACAACCGGTCGATGTTGCGGAAGGTCGTCGCGGCCAGCTCTGGGGTCAGCCGCCCGTCGTACATCTCCCGCACGGAGCCGATCGGCTCTGCGGCGTGCGGATTGATGTACGGCGTGGCTCGTGGCTGGCTAGCACAGCCGACGAGGACGGCGGTCAGGATTGCGGAGCGGCGCATGGTGCCTTGCTGAAGGTTGTGCGGACCGGCATAGTGACGCTATGCCGACTTCATTCTATCGCTGGGGCGGGCGCGTGGTGCGCCTCCCGATCCGGACCGTGATGTTCGCGGCCGTCCTTGCCCGTGTCACGCCGCTGGCGGCACAGGCGGCCGTCGCCTTGCCCGAGGCGCGCCCCGCCTTACCTGGCGTTGCACGAGCGCGACTCGCCCGACTCGATTCACTCCTCGATCGCGCCGTGGCCGACAGCAGCATTACCGGCGCGGTCGGCCTCGTGATGCGTGATGGCCGGGTCATCTACGAGCGGGCCGTGGGCTGGGCAGACCGTGCCGACAACCGGCGCATGGCGCCGAATGCGATCTTCCGCATCGCGTCGCAGACCAAGGCGCTCACCAGCGTCGCGATCATGTCGCTGGTGGAGCAGGGAAAGCTGTCGCTCGACGATCGCGTCAGTCGCTTCATGCCGACGTTTGCGAAGACAACCGTGATGCCATCAGGCGCAACCGCTGCCGTTCCGGCGCAACGCGCGATCACGATCCGCGATCTGCTCACGCATACGGCGGGAATTTCGTACGGCACCGACACCCAGGTTGCTGAACTGTATCGTGCCGAAGGGCTCGGCCCCGCCGCGGGCTGGGGATGGTACACGGCAGACAAGAACGAGCCGGTGTGCACCACGATGGATCGACTCGGCACGCTGCCATTCGTGCAACAGCCAGGGGCGGCGTTCGTGTACGGGTACAACACCGACATTCTTGGCTGTGTCGTCGAGCGTGTCTCGGGTATGTCGCTCGATGCATTCATCAGCGCGACGATCACCATGCCGCTTCGGATGACGGACACGCACTTCTACCTGCCCGAGTCGAAGCGCGCGAGATTCACCACTGTGTATGCGAGTGATTCGTTGCGACACAGCGTGCGCGCGCCGGATGGGGCGCGTGGGCAGGGACACTACGTCGACGGGCCGCGCATGAGCTTCTCCGGTGGTGCCGGACTGCTCTCCACGGCGCGCGACTACGGTCGCTTCCTGCAGATGCTGCTGAATGGCGGCGTGCTGGACGGCGCGCGTGTCCTGGCGCCGCGCACTGTGGAGGTCATGTCGGGCAACCAGACTGGCACGCGCTACGCGAATGATGGCCGCGGATTCGGACTGGGGTTCGCCACGGTCGATCGGCTGGGAGCGGACGGGTTCAAGTCCGTCGGGGCGTATGGATGGGGGGGCGCGTACGGTTCCAACTACACAGTTGATCCAAAGGAGCGACTCGTGATCGTGTTCATGATCCAGCAGCTTCCGAACTCCAGTGATGTTGCCGGGAAGTTCGTCACGCTGGTCTACCAGTCGCTGCTGCCGGGCGGTCGCTGAGCGCGGTGAAACGAGCGCGGGGAGTGGGCGGCAAGCCGCGTGGTGGGGCTGGCCACGATGTTCGCGTGCTTCGCGGCCCCGCGTCGGCATCGATGCCCTTGCACCTGCAGGTGTCCAGCCACTTCCGGCAAAACATCGTCAGTGGGGCACTGAAACCCGGGGACCGGCTGCCGTCCGCGCGCACGCTGGCGCGTGATCTGCGCGTGTCGCGCAACACGGTGGACGCCGCGTTCGGGCAGCTGCGATCGGAGGGCCTGATCGTGCGTCGCGTTGGAGCGGGGACGGTCGTTGCGCCGGACGCGACCAGCGCAGCGCCATTCGCTCAAGTCGCCCGTTCCCGTCACCCAGAGGCGCGCCCGGCGCAACAATCTGGCAGCGATGAGGCGATCATCCCTGAGCCCTGAAATGGACTGCTCGCCTATGTCATCAATGGCGACGTCTGACCGATCCTTCACCCTCCGACACAAGCAGATGCCACAGACAATCCTGGACCGGCCCGGAGCCGGTGAGAACGCACCGTACTACGACAAGTACATCAGCCTCGTGCCTGCTGGTGATCTGGTGGCGATCATGACCGACCAGATGGCGGAACTCGAGACGCTGATCCGCCCGCTGAGCGAGGTGCAGGCGGCTACCGCTTACGCTCCTGGCAAATGGAGCCTGCGGCAGGTGATGGGCCATATCATCGATACGGAGCGCGTCTTTGCCTTCCGTGCGCTGGCCATCTCGCGCAACGAGATCGCTCGACTGCCCAGCTTCGACCAGGACGCATGGGTTCAGGCGGCTGACTACGATGAGCGGTCGCTGAGTGGCCTGCTTGACGAGTTCCTCTCCGCACGCCGGGCCAGCCTGGCGTTCGTGACCGCGCTTCCCGACGCCTTCCTGCTCAGGCGCGGTGTGGCGAGCGAGGTGGAACTGTCCGTCCGGGCCGCACTCTGCGTTCTGCCGGGCCACGTCCAGTATCACATCGAGCACATCAAGCGACACTATCTCACCAGCTGACGCCGCGGCGCTCGTGTCCGCGCCCATTCCCGTGATCGCTCGCTCCAGTCGACGTGCCGGATGACGGCACTGGTGTGACTGATGATATTCCGGCGAGGTCGCAACGCCACGCGATCGAGAACCCTCGCCGGGAGCCGCCATCACCACTCTGGAATTCAGTCCGCAGGACATGCGAGCCATGGCCGATTCGGTCGTGTCGCGCTGCGTGGAGCACATCGCTTCGCTGCCCAGGCAACCGCTCTACGGAGTGCGCGACGCAGAGGCGCTGTGCCGGAGCATGCGGGAGACGGCGCCCGCGTCCGGGACGCCGCTCGAATCGCTGCTGGATGATCTCTTCACGACGTACATCCCACAGTCGTTCACGACGCCATCGCCCGGTTACCTCGCCTACATCCCCGGCGGCGGACTCTTTCCCGCGGCCTTGGCAGACTTCATCGCCGATACCACCAACCGCTACACTGGCATCTGGCAGGCGGCGCCTGCATTGGTCCAGCTCGAGGCGAATGCGCTGGAGTGGCTGCGTGAGTGGATGGGTTTCCCGGCGGGAACCAGCGGTGTGTTCACGACCGGCGGCTCGATGGCCACGTTCAATGCCGTCCTCTGTGCGCGCGAGCAGTATCTCGGCGCAGACATCCGGCGCGGTGTGCTGTACACCTCCGATCAGGCGCACCACTGTGTCCTCAAATCGGCGAAGCTGGCCGGGATCATGCCGGACCGTATCCGGTCAATTCCGTCGGACGGTGCATATCGTCTCCCGATCGCGGCACTGCGCGATGCCATCGCCACGGACCGTCGCGCGGGATTGCTGCCGTTCATGGTTGTGTCGAACGCCGGCACGACCAACACCGGCGCCGTCGATCCGCTCGCTGCGATCGGCGGGATCTGCCGCGAAGACGGGCTCTGGCATCACGTCGATGGTGCGTATGGCGCGTTCTTTCAGCTGTGTGACGAAACGCGGGCCGTCCTGCGCGGACTTGATCAGGCCGACTCGCTGACCCTCGATCCGCACAAGGGCATGTTCATGCCATACGGCACCGGCGCGTTGCTGGTGCGCGATGGCAATCGCCTGCGCGCCGCGCATGCCATGACGGCGGGGTATCTCCCGGAGATGCCAAGTCCGGATGATTTCTACGATCCGAGCCAGCATGGTCCCGACCTGTCGCGCGGGTTCCCGGGGCTGAGGATGTGGCTCGTCATCAAGCTGTACGGTGCGGATGCGTTCAGGCAGGCGATCAGCGAGAAGCGAGCGCTCGCCCTTGACGCTGCGACGCGCGTGGCGGCATTACCGCATGTCGTTATGGACGCGGCGCCTGAGCTGTCGTTGTTCCCGTTCCATCTCAGCTGGCCCGGGGCGACACTCGAGCAGGAAGACGCGGCGACACGCGAACTGATGGCGACGACATCACAGCGCGGGCGCGTGATGATCAGCGGTTCAGTGGCCGGCGGGCGATATGTGGGCCGCGTGTGCGTGCTCAGTTTCAGGACGCACGCTGCCCAGATGGATGCACTGGTTGAGGACCTTGGCGCTTCCATTCACGATGTGATCCGGAGTTTCAGATGAAGCAAGTCGTGCTGGCCATCCTTGCGCTCTTTGCCGGACTTGCGGGCACACTCGTGACGCGCACGCTGCGCGTCCCGCCACCGGCCCCTCCTGCCGCAGCACTGACCGCCGTCGCGCTTGACTCGTCGACCTCGGCACAGCGTCTGTCTGGCGCCGTCAGGTTCGCCACGGTGTCGTATGCCTCCGGAGCGAAGATCGACACGGCGGCATTCCTTGGTTTTCATGGCTTTCTCGCCACGTCTTTCCCACGTGTGCACGCGACACTGAAGCTCGAGCGGATTGCGGGGCTCAGTCTGCTCTACACCTGGACGGGCACCGATTCGACGGCCGCGCCGATCGTATTGATGGGGCACATGGATGTCGTGCCGGTGCCGGAGGCAAATCTGAAGGAGTGGACGCACGGTCCCTTTTCTGGCGATGTCGCCGACGGATACGTGTGGGGCCGTGGGACGATGGACGACAAGGTGACTGTGCTGGCGGTGCTGGAAGCGGTGGAACAGATGCTCGCGCGCGGCGTGCGCCCGGCGCGGACAGTCTACCTCACGTTTGGGCACGATGAGGAAGTCGGCGGGCGATTCGGCGCGCGTGCGATTGTGGACACGCTGGTTCGCCGTGGCGTGAAGCCGGCGATGGTGATCGACGAAGGCGGTGTGATGGCAAAGGGCACGGTGCCCGGCGTGAAGGGGTTGGCGGCCGTGGTGGGAATTGCCGAGAAAGGCTATCTGTCGCTGCGACTTCGCGCGCGTGCCGCAGGGGGCCACTCCTCCATGCCCAGCGGCCGCACGTCAGTCGGCGCGCTCAGCCGCGCCATCGCCGCGCTCGAGAAGAACCCGTTCCCGAATTCCCTCGACGGCCCGACGCGCGGCATGCTCGATGCAATGGCGCCGTACGTTCCATTCACGAATCGCATGGCGTTCGCGAACCTTTGGCTCACGTCCCCGCTGGTCATGCGCGAATTGGCAAAGACGCCAAGCTCTGCGGCGATGATACACACCACAACGTCACCCACCATGCTGTCCGCCGGCATCAAGGACAATGTGCTGCCGCCCGAAGCAACCGCAGTCGTGAACTTCCGGATTCGACCTGGCGAAACGATGGAGTCGGTGATCTCGCGAGTGCACACCGTGATCGCCGATACGATGATTGCCGTCGAGCCGACCGACAGCGCCCGGACCGATCCATCACCCGTTTCGGATCCGAACTCTGCTGCGTTCAAACTGATTGCGTCGACGGTTCGTGGCATGGTCCCGGGCGTCTCGGTGCCAGTGCTGCCATACCTCGTCGTCGGCGGTACGGATGCGAAGTATTGGGGCCCGCACTCGTCGAATGTGTATCGGTTCCTTGCGTTGCCGCTGGACGACGGTGACCTGGCGCGCATTCATGGCGTGAACGAGCGCGTTTCTGTTGCGGGCTACACCTCAGCCGTGACCTTCTTCGTTCAACTGTTGTCACGGCTCGATCAGCTGAAGTGAAGCCAACCGAGACACTTGCGCACGCCAGGACTCCTGACGGTGCGCGGCTCACGCTGCATCGGCACGACGGCGCATACATGATCCGGTTGGATGGTGTGGAGCTGATGTCGACACGGCGTGTGCACTCGGAGCAGCAACTGGCGGTGCTCGCCTGCACCCCGCTGGGCGCGACGACCAGCGCCGCAGTGCTGGTTGGTGGGCTTGGCTTCGGGTTCACCGTTCGCGCGGCGCTGGCGCGGCTCGCGCCCGACGCGCGCGTGGTCGTGGCGGAACTGCTGCCTGAAGTCGTCGAGTGGAACCTCAATCCGGATTGGCCGCTGGCGGCCGATGCGCTCGCGGACCCACGCGTATCGCTCGTTCGCGACGACGTGGCGAACGTGATGCGTGCGTCACCCGATACCTTCGACGCAATCCTGCTCGACGTGGACAATGGCGCTGCGTCATTCACGACGAAGGGAAACCGCGCGCTGTACGGGCATCGCGGCATCCACCTGGCCGTCAGCGCGCTGCGAGCCGGCGGAGTGCTCGCCTATTGGTCGGTTGATGCAGAGCCCGCGTTCGTGAAGTCACTCCAGGAAGCAGGGCTTTCCGTGGCCGTGCACCGCGTGCGCTCGCACGCGACATCGGGTGGATTCAATGCCGTGTTGCTCGCATCCGTGCGTCAGCACTGAATCCCCTCACGGGTCAGCCTCGACGTTCGACAGCCCGTCGCCGTGACTCGGTCAGGGAACCATGCTCTGGCGGTTCTTCATCAGCGCCTCGATCTCGGCGATCTCACGCGGCACCATGCTGATGCGCTCCGTTCCCCTTTCGGTCACGATGTAGTCGTCCTCGATGCGCACGCCGGTATTCTGGTAGCGGAGGACGGCGTCACGCACCTTGGCGATGAAACGCCGGTTTCTCGGCGTGTCGGGCAGCGCGTCGAGCATCGCCGTACTGATGTAGATGCCCGGCTCGATCGTGAATGCATCGCCAACCTTGAACGTCCGGTCGCCCGAATAGAACTGGGCAGGGTCGTGGACCGCGAGTCCGATGCCGTGACTGATGCCGTGGATCATCCAGTACATCGCCTGACTGCAGGTCCGGGGTGAGTTCGTGCAGTCCGTTCGCCATGGCATGTCGAGCGTGGCGTCCACGCTCTCGATCAGCCCAAGCCGAGCCAGCCCGCGGGCGCGCACGTCCTCCGAGCTGTCGAGCGCCGCCAGCGATGACATTCCGACCTTGGAGTTTCGTTCTGCCGCCAGCTGCGCGTCCAGCACGAGCTGGTACATCTCCCTCTGCTCGGGGGTGTATGTGCCGCTGACCGGAATCGAACGCGTCACATCGGCTGCATACCCTTCATACTCCGTCGCGGCGTCGATCACGACGAGGTCACCCGCCTTGAGGTCGCCGCGATTGCGCATGTAGTGCAGTTGCGTGCCGCGGATGCCGCCTCCAACGATCGAACCGTACGACGGGCGGGCCCCGCCACGGCGCATGAACTCGTACTCGATGGCGGCTTGCAGTTCGTATTCCTTCGTGGGCTGCTGCAGCCGCATGGCGGCGCGATGTCCCTCGGAACTGATTTCAGCCGCGCGCCGGATCAACGCCAGTTCCGCCGCGCTCTTCTTCGCACGAAGCTGAATGACATACGGATGCGCGTCCCGCATGGTCATGTTCGGGTGCGCCGCTGCAAACCGTCGCTGCCATTGCTGGCCGCGGGTGAGCGAGTCCTGGATTGCGAAGTCGTCGGCCGCGTAGTCTGCCAGCGTGTACACGGTGCTGACGGTGCGCGCCACTGAATCGATCACGCGCTCAATCGATCCGGCAGACCTGGCACGTACGCCAAGCGTCTGCTCGACGGAGAGCGAGTCGGGACGCTTGCCGTAGTAGAACTGCTGACGCGCACCGGCGGGCGTGATGAACAGGATCGACTCAGCCTTGCCCCGCCTGACGACCATGACGAGCGCGGCGTCGGGCTCGTTGTAGTTCGTCAGGTAGCGGAAGTCGGGCAGCTGGAAAAACGGTCCGAAGTCCGTCACCGGGTTCCGGCCGCCGAATGACACCAGCATGCCGTCGCCGAGCTTCGCTGCCAGCGAGTCTCGGCGCTGGTTGTACTCGGCCTGCGGGATCTGCGCGCTGAGCGCTCCAACCGCTCCGGTCAGGCCAAGCAGCAACGCCGCGGCACGAGCGGCGTGGCGGGCGAGATGGCGGGCGAGATGGCGGGCGGTGCGGCGGCAGCAGGGCATTGATCGGTCCATGTCAGCGAGTGAAGGAACGGCGAAACCTGCCGTGCCGCGCTCCGTCGCGGAAGGCCGTCGGACGTCGGAGGTCGACGAGCCGGGTCGCGCACCCGGTTGCAGAACGGTGAGCGACGTGCGAGCATCCCCGCTGGAATCTTCCACTCCTCCACGACGAGAGTCTGCATGCGACGGTCCTTCCCGATTCTGATGGCGCTGATCATTGCCGGCTGCTCGGGCGGCGGCGCAAAGGGCGCTCCAGTGGCGGCGCCGGATCTCGCGCGGTGGGAGCAGCAGTCGGCCCGGGTCACGATCATCCGTGATGACTGGGGCGTGCCCCACGTCTACGGCAAGACCGATGCGGATGCGGTCTTCGGCATGATCTTCGCGCAGGCGGAAGACGACTTCAACCGCATCGAGATGAACTACCTCGACGCGATGGGGCGGCGCGCCGAGGCCGAAGGCGAGGCGGCCATCTGGCGCGATCTCCGCATGAAGCTCTTGATCGACACGGTTGACATCAAGAAGCAGTTCGATGCCAGTCCGCCCTGGCTCCAGACGCTGGCCACCGCGTGGGCAGATGGCTTGAACTTCTACCTGTACATGCACCCCGAGACCAAGCCGAAGGTGCTCACCAGGTTCGATCCGTGGATGGCGCTGACGTTCAGCGAAGGCAGCATCGGCGGCGACATCGAGAGCGTCTCGCTGCGGGAACTGGAAAAGTTCTACGGCGGTGGTGCGAAGGTGGCGAGTGCCGCTCAGGTGGAGGATCCGCGTCGCGCAGAACGCTTCGCGCCGGACAACGAACCAACCGGATCGAACGGTATCGCCATTGCGCCGAAGAACACGGTCAACGGGCATTCGTTGTTGCTGATCAATCCTCACACGTCGTTCTTCTTCCGCGAGGAAGCACAGATGGTCAGTGAGGAGGGATTGAATGCGTACGGCGCGGCCACGTGGGGACAGTTCTTCATCTATCAGGGCTTCAACGATCACACGGGCTGGATGCATACCTCGAGCGGTGCCGACGTGATCGACGAGTATGCCGAGTCGGTGTCGAAGCAGGGGAACGCGTACGTGTACCGCTATTCCGGAACCGAGCGGCCTGTCACCGCGACACAGGTCACGGTGCCGTTCAAGACTGCTGCCGGTCCCTCATCCCGCACGTTCACGGTGTATCGCACGCATCATGGCCCTGTGGTCCGCGAGGCCGATGGCAAGTGGATCAGCGTGGTGCTGATGCAGGAGCCGGTGAAGGCGCTGTCCCAGTCCTGGCTGCGCACGAAGTCGAAGAATTACAAGGAGTTCGTCGCGACGATGGAACTGCACACGAACTCGTCGAACAACACCGTCTACGCCGATCGCGATGGGAACATCGCGTATTTCCACGCCAATCATGTCCCGAAGCGGAACACGCGATTCGACTGGAGCAAGCCAGTGGACGGGAGCGATTCCGCGACCACGTATCGGGGCGTGCACTCGCTGAGCGAGAGCCCGAATGTGTTCAACCCGGCGACCGGATGGATCCAGAACACGAACAACTGGCCGTACACGGTCTCCGGCTCGGCCAGTCCGCGTCAGCGCGATTTTCCGGCGTACATGGAGACATATCTCGAAAACCCGCGAGGCGTGCACGCAATCCGCGTACTCCGTGACCACAAGGATTTCACGATCGAGACGCTGCGTGATGCGGCGTATGACAGCTACCTGCCGGCGTTCGCGGACCTGATCCCGCTCCTGGTCAAGGCATACGACGGGCTGTCGATGTCCGATCCGTTGCGCGCAAAGCTCGGCGAGCCGGTGTCTGTGCTCCGTACGTGGGATTTCCGCTGGGGTGCCGAGTCGGTGCCGACCGCGCTGGCGGTGTTCTGGGGCGAGGAGCTGTGGCGTCGTTCACGGGCGGACGCCGAGAGCGAGGACCTCTCGGTCTATGAATACATGGCGAAGAAGACGACACCCGCGGTGAAACTCGAGAGCCTGTCGGCAGCGACCGATACGCTGACGGCGAACTTCGGGATCTGGAAGACCCCATGGGGCGACATCAACCGTTTCCAGCGTCTTACCGGGGACATCGTCCAGCCGTTCAACGACACGGGCACCAGCATCCCGGTCCCGTTCGCGTCGGCGCGTTGGGGGTCGCTGGCGTCGTTCGGTGCCCGGCCGTACCCCGGCACGAAGAAGTGGTATGGAACGAGTGGCAACAGCTTCGTGGCGGTCGTGGAGTTCGGTGACAGTGTGCGCGCGAAGGCCGTCACGGCGGGCGGGTTGAACGGCGTTCCAACGTCAAAGCACTTCAACGATCAGGCGACGCGCTATGCAGCTGGGAACTTGCGCGACGTGTACTTCTATCGCTCGCAACTGGTGGGACACATCGAGCGTGAGTACCGGCCAGGCAAGTGACGACACCGCGCGAGGGGGTGTGCGCCATGACATCTCGCGCTGGCGCGCGCTCGCCGGTACTCGCGCGATAGAGAATCACGGCCTGTGCTCGGCCGACCCCGATTGAATTTCCAATCGGTGCCTTACTGGACAATCGTCGTCGCCAGAATTCGCTTGGTACGAACGGTCTGCTGGGCGGATATCACGAGCTGTGAATTTGTCATCCACGAGGTGTCCGCGCGAAGGGTGCGACTATCATCGCTATTTGCCTTTAATTCCCAGTGCCCTCCGCCAAGCTGGAGCCCAGGAAAGGCCAGGATCATGGAAAACCAACTGCCGGAGCCGTTGTCCAGCGTGAGTACGTCTGCACCACCCGGCCAGCCCAGAACGAATTTTGTGCCGAAAAGTCGATGCAGATCGGCGGGATGCTCAAGCATGCCATCTGCGGTCATCCCGGAGTACTCCAGCCGCAGCATGACGCCTGATTCGTCCGGTCGCTGCAGCGTGAGCTTCGAACGGGTGCCGAAGGATGATTGCGCAGGACCGGCGCCAAGTCGCAGTCGCGACACTTCCCGGGGGAGCGACTCGACAATCGTCGCCTCGACTGTGATGCGAACAAGCTCGCGAGCGAGTAGCGACAATCGCGCTGCTTCGTTGTCCCGGTCGACCTTGAGCCTGTATGTGTAGAGGGAAAGAGTACTATCTCCAGCAAACTTGTCCCCCCGAGATCTCGAGTCACTGTTGCCATGGACGGTGAGGACCTTGCGAGAACCATCACGCAGCTCTGCAAGGACCCTCGCATCACGCAGCGATACCGCACCGCTATTCTTCTTCCACTGCACCCAATGCACCTCGATGTCTCGCTTGTCCTTCGCGAGCAATGCAGTTCGGTCGATGCGCTCCATCGTGACGAGCGCTGAGTCAACAGGACCAGTGACAGCGGCTTGCGGTTTCGGAGGATTGACGCCGTTCAACATCACCAGCGCGAGAAGCGCAAGCGCAGTTGCTCCACTCAGCGGCCACGAGCGTTCGCGCGCCGCGTAGAGCGGGAGCAGGAGTAACGCGGTCAGCGCCGCAGCGGCAAGGACCGTGTACTTCCCGATCCGCACGCCTTCGATGGCCGGAATGTCGCCAAGCAGACTGACGATCGCAAAGACTCCGACGAACAGCATGATCACG
>JANMNM010000339.1:0-1985 GCA_031373905.1 Gemmatimonadaceae bacterium | reverse complement strand
TCGGCTTCACCGTGGAGGCGCAGGATGGCGCGCGTGTGCTGGTCGATGCAACCGACTTCGCAGTGCGTGACGCACACGACGCGGCAGGCGCGCTTCGCCGCTCGCAGCAGGGAACCTTCGCCGTCGACCGCTCGCGCAGCGCGGTGTACATGCCTGGCACCAAGGCGTTCCCGCGCAACACCGAGATCGAAGTCACGTTGACGCTCGCCGGCAACAACCCCGGGCGTTATGTGCGTGATGTCACGCCGAACCCCGAAGCGATCACGATCCGCGAGCGGCACAGTCTTGTCGCGCTGCCCGAGCCGGGCTACCGGATGCGCGCGGCCGATCCGCGGTCAGCCTTCTTCGGCATCAGCTATCAGGACTATTCGCAGCCGCTGGGCGGTGAGTTCGTGCAGCGCTTCGCGTCGCGCCACCGTCTCGAGAAGAAGAACCCCGGTGCCGCACGCAGCGAGTCGGTGAAACCGATCGTGTATTACGTGGACAACACCGCGCCGGAGCCAATCCGCAGCGCGCTCGTGGAGGGGACGCGGTGGTGGAACCAGGCGTTCGAGGCGGCCGGTTTCATCAATGGTTTCCGTGTCGAGGTGCTCCCCGACTCCATCGACCCGCTCGACATCCGCTACAACGTGATCGAGTACGCGCATCGCGCCACGCGTGGCTGGAGCTACGGTGGTGGCGTGACGGATCCGCGTACGGGCGAGATGATGAAGGGGCACGTGATTCTTGGTTCACTCCGCGCGCGCCAGGATTTCCTCATCGGCGAGGGACTCGACGGCCCGTACACGACCGGCACCGAGAAGGCCGCACGCGTCGAAGCGATGGTGCTCTCGCGCATCCGACAGCTTGCCGCACACGAAGTTGGTCACACCCTGGGCATGGCGCACAACTACATCAGCAGTGCGCAGAACCGGACCAGCGTGATGGACTATCCACACCCGATGATCACCCTCAAGCCGAATGGCGATGTGGACATCACGAGTGCGTATGAAGTGGGCATCGGCGAGTGGGACAAGGTGGCAGTGACCTGGGGCTACGGCGAGTTTCCGGGCGACGAGAAGAAGCAGCTCGACTCGGTGCTGGTGGCAGCGCGTGCGCGCGGCCTGACGTTCCTCACCGACCAGGACGCACGCCCGGTGAGCAGCGCCCACCCGAACACGCATCTCTGGGACAACGGTGCCGACGCGGTGACGGAGCTCAAGCGCATGATGACCGTGCGCGCAAAGGCGCTGTCGAAGTTCGGCGAGACGGTGATCAAGCGCGGCGCCCCGATGGCGACGATGGAGGACGTGCTGGTGCCGGTGTACCTGCACCACCGGTATCAGCTCGAGGCGGCGATCAAGGTGGTGGGCGGCGTGACCTACGCCTACACGATGCGTGGCGACGGCGTGTCCGGTCCGGTTGCAGTCCCCGCGGCGCAACAGGGCTCGGCGATCGACGCGGTGTTGGATGTGTTGTCACCGGCCAACCTCACGTTGCCGCGCGCGCTGCTCGCACAGTTGCCGCCGCGTCCCTTCCTCATCGACCCGACGCGCGAACTGTTCGACCGGTGGACCGGCATCACGTTCGATCCACTCTCGCCGGGTGCAACGATCGCCAACGTCACATTCGATCTCCTGCTCGACAGCGAGCGTTCGGCACGCATGGTGGCACAGCACGCGATCGATCCGACGTTGCCCGGCTTCGGTGAATTGCTCAAGCGCATCGAGTCGAAGGTCTTTGCTGCGGCGGGCAGCAACGGGTATGACGCGACGCTCCAGCAGCTCGTACAGCGTTCGTACGTTGACCATGTGATGCAATTGGCGGAAAGCGCGGAGATGCCCATCGTCCGCGCCGAGGCGCGCTATGCGCTGATGGGCTTGCTCAACACGGCGTTGCGGCCGGGAGCTGCCGTGCGCGCCGGTGCGATCACTGAGCAGCTCAACGCCGATATCCGCGGGTGGATGGCCGGCACGTACAAGCCGGCGGAGCGGCGGGTGAAGTTG
>JANMNM010000335.1:0-2118 GCA_031373905.1 Gemmatimonadaceae bacterium | reverse complement strand
CGTTCGAGGCCGCGTATGCACGCCGTGGAAGCGCTCTACCCGATGGGGCACGAACAGGTGGTCTTCTGCCAGGAGCCGGAGGCGGGGTACCGCGCGATCATCGCGGTGCACAGCACAGTGCTCGGCGCGGCCGTCGGGGGCACCCGACTCTGGTCCTACGACACGACGAACGACGCCTTGCACGACGCGCTGCGCCTTTCGCGCGGCATGACCTACAAGAATGCCGCTGCGGGCCTCGCGCTCGGTGGTGGCAAGGCCGTGATTCTCGCGCCTCGCGGCGACTTCGACCGCGAGGCGCTCTTTCTTGCACATGGGCGCGCGATTCAGCGTCTCGCCGGAAAGTTCATCACGGCCGAGGACGTGGGCACCGGCCCCGCCGACCTGCTGGTCGCCGCACGCGAGACATCGTTCGTGGCCGGGATCGACGGCAAGGGTGGCGATCCCTCACCATGGACCGCGCGCGGCGTGTTCGCGGGTATTCGGGCGTCTGCGCAATATCGGTGGGGGAGCACCTACCTGTCGAATCGCACCATCGCCATTCAGGGATGCGGCAACGTGGGAGGCGCGCTGGCGCGTGCGCTCCACGCCGCCGGTGCGACGCTCATTCTGTCCGACACTGATACTCCGCGTGTTTCGGCTCTGGCCGAATCGCTCGGTGCGACGGTTGCCGCGCCCGATGCGATCTACGGCGTGAAGGCCGACGTCTTCGCGCCGTGCGCACTCGGCGCGATCCTGAATGACAGGACCATCGGCCAGTTGCAGGCAGAGATCATCGCCGGCGCCGCGAACAACCAGCTGGAAGCGGACCGCCATGCAGACCTGGTGGCACAGCGCGGCATCCTCTACGCCCCCGACTTCGTGATCAACGCCGGCGGAGTCATCAGCGGGAGTGTCACGCTGTTCGGCGAGACGCACGACGGGATGGTGCGCCGCGTCGACGGCATCGGCGATACGCTGACGGAGGTGTTGTTGCATGCAGAGCGGGACGGAATCACCACCATGCGGGCTGCCGAGCTGCGCGCCGAACGGGCGCTCGCTGCTGCCCGGCCACATTGACGGAGGCCCCGTGAAGCGAAGCGACAGGACGTGGACGACACAGCCGCAGGCGGCGGCCATCGTGCATCGTGTGCTCAATGACGCGCTCGCCCTGGTACCCCCTGCGGCGGCACTGGCGTCACGTCTGCGCAACGACATCGGGGTGCGACTGGTGGACATTCTCGATTACATCACAACCAGTGACGCTGTGGTGGCGCAGGAGTTCCGCAGTGCCGGTTGGGAAGCCGATCCTGCCCAGCCGGCGGTGCTGCGCAATCCGACGGGGCTCTTTCCCGCGGTGCTCATGCAGAATGCAGGGCTGCAGCTGGGATTCAAGGTGGAGTATGCCCACGAGTTTGCCGCCGCGCAGGGGCTGACGACTCCGATCGACGGGGCTCTGCACTCCCCGTTCCGTCGCGTGCAGTTCGCGGCCGCGAATGGTGTCGAGTTCTGGGCGATCGAACGGCGCGGTTCGACGCTGTTTGCCCCTGACGATCCCGAGCCGGCCACACTCCGCGCAGCGCGGTTGCACCTGCAATCGTTCCGCACGCGTCGGCGCGAATTCGACGCTATCGATGCGGGATTCGACTACATGGACCTCATCGTCGCGCATGCCGTCGGGGATCTCGGCAAGGACTGGGCGTGCTGGCTCTGGTTGCGTGCCGAGCGTGAGTACTGGGAGCGTCGCAACCACGCCGGGCGCGTGCAGAAAGCGAGACAGGACGCGCATGGCATTGGCTGGGCGAACCAGGATCATCACACGTATGACAGCTCGCGTGCCTGTTTCCATCGCTGTGTCGGCGTGCTGGAGGCACTCGGCTTCGAGTGCCGCGAACTGTTCTACGCCGGTCACGCTGCCGGGTGGGGTTCACAGATTCTCGAGCAGCCGGTGCTCGGCAGCGTGATCTTCGCCGACATCGATCTCGCGCCGGACGAACTGGATATCGACTTCGCGCATCTGCATCTGGCGCCGCTGCCCTTCATGAAGCGTGCTGGACTCTGGTGCGCGCTGCACGGCGAGTCGATGCTCGAGGCCGGGCTCAATCACCTCGAGTGCATGTATGACCACGTGATCTGTTCACG
>JANMNM010000321.1:0-16695 GCA_031373905.1 Gemmatimonadaceae bacterium | reverse complement strand
GTCGTAGCTCATTGCATCCCAGCGTTGCTGACACCCGTCGCGGCCGCCTGAAATCCGGGCGCCGCATTCGTCGCACTGTTCAGTCATCACGCGTCTGCGTCTGACGGTGTGGCATGCGGAACGGCTCCGTTGCGGGGAACGGGCTGCTGGTCACCCAAGTGTAGCGTAGCCGAAGTCTCTTGGCAGTTGGGCGTGTCTTTCGGCACCACCCGGCGTTGCAACTCCTCGCGATACCGCTGGTATCGCTGTGGGTTGCGCCTTGGTTGGCCCCGAAATCCACCGCCCACCTTTGGCCAAGGAACTTCGGCTACACCACACTTGGATATCTTATCCGCACAGAGGGATGCTGCCGGTACAGTGCAGCGCAGCATCGTGCGTCACACACCTTCCACGCTTGCCTCGCGACATGTCCACCGTCCGAATCGCCGTTGCATCCACACCGCTGACCGCGACGCTGCATGACGCCGTGCCAGCGGCGATCGCCGCCGTGGAAGAGGCGGGGCGGCTCGGCGCGCGCATTGTCTGTTTGCCCGAGACCGGGCTGCCAGGGCATCGACTGCAGTCCCGAGTGGTGCCGGATGTCAGCCAGACAGAGCTCGATGCGGCGATCGATAGCGTCGCGGCGGCCGCCGCTCGTGCAGGCGTGGTCACGATCCTTGGTGTGGAGCGGCCAACGCCGCGGGGCCGTGAAATCGTTGCCGTTGTCATCGGTGCGGACGGTGCGCGCCTGGGCGAACAGGTCAAGACACAGGTGGCGCCGGAGGAAGAGCCGATTTACGTCGCCGGCACGGGGCGCCGGACCTTCACGGTCGCAGGCCTCACGTTCGCGATCGCCATCTGTCACGAAGCGTTCCGGTATCCGGAGATCGCGCGCGGGGCGGTGCTGGCGGGTGCACAAGTGATCTTCGTGCCACATTTTCTCACACATCCCGGCTCAGCGTTGCCTGAACGCTGGTGTGATGCGTCGAGCTCATATCACGAGAAGGCACTGATGTGTCGGGCACTCGAGAACGGTGTCTACGTCGCGACCGCGAATGTGTCAGGCGACGATCAGGGGTCCGCGACGTGTGTCATTGCGCCGGATGGATCGCTGCTCGCACAATTGCCGTATGGCGAGACTGGCGTCCTTGCGGTGGATCTGGATCTTGCGCGTGCCGACGCGCAGTTGGCACGGCGCTGGTCGCCGGAACGGAGCGGACATCGCGCCGGCACATGAACGCCCGGGATCAGCCCCGCGCGAACACTGCGCCGAGAATGCCCGGGATCGCTTCCGCCATCGCCAGCACGACAACCAGTGCCCGCCCACGCGATGTCTCCGCACGTCGCCACAGCACGACGCAGAGCAACAGTGACAGCAGGATCTCGACCGGACCAACGATCTGGCCGTAGTATCGCCGATCCCAGTAACTGACGGGGCTCCGAAAGATCCAGTTCGTGAAGGGCCAGAACATGCGCCGCGCATCGTCGTGATGCAGGAGAAAATCCGCGAGGAGATGCAACAGGCCGGCGCCGGTGAAGGCGACACCGACCCGTGACCGCCACACGAGCGCCAGTACGAGCGCGGTGGTCCAGAGCGGGAAGCTGTTGTCGATGGCAAAGAGGGATTGCCACTGCTCCGAGAAGTACAGCTCGCCGAAGACGACCTTCGCGGGAATGGCGCGAACGAAGAGCGACCAGCCAGTCATGACGTAGAGCGACACGTCAGGCAGCAGCCCGCCGATGAGGGCCGCGGTGGTGACGCGCGTATCGCCGCGACGTCCGAATGCAGCCGCGCCAACGATGAGGTGCGCGGGTGTGTTCACCTCGACGGTGGACGCGGGGCGTACAGCCACCACGTCCCTTCATGTGCCGCGAGCGTGCCGGGCACGTCACCGATCGGGGCGACGTCAGGCGTCGCTCCACGAACGAGGATGTAGTCGAAGCGTGCGGCATCGATCGCAGCCCAGTCGTGTATCGAGTCGGTGGCGAAGGTCTGGGAGATCCGGCGGGTGTATGACGTGCGGAACCGCACGATCATCGGGAAGTTGTCCGCGAAATTGAACTCGACCATGCCGCCATGCTCGGCCTGGTACCAGGCGGGGAAGTGAACGTACGAGAAGCGTGAACGAAGGGCCTTGCTCGTGCCATCAGTCACGACGGCCAGGACCCGACGTTTCGGGGCCATGTGTGCCGCGATGCGCCGGAAATCCGCCTGCTCCCTGGAGAACGCGACCATCGTCGCCGCGATGCCGGCGACCGTGAGGATCGTCAACACCGGTACCACGTGGCGGACGAGTGCACGTCGCCCGTTAAGTGGCGCCGCGCCGCTGAGCGCGATCACCGCGGCCGGCCCGACGAGCGAGAAGAACCGGCTGGATGTGAGGGTGTTGCCGAACAGGTTGCCCGGACCAAACAGCACGATGGCGAGCGTGACGAGCAACGGAATCTCGTGCACCGGATCGCGGCGAATTCCTGCCCCTGCGACGAACGGAGCACCAAACAACGCCAGGCCAAGAACTGACACACCGACGTATCCGATCGGCAGGCCGATCAGTTGTGCGAAGAATGCGCCAAAGCGGAATGCAAGCGTGAACCAGGCCGCCGGCGCCTGCGTTTGGGAGGTGCTGCTGACGAACACGAGCCACGCCAGCATGAGCGGCAGAGGTGCCAGCAACGGCAACCCCAGCGCCACCAGTCGCCTCCAGTTCCTCAACGACAGCATCCATTCGGCAAGCACGGTGCAGCCGCACACCAGCATCACCCACGCGGTCACCAGTGAGTGCGAGAAGAACAGCAGCATCAGCCCGATCCCGAACACCGTGCCGCGGCGCACCGTGGGGGTGCGGAGAAACCGGATCCAGTACTCGAGTGCGAAGAGACCAAGTGGAACGGTGAAGTGAAACGTCAGGAACCCCCAGAAGAACGTCTCACCAAACAGCCCCGGAATGACGAGCCAGTCCCAGTACGCCGGGCCACCGAGCAACCGGCGCAGACGGACCGTTGCGTAGACCGTCCCCAACGAGCCAAGCGTCCAGACGATCTTGGACGCAATCACCGTCGGGACGAGAAACGACAGGGCGGCGCCGAGCAGGTACGCCGGCAGGTATGGCGTGAAGAAGTTCAGCTCGAGGATGTCGCGAAAGGCGAAATCAGGGCTCTGCCAGTCGCGCAGCATCTGCATCTGGGCAGCATGCTGCGACACGTCGATCTGTGGCGGAAAGTGGGGAATCCAGTGCAGGAATGCCGCGATGATTGCCGTCACCACGAAAGCCATTCGCGCAATGCGCTCGTCGGCTTCCTCCACTGCCTGTGTCCCAACGGTCGCTGCGCTTGCGTGCACGAGATTCCGGATCGAGCGGTGGATGCAGACGAGGCCGAACCATGCGCCGCGTCATCATCATCGTCAATGCACCCACGCGAATCGGGCCACGCGGCGACCGTGTTCCCGGCGGGCGTCGCTCAAGGGATTCCGCGGCGCGGATGCGCCGCAAAGAACGCCCACATCGTGTCCGTCGCATTCATCGTCTCGCGGCGTGGCCCGATCAGGCGCGCGGGCAACCGGTCGGCGCCTGGCCACAACCAGCCATGCCCATGTCCCTTCACGACGTAGCTCACGACAACGGCGCCAGCCTTCGACCAGCACAATCTGGCTGCCGCTGCCGCCGGCACCGTGCAGGAGCAGCACCACGGGCCACCCTGCCGTCGGCGCAGCCCCCTCCGGCGTGACGAGAACGGCTGTTCGCTCCCGACCCGCGTGCAGAAAACTCAGCAGTGTGCCGCGGCGTTCTCGATCCTGGTCGTGGCGCGCCCAGCCAATGGTGAGGCTGACGATCGTCAGCGGAATGAGCGTGGACGTCCGGAGCAGCAGACTGGGTTGGGAAGGGCTGGTCATATGCATGAAGACGCGTGGTTCCCTGTCCAGGTACGGTGCCGGAAGAGAGACGAACCCGACGTCGTGCGCCTCTCACCCGTCCGGCACGCGGCGCCGCGACGTCGCGCTGACGCACCCGGTCCGGAACACGCGTCCGGACAGGTTCCGGCGCCTCGCTTACAAAACGGCGGCGGCCGGGCTACGCTGGTGTGCATGCGACTCACGACACTCACGCTTGCAGTCCTTGCCGCGGCAATGCCGCATGTCACGGCGGCCCAACGCATTGAACGGTTCCGCATCGAGGAAGCGACGATCGCCAGTGTGCATTCCGCTTTCCGTGCGAAGGCACTGACCTGCCACGCCCTCGTGCAGACGTACCTCGACCGGATCGCGCGGTTCGACAAGCAGGGGCCGGCGATCAATGCGCTCATCACGATCAATCCCAGCGCACTCGCGACGGCGGATTCGCTCGACCGCCACGCCAGCGGGGCGGGCGCCCTGGGACCGCTGCACTGCGTCCCGATGATCGTCAAGGACAATTTCGAGACGCGCGACATGCAGACCACCGCAGGTTCGCTGGCGCTCAAGGGCTGGATTCCGACGCGTGACGCCACAATGGTGACGCGCGTGCGTGCCGCCGGCGCCATCGTGCTGGCGAAGAGCAATCTCGCCGAGTGGGCGTTCACACCGTATGAAACCGTGAGCTCGATCCTGCCGGGATACACGAAGAACCCGTATGCGCTCGATCGTGTCACCGCCGGCTCGAGTGGTGGCACCGCAGCGGCGATTGCCGCGAATGAAGGACTCGTGGGCCTGGGCACGGATACCGGCAATTCGATCCGTGGGCCGTCAGCGCACAATGCACTCGTCGGCATTCGCTCCACGATGGGGCTTACATCACGTGCCGGTGTCGTGCCACTGAACAACGGTGCTGACATCGCCGGACCGATGGCGCGCACCGTGGCGGATGCAGTCGCAGTGTTTCAGGTCGTGGCGGGCGAAGATGCCGCAGATCCGGTCACGGCGCGCGCGGCGGGGAGGCGCGCAGCAGACTACAACAGCTTCGTCGTCGCCGGCGGACTGCGTGGCAAGCGAATCGGTGTGTTGCGCCAGGCGTACGAGCGGGCCAGCACCGACAGTGAAGTCGTTGCGGTCTTCACCCGCGCCGTGGATGTGCTGCGGGCGCAGGGTGCCACCATCGTCGACCCCGCCGGCGTGGATTCACTCGCGGCCGTGCTGCGCGTTCCGGGACCGGGGTGCAACCCCTTCAAGTTCGACCTGGAGCGGTACTTCGCTGCGCGTGGTGAGAACGCCCCCGTCAAGACGATTCGCGAGATTCTCCGCAGCGGCAACTACCACCCGAGCGTGCAACTGCGACTGCAGGTCGCCGACACCGTCTCGCTGGCACCGGAGGACAATCCGGGATGCACCGCGCGTGAAGCGATGCGCGACCGGTTCCGCACGGCTGTCACGCGCACGATGGACTCGCTTTCGCTCGATGCGCTGGTGTACCCGACTTGGAGCAACCCGCCACGGCTCATTGGCGACCTGAATACTCCGCACGGAGACAACAGTCAGCTCTTCGCGCCCACCAGCGGGTTTCCTGCGATCACGGTGCCGATGGGATACACCCGGGGAAACCAGCTGCCCGCCGGTATCACGTTCCTTGGCCGGGCGTGGGACGAAGGCCGGTTGATCACGCTCGCCTATGGATACGAGCAGGCGACGAAACATCGGCGCCCAGCCGCGAGCACGTCCGACCGGCCGCTCAGAAGCCTCCGATCCCAGCCCCGCTCAAGCCCCTGACTCGCCGTTGCAGTTCACCGGTGAGAATCGGAGCAGTCGTCGGTCGAGGGGAACCGCCAGCGGGTTCCACCGTGATCGCCACCGTGGTGACGCCTTCCGGAGAGCTCGGGAGCATCAGGTGTTCGACGAGTGCGTGACCATCGGCGCCGGAGTCGAACACACGGACGGACACCGGTGTCGTATCGCGGTGCACCCAGACCTGATACGCGCGACCGGCCGGGGCAGGTGGCAGGTGGAACGCGTGCAGCATCCCGCGCTGCTGTCGCGCGTTCCAGAAGAACTGCGCGCCGGCACCATGCTCGTCGTTCCCGTCCAGCATCGCGATCTGCAGCTCTGCATCTGCTTCGAGCACCGTATTGAGCTGGCGTTCGCGCTTCTCCACGAGTGCAGTGGTTGTGGTGAGCCGGTCGCGCACGACCTGCAACCGCGCGCCGAGGAAGACGATCCCTGCGAACGATGCGGCCATCGCGGCACCAACGAACCAGGTTGTCCTGCGCGAATGCCGCCGCATGGCAGCCGACCGGACAGACACATTGCTTTCGTCTGCGATCCGGCCGTCGCGCACGCGCTGCAACCACTCCTCCCGAAGGCTCTCACGCGGAACCATCGGGGGCTCGGCGCGCAGCATCGTTCCCATGGTCTCGCGAAAGGACAGCACCGCCGCCGCCAGTTCCGTGTTGCCCGGCAGCGCAGCCTCGACGGCGGCGCGCTCCTCGGCGGAGAGCGCGCCAAGCGCATAGCCGCTGGCCATCTCCAGCAACTGGTCCTGTGTGTAGGCGTTCATGCGCGCGCGTCCGGCGCGAATGGGAGCAACAGATCGCGCAGTTTGAGCATTGCGAGACGAATTCGTGTTTTGACGGTACCGAGCGGTTCGCCGCGCTTTTCGGCGACTTCGCTGTGCGACAGTCCATCATAGAATGCCAGTTCCACCGCCTCGCGCTGCGCGGCGGGCAGCGTTGCGAGGGCCTCTGCCACTCGCCGACGCGCATCGGACGCCTCGGCAACTTCGGTGGCGGGGATTGCCTGATCACGGGCCTCGAGCAACACGCCGCCCGGCTGATCTTCAATCGGGACGATCCGTCGTTCGCGACGCTGGTCCATCCGGACCCGGTCAAACGCCCGACTGCGCGCGATCACGGCCAGCCACGCTTCGAGCGATCCCCGGGACTGCTCGTAGCGCTGTGCCTGTCTCCATGCCTGCTCCAGCGTCTCGAGCAGCACATCCTCAGCGTCCGCCCGCGAGCGTGTGATGCGAAAGGCCACCGCCATCAGCATCGGTGCAAAGCGGTCGTACAGTTCCGCCGCAGCGCGCTCGTCACCTGCCGCGAGTCGGCTGAGCAGTGCGGCTTCGTCGCCGGCGCCGCCTGGACTGACCGGCGGCTGAAGCGTGAGCACAGGCACCGGGACATCGCTGCGGCCCCGTCCCGGAGGAGACTGGAACGCTGCGAAGGCGGCAAACGGGAGGCGAAGCGAGAAGGAGTTCACGGCGGGATTGAAGATGACCACGTGAACTGTCCTACGCCGCCCGCCCGCCTGATGGATGTCTCTCGTTCAGAATGTACGAAGGGTCTGTCCAGTGGCCTGCGGCGGGGCCAGTCACCGGAGTCCGCCTCAGGTCACGGGCGATACAGCCAGGCTGACGTACGTGGGCCGGTGCCGTTTCCGTACCCACCCGTGATGAGGACTGTGCCGTTCGCCAGCGGCGTGACGGCGGAGAACTGTCCGGCCATGCGTGCGTCACCAGCCACCACCTCAAAGGCACCCGTGGCAGGGCGATATGTCTCGGCCTGCGGCGCACCGCCGGCAATCAGTACGGTGCCGTCGGGCAGCAGGACGGAGCTGCCATTGTGCTTGTATCGGCTCCGGTGCATCGCCGGCCCTGGCGAAAACGTCCCGCTGCCAGGATCGAACAGTTCTGTCGAGGTGTAGGCGCCCTGGTCGTCGCGCTCATCAGAGCCACCGTTGACCAGCACGCGGCCATCGCGGAGTGCAACGGCATCGTGCTTGTGACGACGCATCCCCATGTCGCCGACCCGGGTGAACGTGCCCGTTGCTTCGCTGTACACTTCGGCTGACGCATACAGTGTGATGTTCTCCCGTCGGTCACGATGCCCGCCGGCGATCAGCACGCGCCCATCCCTGAGTCGCACGGCAGCGTGACTTTCCCGGGCGACCGTCATGTCACCAGTGCGGGAGAATCGCCCGGTGGCGGGGTCGTACAGCTCGGCGCTCGCGAGGAAGGTCCAGCCTGGGCCCAGACCACCAGCGATGAGCACCTTCCCGCTCGGGAGCGGTACGGCGACGTGGCCGGCGCGCGCCGAGACGAGCGACCCCGTCGGGGCGAAGGTGTTTGTCCTCGGGTCGAACAGCTCCGCGTCGGCGACGGTCACATTTCCCTCCGCGTAGCCACCGACGACGAGCACCTTGCCGTTCGGAAGCACGGTGGCAGTGTGACTGTGCCGCACGGTGCTCATGCGCGGCAGGGGCGCGAACCGCCCCGTGGCGGGATCGTAGGCCTCGGCGCTCTCGGCCGCGTGATCGTTGCTCGTGAATCCGCCCAGCACCAGCGCCCGGCCATCCGGGAGCGTGGTTGCGGTGTGGGCCATTCGTGCCACGCGCATCGCGGCGGTCGGGGTAATGGCACCGGCGGTCTGCCCGCTTGCTTCGCGCCGCGCAGCGCCATCCGCGCTGCTGCACTGCATCATGACCACAGCGGCCATCGGGAAGAGCCGTTGGAACACCTGAAAGATCAGCACTGGGCAGCCTCCGAACGTCGAGCGACAATTGGGTGGATCCGTCTGCCTGTTTGATGCCGGCAAGGGATGCGATGTTGATCGCCTGATCGCAGCGACCTTTTCCGGCACGGTGACGGTCATCCTTTCCGCCGAGTTCACCACAGCCAGAACCGCGATGCCCACTCCCTGGCCACCCCCCGAGATCCGCCCCGCAGCCGAGAGCGATGCAAGCGCGATCGCCTCGATCTACAACACCTATGTGCGTGACTCCGTGGTCACGTTCGAGGATGTGCCGGTCACCGATGCCGAGATCGCCCGTCGCCTCGCGGAGCTGGTCGCGGCCGGCTACCCCTGGTTCGTGGCCGACGCGGAGACTGGCGTGGTGGGCTACGCATATGCCTCACCGTGGCGAACGCGGATCGGCTATCGTTTCTCCGCCGAGGCGACTGTCTATCTGGCTCCCGGTCAGGGCGGCCGCGGCATTGGTACCGCGCTCTACGGCAGACTGTGTGCGGCGCTGCGCGACCAGGGGATTCATGCCGTGATGGGCGGCATCGCGTTGCCGAACGAGGCGAGTGTCGCGCTGCACGAGAAGGTCGGCTTCCGGAAAGTGGCGCACTTTCAGCAGACCGGGTTCAAGTTCGGGCGGTGGGTGGACGTGGGATATTGGGAGCGGCTGCTGCAGTCGTGATGCGGTCTGGCGGGAAAATCGTAGGCAGATTTTGCGCAGTCTGCGCTTGGCGGAGCGCATTCATGAATCAGTGTCGGAACAGTGTCCGCAAACGGGCGCTATGATGGCGCCACCCGAGGGATGCCGGTGTTTGACACGGATATTGCTGGACTCGAGATCGGCACGCAGCTGATGCCCTCTGCCACCCGCGTTTCCGGGTTCCCGATACGTTGGGGAAGCCAATCAGAGCCACGCCACCCCGCACCGCCCCCGCCATGCCCGCCTCGAGCCTGCTCGCACTGATCGACGACATCGCTTCGCTGCTGGACGACGTGGCGATGCTGAGCAAGGTGGCCGCCGAAAAGACGGCTGGTGTCGTGGGCGATGACCTGGCGCTGAACGCCAATCAGGTGTCGGGCGTGCACGCGGACCGGGAGCTGCCGGTCGTCTGGGCCGTGGCGAAGGGCTCGCTGTGGAACAAGGTCATTCTCGTGCCGGTGGCTCTTCTGGTGAGCGCGTTCCTGCCGGTGGCGATCCTGCCGCTGCTCATGATCGGTGGCTTGTATCTCTGCTACGAAGGATTCGAGAAGGTCTGGCACCGGATGTTCCACGCCGACGCGAGCGATGAGCATCGGGATGATGCCGAGCACATCGCGGTGCTGACGGACCCGACGGTGGATGTCGTGGCAATGGAGCGGGACCGCATCAAGGGAGCGGTTCGCACCGACTTCATCCTTTCAGCCGAGATTGTGGTGATCGCGCTCGGCACGATGTCGACGCGGCCCATCGGCCAGCAGATCTTCGCGCTCAGCTTTGCGGCCGTGGGGATAACCGTCCTCGTGTATGGGCTGGTCGCCGCGATCGTGAAGCTCGATGATCTGGGTCTTCGTCTCTACGAGAGCGGCACCGGTGACGGGCCGTCGTTCAGGCGCCGTCTGGGCGGATGGATCCTGCGTGGGGCGCCTGTGATGATGAAGGGCATCGCGCTGGTGGGTACGGCTGCGATGTTCATGGTGGGCGGGAGCATCATCGCGCACGCTGTCCCGGCCATAGAACATTTCGTGGCTGGGATCGGCGAACGGCTGTCATCGGTGAGCGGAGTGCTTGGCACCCTCGGGACGACCCTGATCGATGCCGTGATCGGGATCGTGGCGGGTGGGTTGGTGCTTGGCGTCGTGACGCTGGGTGGGGCACTGTTCCGCGCGACCCGGGCACGGGAATCGGCAAACGGATAGTTCAGGGTAACCTGCCGGTTTCGCTCGTCGGCGGGCGGGGGTGTTTCCACCACGGGACGACACGAATTCCTGACTGGCACGCGTGACCGGCCCCCATGCTGACCCGTCCTTATCCGGACATGTCAGCTTTCGCCCTTGGTCGTGCACCCACGCCGCTCTCGTCCAGACGCATCGCTCCGGACGGCGATGCGGCCTTGTCTGCATTTCTGGCGCAGTTTCACGTGGCCTGCAACCGGCGTCGGACGTACGGTGCCGGTCATCCGATGGTCACGAGCAGCGAAGAGAAGGCCGTCGACGCGCTGCACGAGGTGCTGAGGACGCGCTCCACGCTCACGATCGGTGTCTCGAAGCACGAACTGATGCTCAACGCTCAGGCGTTGCCGACCGCGATGAACAGTACGAAGGAGCTGGCTGGGCGGCTGCACAAGCGTGGGGTGGGTGCGCTGACGTTCCACGCCGGCGTCGATCTCGATCGCTTGCAGCAGCTCATCGCCTGGCTCGTGATCGACAACACGGCCACGGATGCCAGCGGTGCAACAGCGCCAGACGCGCTGCCGGAGATCAACGGCATCATCGTCGGTCGCGTCGCGTACGATGCGTTGATGCTCGGCGATGCCGAGAAGTCGGCAGACGCCTCGATGGCGGCGCTCTGGCAGGCGCTGGCACAAATCGCCACCGACGGCACCGGGCGACAGTACGGCTTCGGAACGCACAGAAGCTCCGACGTCGTCGCGGCAACCGGGGATGACGAATCCGCTCTTGATGTGATGCTGCGGGAAGAGGAGCAGATCACCGAGATCTCGGCATCCCTGCAGACACTGGTCGCACAGCCGGAGCTTGCACCCCGCACGGCGATGACACTGATGAATCTCGCCGCCCAGGGGGCGCAGGCACCGCCGGAGTTGCGCGCAAAGATCGGCGAGCGGCTCAGTCACGTCATCGAGCAGCTCGGCGACTCATCGTTCGCGCCGATCATTCGCGCGCTCGGGCGGGACACACAGCAGCAGGAATTCATGCTGCAGGTCGTGGATGTGCTGCCCGTGCTGGCAGTGAGCAACTGGTTGCAGGTGGCGGCGGGCGCGTCCGAGCAGCAGCTGTCGCACCATCTGCTCCGGCTGATGATGAAGCTGTCACAGCACGCATCACGGCACCGCGAAGGCATGAGTGACGCGACCTTCCGATCGGCGGCGAAGGAACTCGTCGAAGGGTGGGTTCTCAGCGACCCGAATCCCGAGGAGCACGTGCGGCTGCTCGATCAGATTGCGGTCGTCAGCGAGCGGCATCGCCTGTCGCCCGAGGCGACGACGATTCTTGACGAGGCGCCTGCGACCGAGGCGGCGCGGGTGTTGCAGATGTCACTCGAGATCGACGTCGTCGGCGACGACACGCGTGCGGCCGTGACGGCGCTGATCGCGAGTGGATCACTGCCGATGCTGTTCGAGTGGCTTGCGCTCGCTGGTCCGACGGAAAGCGCGAGGCTGATCCGTGAGCAGATCACGGCGCCTGCGGAAGTGAAGCGACTGCTGCAACGCAATCCGGTCAACGCTGACGCGGCCCGCGCGCTGCTTGGCACGATCGACATGTCCATGGCAGACACGCTGCTCGAAGCACTGGCGGTGGCCGAGTCGCGCGAGGCGCGTGAGCTGATCGTTGAACGACTGCGCAGCTTTGGCGAGCCGATGCGGGCGACACTCATCGCACGGCTGGATGGGGCAACCTGGTTCTTCGCGCGAAACCTGCTCAGCCTGTTGCGTGAGCTGATCGTCGGGCAGAAGGGCACGCACGATGTCAGTGCGATGCTGAAGTTCCTCGACCATGAGAATCCGCAGGTGCGCGGCGTCGCGGTTGGCATGCTGCTCGAGATGGATCCGGTTCGTGATGCGGTCATACGCCGCGGACTGCTCGACGACGACGCGCGCGTGGTGGAGACGGTCCTCGACTTCATCGATCGCTTCGTCAATGTCCCACGCGATGGCCGCACGCACTCCGTGTCGAGCGGGGTCGCAGGGCATCTGATGCGGTTCGCCGACTCGGAGGCGCAGAAGGCGCCGTTCCGCGCCATCGCCATCCGATCGGCAGCCACCACGCAGTTGCCTGCGGTGCGGGACTGGCTTCTGGGCCACGTGCTGACACGCAGTCCCATTCTGCGCCGCCGAGTGCTGGCCAAGCCGTCGCTGCTGACGGCGACGGCGCTCGGTGCGCTGCAACAGTACTACTCGCATGACCCGGAGGTGGCTCCGGCGCTGGCACTTGCCCGCGGCGCGAAGGCAGCCCCGAGTGGGCATTCGATCGCGCCGCGCGCCACACGCCAGGATACACCATGAATTCGGTCACGAATTTCCTCACGGTCCTCGGGCAAGCCCTCGCCACGATCGCGTTGTACGGCGAAGAGCATCCGTTGCGCCATGCCGTCCTGGCTCGAACGCACGAGGCCATGCTGCGCATGCTCTCCGAGCAGGGCACGATCCGCATCTCGCTCGTCGATGGTGACGTGGTGCTCGGTACGCGCGTGCTGGGAGAACTCAAGGCCTGGGAGTGGAGTGCGCGACTGGCCGCCGTGGGCATCCAGCGGATCGAGATCGACGCAGCCCAGCCACCAACGGGCGGCGACGTGCAGAACTTCCTCGCGGCACTGCGCCTTCGCCTGTCGATGGCGGGTCAGGTTGCGCCGGCCTGGTCCTGTCAGGGTATCAGGATTGGCGCACTGACCGTTGCATCTGGCGCTGGCGAGCCCATCGACGCCAGGCTCGCCTCTGTAGTCGAGTCACTCTCGTCCGCGTCGCTGATGGAAGAAACGGACGCCACTGGCTTCGTGCACGACGAGGTCGCGGCGGGTCGCGCCGTGCCGATGGCTGAAGTGGAGGCCATCGTCCACGGGCTGGCGGTGACGATTCATCGGGAGCAGCATCTGGTGCTGCCGTTGCTGGATCTGAAGACCTTCGACCAGTACACGACGACACATTCGTGCAATGTCTCGATGCTCTCGATCGGGTTGGCAGAGGCACTCGGTCTGAGTGCCAGCCAGGTGCGCGCGATCGGAAGTGCAGCGCTGCTGCACGACATCGGCAAGACGCGGATTCCACACGAAGTGCTGGTGAAGCCAGGCAGGCTCACTGACGCGGAGTTTGCGTACATGAAGGCGCACCCGGTGGAGGGTGCGAAGATTCTCACGCAGCGCGGCACCGGGAACGTGCTGGCCGCCACGGTGGCCTACGAGCATCACATCTGGTTCAATGGAAAGGGCGGGTATCCGTCGGTGTCATTCCGCCGCGACGCGCACTATGCCAGCCGGATCGTTCACGTGTGCGACATCTACGACGCGCTCTGCTCAAAGCGGCCGTATCGGGACGCGTGGTCACACGAACGAGCACTGGACCTGTTGCGCGGACTGCAGGGGACGGAGCTCGATCCCGAGGTGTATCCGGCGTTCGAGCGCATGGTGGTCAATGCGATCCGACAACGGATGCCCTACACGCCGGGCGTTGACGCGGGCATGGTGGCCGCGTAGCGAACCGACGGCGCGCGACGGAACGGCGGTTGCGCTACGGCGTCGGCGTCACGCGCCAGATTTCTCCTGCATCGGTGGCGACGTAGAGACTTCCGTCAGGACCTTGAGTCAGGCCGCGGAATCGCACGCCGGGAAGTCCGGAGTTCGTCGTGCCGATCGTCAGGCCGGCGGCGTCGAGTTCGAGGATCTCGAGGCGTGTGCCTCCCATGATCCCGACCGCCAGTCGGCCATTCCACGTTCCCCACTGCGCGCCGACGAGAAATGCCACGGGTCCCATGCCTTGCGATGCGGCATTGTTCGTCCACGACGGGCGCAGCGCTGATGGGAAGCGAGCCAGATCCGTCATCGGCATCGACGTCGCCGTGCCGGCGTAGCCGCAGTAGCTGTCGGGGCAGCTCAGTGCTGGCCGGTTCTGTGGATCCCAGCCGCCATTGCCACCGTTCTGCAGCGCGGTCACTTCATCGGTGTGATTCGGCCCATGCTCTCCGATGAACGGTTGCCCCGTGCCTGGCCGGAAGCTGATACCCTGCACGTTGCGATGACCGTAGGTGAAGATGCGTCGATCAAAGCCCGTGGGCGCGTTGTTGCCGGGAGCCGCGTCACCATCGGTCGCAATCCGCAGCACCTTGCCGCCGAGTACCGTGGGGCTCTGCGGAATGGTTGGGTTGTGGTTGTCGCCAGTCGTGACGTAGAGAAAGCCGTCGGGCCCGAAACGCAGCCTGCCGCCACTGTGAGAGCCGGCGCCGCCGTTGGCGGTGGCGACGTGCTTGAAGGCAATGTCGGTGACGATGTCCGTGCGTTGACTGGCCTGACGGAGGTCGGCGCTGAGGACCAGTCGCACGACACGATTGGTGCGCGGCGTGCTGATGGTGGAGCCCATGAACACGTACACACGGCGATTCGTTGCGAACGCGGGATCGAGCGCCACACCGTGCATGCCGCTCTGTCCTTCGCACGACAGATCCGGCGCCACCAGTGCCGAGCCCGAGGTGCCGAACAGCCGGACGATCGATCCATCGGCAAGTCGCACGGAGAGCCCGCGGCATTTCTCCGTGAAGAGCATCGCGCCGTCGGGTGCAAACGCGATGTCCCACGGACTGCTGAGGCCTGTGAGCACGACGGTGCGTGACAGCGACGGGGCCGCACCCGGCCCGGGGTCAACCGGTGCCGGCGGCCTGCCGCTGGTGTTGCCGGAGCCGCACGCAGCGAGCAGGGGCGCGAACGCGAGCGCGAGGAGATGACGAAGCGATGCAACGACCATGATGGCCCTGACAGACGGTGCGTGATCTGCGCTTATGCCCGCATGACCTGAGTTCGTAGCAAACCTGGTGCCGCGGGCTCAGGGCTTCGCGGCCTGCTGACGTGGATTGAGCGGCGTGACACCACCCGTCGCACGCCTGGTCCACAGCACCACCACGCCACACCCCGACGAGATGTTCGAGAATTCAGCCGGCACGAGATTGGCGCGCGCGTACACCTCGATCGCGGCGACATCCTCCTTTCGCGCAAGGTCATCGAGGGTGACGTTGCCCGCCGACTTCGGGATCAGCTGACCATCGAGAAAGATGTTCGCCAGACACTCCGCACCATTGAATGGCGAGCGCATCATCACGGCCTGACCGAACCCGCCGACCTGCGAAACCGAAACGCCATTGACGCCGCGCAGCGCATCACTGACGAACAGGCTGGCTTTCTCACGGACGGTGTTTCCGTCGAGCACGGTGCCGACGCCGGTGCGCCAGCGGCGCTCGATGGCGCGCACCTCGGGCGCGATCTGCCGTCCCGCCACGACGCGCACCGTGTCGAGCTGCACGCGCTGAATCGACAGGCGCATGATCACCGATGTCGGCTCACCCTCGCGCAGGCTGACCGGCATTCGCGTTGGCTGGTAGCCGATGGCGCGTGCCTCGACGGTCTGCGTTCCCGCGCCGGCGTCGGAGATCGCAAACGTCCCCGTGGAAGCGGAGCGGACCTGTGACCCGCTGCCGATCACGCGCACGACGGCGTTGGCGATCGGGCGCCCATCCAGCGTCCGAACCATGCCGCGCACTGCGGCGCGACCGCGACGCACCGTGAGCGTGGCGCCACTGTCACCAGCCGCGCGCCGTTGCGCTCCGTTGGCACCGGCCGCCGCAACCGCCGCAGAATCGAGGCGCACCGTAATGACCTCGAGCGGCGCGATGGTGAAATCCTGCAGGGCATAGCCGGTCAGCGGGACCGGAACCTCGATCGCGCCGGTGGTATCGGCACCACTCCATGCGTAGCTCTTGAGCGCGCTGCCCGCAGGCACGCCACAGAGCGCATACCGACCGGTGGAGTCAGTGCGCGCCACGATGCGGCGCCAGTCAGTGACGAGCCGCCCGCGCTGCAACACCCATTCCGGCCATTCGACGAAGACTCTCGCGCCAGCCAGCGGCGCGTCGTCGCCAGCGCGTCGGACTTCGCCTGAGAGCATGCCCATGTCTGCGGCCAGTGCCACCCGGCAGGTGCGCGTCATCACGGTGCGAAGCGACGGCGTGGCAAGCGGCACCTGGATCGTGCCGGGTTCGTTGATCTCGATCTTCACGATGCCGGGCTCGAGGCGCAGCGAGTCGAGCATGGGATGCAGGAACGTCGCGAGCCAGGTGCCGGCGGGAATGCCGTCGTAACTGAATGACCCTGTGATTCCGGTGGTCGCGCTGTGGCCCACCGAGGGATCATCGGCGCGCACGATGCGCACTGTGGCGCCGGAGAGCGGCCGCATCGAGACACTGTCATAGATGCTGCCGTTGATTCGCGCGCGGACAGCCACCTGCGTCATGCCCAGCGACGGAACGAGGCCGGCCAGCACCACCATGCGCAGTGCGCGTGCCATCGGTATCACGACAATCGCGGCGAAACGGCGCATCGAC
>JANMNM010000301.1:0-14391 GCA_031373905.1 Gemmatimonadaceae bacterium | reverse complement strand
GCCGTCCCACGGCCCCATCGACACCGCACCCATGGCCTGTGACGTCGCTCCAGTGCCGGATTTCGCCCCAGGACGTCGACACCTCCACAGACCGCACGACGACACGCCGATTCACGCCAGCTGGTGAGAAATCCGGGCTAGTACGAGCGGGGCGAGTTCACCTTGTCGCGCAGTCGCCGCGCCGTTCCCGGCGCGACCACCAGCATCACACCGTACACCACGGCGCCGATCAGGAGAATTTTCACCGCCAGCCCGATCAGCGGGAAGAACAGCACACCGATCACCCTGAGGGCAAACAGTGCGAGCAGTGACACAATACCTATCGTGAAGATCGTCTTCAGCATTTCACCTTCCTCCGGGAAGTTCTGCCGTTCACTACGCACCCCGATGCCGGAGAGTTTCGAGCAGGGCGATATTTATGCACGCCCTCTTCCACGAATACCCCGTGACCCATTCAAATGCTGACGTCGCCGTGATCGGCGCCGGGATTGCTGGCCTGTGCAGCGCACTGGCGATTGCCGATGCTGGCCTCGATGTCATGCTCTGCACCGACGTTCGCGCAGGTGAGGCCTCCACCGCCGCAGGCGGCATGCTGGACACCGGGCGCGGAGTCGCGTCTGGACCGCACCAGCCGGTCTTTCGCCAGGCCCGCGATCTCTGGCCGAGCTTTACGGCAGAGCTTGCTGAGCGCACCGGTCTCAAGGTGCCACTCAACCGCGATGGAATCATCGAGCTCGCGAGCGACCTCGATGACACGGAACGCCTCCGCGCGCGGGCCGAGCCCGGAATCGACTGGCTCGATGCCAACGCACTCGGAGAACTCGAGCCGCACCTTTTGCATCATGGCGGCGCGCTGCACCACCGGCATGACGGTGCCGTCAATCCGCTCGCTCTCCTTACGGCGCTCAAGCACGCGGTCGGCCGACACGTTCACGTACGGGTCGTCCAGCAGACAGTCGCCGGAATCAGGCCCGGTCTGAGCATGGAAGGCCCTGTGTCGCTGACGCTCGGCGATGGCTCGACCCGATCGGCAATGCGTGTCGTGGTGGCCTGCGGCACATGGGCGCCAGCACTCATGGGCGTCCCGACGCTCCTGCCGGTTGCACCGCTCCGCGGGCAATTGATGTCAGTCGCAAGCAAGATGCTTCGTCACGTGGTTGCCCTTGGTGATGCTTGTGCGATTCCACGCGGCGACGGTCGAACGATTCTCGGCTCGGTTGACGACGACGCAGGCCTCGACGCGTCGCACTCGGAAGACGGCGTGCAACGGATTCGCGCGCTTGCTTCAGGGATCGCCCCTGCCCTCGGCAGCGCACCGATGCTCAACACCTGGGCGGGCCTGCGACCAATGACGCCTGATGGCCTCCCGATCATCGGTCCCGACGACAGATCTCCGGGCGTCATCTATGCCTGCGGCCACGGTCGAAACGGCATTCTGCTGGGGCCACTGACTGGCGCGATCGTCGCAGCGGCGGTCACTCAGGCTGCCCGAAGCCCCCTCCACCAGCTCTTCAGCCCCTCGCGGTTCAAGCCGCAGCGTCAATGAAATTGCGCACGTCGGCGGCAGTAACCTGACTAGCTCGTTTTGATGGTTATGTGCCTTCCTATCAGGTTTCCGGGCGCATACCTTCACCTCCACACCGGATTGCGCTTTAGCGAGACGGCGGCAGAGCGCGACTCATCGGCGCTCCCGTCTCGTGGCAGTGATGTCCACGTACGCCGGACCATGGAACAGCACCTGTACCAGATCCTCGGCCGCCATCGTGCCGAGCCGTTGCCCGACAGGAAGCCACCCTGGCTGAAGGTGAAGGCGCCAGGCGGCGAGAACTATCTCCGCATCAAGGGGATGATGCGGGAGCTGGGACTCCACACGGTCTGTGAAGAGGCGCGCTGCCCGAACATTGGCGAATGCTGGGACCACGGGACCGCCACGTTCATGATTCTTGGTGATGTCTGCACCCGAAACTGCGCCTATTGCGCAGTTTCGCACGGGCGGCCGCCGAGTTTCGACCTCGCGGAACCCGAGAAGGTGGCAAGCGCAGTCGCGGCAATGAGCCTTCGCCATGCCGTCATCACTTCGGTTGATCGCGACGATCTGCCGGACTTCGGCTCGCACCATTTTCACGAGACCATCCGGCTGATCCACGAGATGGTGCCGGGCTGTTCCGTGGAAGTGCTGGTACCGGACTTTCAGGGCAGTCGCGACGCCATCGAGCACGTGCTGGACGCGAAGCCGGAGATCTACAACCACAATACCGAGACCGTACCGCGCCTGTACAAAAAGGCGCGGCCCGGGGGTCGCTACGAGCGGGTCATGGGCATCTTTCGCCTCGCCAAGGCCTACGCCCCGGATATTCTCACGAAGACAGGCATTATCCTCGGCATGAGTGAGACCATCGAGGAGGTCATTGAAGTGATGAAGGATCTGCGCTCGGTGGACGTGGATATCCTCACGCTCGGTCAATACCTGAAGCCCTCCGAGAGTCACATCGCACTCGACCGATACTACACGCCAGAGGAGTTCCGCCATCTCTACGACGTGGGGATGTCGCTCGGCTTCCGGCACGTCGAAAGCGGGCCGCTGGTACGCTCATCCTATCACGCATGGGAGCAGGTCCAGGCTGCCGGAGTGAGCTGAGTCTGTTCTGTAGGTACGGCTGGCTCTGGGAGTAGACCTGGCGCCGTGTCGATGCAGGTGCGATACGCCGCTCACAGTAGGGAGCGTCCGGACAACGCGGGGCCCGCTGGGCTCTGTGACACTGTCGTTCAACCCACTGTAGCCCAATCCAATGGCCAAGCGTACTTCCACGGCGAAAGCCTCGCCGAAGCCCGCCGCGTCCGCACAGGCGACTGATGCGGAGCGCACACTGCACCTGTCACTGCTCCGTTCGATGCTCCTGCAGCGTCGATTCGAGGAGCGTTGCGCCGAGGCGTACGCCATCGGTCGCATCGGCGGTTTCTGCCATCTGTATATCGGGCAGGAGGCCGTCAGCACCGGCACGCTCAGTCACCTCCGCGCCGATGACTACGTCATCACCACGTATCGTGATCACGGCCAGGCGCTCGCGCGCGGCATGACACCACGATCGATCATGGCCGAGCTGTTCGGCCGCATTGATGGATGTGCAGGCGGCAAGGGCGGTTCGATGCACATGTTCGACAAGGCCTCCGGGTTCCTCGGCGGTCATGGAATCGTTGGCGGTCATCTTCCGATCGCCACCGGCGTCGGGTTCGCGATCAAGTACCGTGGCGGCGACCAGGTGATCGCCTGCTTCTTTGGCGAGGCAGCCGTGAACAACGGGGCATTCCATGAAGCCCTCAACATGGCGGCACTCTGGAAGCTGCCCGTGCTCTTCATCATCGAGAACAATCGCTACGGCATGGGCACCGCCGTCGAACGCGCCTCGGCCATCAACGACATCTACCAGCGCGCTGGCAGCTACGACATGCACCGCGCTGTCGTGGATGGCCAGGACGTCCTGGCCGTACGCGCAGCGATCGAGGAGGCCGTCGGTCGTGCACGCACGGAACAGAGTCCGACATTGCTCGAGATGCGCACCTATCGATTCATGGGTCACTCGATGTCAGACGCCGTCAGCGGCACGTACCGAACCAAGGCCGAGCTGGACGAGCACCTGCAGCGCGATCCGATCGCGTTGCTTCGGCTGCACATGGAGCAGCGTGGGACCCTCACCGACCAGGTGATGCACGATCTGGACGTCGAGATCAAGGCCATCGTGCAGGATGCGTGGGATTTCGCTGAAGCGAGCCCCGAGCCGCCACTCGAGGCATTGATGGAACACGTGTACGTCGACACCACCAGCGACAGCGGCGTGACAGCCGCGGCGTGGGGCTGAACCATGCCGATCATCACATACCGAGACGCGCTCAATCAGGCGCTCCGTGAAGAGATGCAGCGCGACGCGCGCGTCTTCCTCATGGGCGAGGAAGTCGGTGCCTACCAGGGCGCCTACAAAGTCTCCAAGGGCTTGCTTCAGGAGTTCGGTGAGATGCGCGTGGTGGACACGCCGATCACCGAGCTGGGATTCGCCGGCGTCGGCGTCGGTGCTGCCATGGTGGGCCTGCGTCCGATCATCGAGTTCATGACATGGAACTTCGCGCTGCTTGCCATCGACCAGGTGGTGAATGCGGCGGCGAAGATGCTGTACATGTCGGGCGGACAGTTCAACGTGCCGATTGTCTTCCGCGGTCCCAATGGCGCGGCGCTGCAGCTCGGTGCACAGCACAGTCAGGCGTGGGAAAGCTGGCTCGCACACATCCCTGGCCTGAAGGTCGTGGCACCGGGGACGCCGTATGACGCCAAGGGTCTGCTCAAGGCCGCAATCCGTGACGACAACCCGGTCTGCTTCCTTGAGGGTGAAATGCTCTACAACAACAAGGGCGAAGTACCGGATGGCGAGTACGTCGTGCCACTCGGCGTCGCGGAGCTCAAGCGCACGGGCGAGCATGCGACGATCGTGACCTGGGGCAAGCAGGTACTGGTCGCCATGGCAGCGGCCGATCAGCTCGCGAAGGACGGCATCACACTCGACGTCGTCGACCTCCGAAGCATTCGTCCGCTCGACGAGGCAGCCATCGTCAACAGCGTGCGAAAGACCAATCGCTGCATCGTGCTCGAGGAAGGGTGGTACTTCGCCGGCGTGGGCGCACAGATCACGGATCTCGTGCAACGTGAGTGCTTCGATGACCTCGACTCCCCGGTGCTGCGCGTGACCCAGGCGGATGCGCCGATGCCATACGCGAAGGGGCTCGAAAAGGCCGCCAAGGCCGACCTGCCGAAGACCATCGCCGCGGTGCGCCGCGCCCTGTATCTCGACTGATCACTCCTCCGCCGGAATCCTGACGATGGCCACCAAGGTGATGATGGAAGCGCTCTCTCCGACCATGGAAGAAGGGCGCCTCGTGAAGTGGAACAAGAACGAGGGCGATGCCGTGAAGAGCGGCGACGTCCTCGCCGAGGTTGAAACGGACAAGGCGATCATGGAACTCGTGGCGCGCGGCGATGGTGTGCTGCGCGCCCGCCTGATCCCGGAAGGCGCAACCACACCCGTGGGCCAGCTGATCGGCGTCGTCGCGGGCGCGGATGAAGACATCGCAGCAATGCTGGCTGGCGCGGCGCCCGCGGGGACAGCGTCGCCGACGGCTCCGGCTCCCGCTCCGGAATCGGCGCCGACGGCCACACCCGCTCCAACCCCTCCAACCCGTCCAGCAGCCGTTGCTGCTCCGGCCCCTCGCCCGGCAGTGCCGATCGCGGCGTCCCCGCGCACACCAATGCCGGCGGTCCATGACCATGTGACCGAGCAAGCGTTGCACGCGAGCGACACCGGGGGTCGACAGCTTGCATCACCTCTTGCCCGACGGATGGCCAGCGAACGCGGGCTGGACATCGGGCAGGTTCGTGGATCGGGCCCCGGCGGACGGATCATCAAGCGGGATATCGAAGAGGCGGTGGCAGTCGGGGCCACGCTCCTTGCGGGGGCCAAGCCAGCGGCACCCGGCGCCACATCTGACGATTTCACCGATCTGGCGCTCACCCAGATCCGAAAGACCATCGCTCGGCGCCTCGCAGAGTCGATCGGGCCAGTGCCGACGTTCTACCTGTCCGCCGAGTACGATCTGACCCGGGTCACGGACATGCGCGCCGCGATGGCCGCGATGGGACCAGAGTACAAGGTCAGCGTCAACGACATCATCCTGAAGGCTGTCGCCGTCGCCCTCACACGGCACCCAGAGGTGAATTCTCACTGGATGGGCGACAAGATTCGCCAGCACCACCGTGTGCACGTCGGCATGGCCGTGGCGATCCCGGAGGGTCTCATCACGCCCGTGATCTTCGATGCGAACCTCAAGGGACTCTCGCAGATCAGCCTCGAAGCCCGGGAGCTTGCCAAGAGGGCCCGTGACCGCAAGCTCCAGCCGCACGAGTACACCGGTGCGACCATGTCGGTGTCCAACCTCGGCATGCTGGGGATCGACGAATTCACCGCCATCATCAACCCGCCCGAAGCGGCGATCCTCGCGGTCGGCGCCGTCGAAGACAAGGCTGTCGTCGAGAATGGCCGGGTCGAAGTCCGCAAGCGGATGCGCGTCACGATGAGCTGCGACCATCGCGTGATCGATGGTGCGCTGGGTGCACAGTTCTTGCAGAGTTTGAGGCGTCTAATTGAGAATCCACTCATGCTCGTGTACTGACGCTCCCGGTTTACAGGACTCAATGGCTGACGAAGAACCCCAATCCGCAGAGTCGACCCTCCAGCAGAACCGGTCGACGATGCCCAGGCCTTCAGTCCCGACGCCGGCCGGGAAGCAGCGGATTACACTGGCGTCCCTGCTCGATCTCGACGAAGACGATCTCAATATTCCGCTTCCCCGGGTCGCTCCCGCCGATCATCGGTGGGAGCAACTGTCGCTCAGGGTGACACCGGAGACCGGCGAGGCGATTCCATCGTCCATCCGGTCCGGGACGGCGTCGCAGCCGCCGATCGGCCAACAGGATCTCGTGCCCGGGCTCGATATGCCGGGCGCAGTGGAAATTCCGGTCTACCTCGCCGGCCAGTCCATTCAAAGCTTTCTCAATCCCCCTGCCGCAGGCGTTTCCGAGCCGGGCGAGGGCATCGCCGTGCCTGACGACTGGGCAATTGCCGGTACGGTTGACGAAACCCCGCTCGAGCCGGACGCCGAAGACGTCGCGGTGCCTCTGACTGCGGGGATCACACCCGCCAAGCCGCTCGCCATCGCGGCGAAGGCGGCCAAGAAGCCTCGGAGGCGAATGGAGCCTCCCGTTGCAAACTTCGAGCGGACGGAGTCCTCATCGGTCCTCTGGCCAAGCAAGCGCACGCCGGTCGGTCCCGGGATCACAGCGCAGGAATGTGCGCGCTGCCGCGCCCCATTTGCCGGGGAGCGATGCGCAGCCTGCGGGCACGACACGCCGATCACCACACGAAGAGTCGCGCAGCGAAGCCTCGCGCAGAAGATCACCGCACTCTTTCTCGAGAGTGAGAGTCGGTTCCTCAGAACCCTCGGCGCGCTGGTCCTTGCACCGGGTGAACTGACGGCCGACTACCTCGGTGGCCACCGGCGCCGGTACTTCGGTCCGCTGGCCGTGGTCAGCGTGGCGGCAATCCTGTTTGCGTCGCTGAGCTTCGTCGGCAGTCTCCGCCCGCGCCCCGATCGGTCATTGCGAATCGGCACGGACCGCACGGAGGAAGTCGTCGCGGGGCTGACCACGCGGGCACTCGGCAGCGCGTCGTTCGATGCACCACGCGACCTGCTGCACGATGCCGCCACCGCCATGAATGTGATCCCGCTGCTCTGGTTTCCGATCATGGCATTCAGCGTCATCGCCATCATCGCGGCACTTCGCATCACGCGGCGGCGGGATGGTCCTGCGGAGATGATTTTCTCAGCGCATTTTTGCGGGTGGTTTGTGCTCTGGTGGGGCTTGGCTGTGCCGCTGCTGCTGCTCGTCACACGGTTCGGCTTCGAGTACGCGGCCTACCTCCAGGGAGCGAGCGGCGTTCGGTACGTCGAGGACGGCCAGATCGCCGGACTGTCGCAGGCATGGAACGCACTGCGCTCCTCAGTCGCGAGGCCGTCGTTTCACACGCTGCTGCTGGGCATCGGCCTGGTCCCGTGGAGTATTCTCGCGTATCGCCGAGCCTTCGACGAACGGTGGCCAACCGCGATCGTGGCGGGAGTGCTCGTCGCGGCGGTCCCGCTGCTCCTGCTTGCCCCGTTCGCCTGAGTTCAAGTCAGGATTTCCGGTGCGGAACACTGGAGTCACGTGCGCAAGAGAGGCATCTTTCCTCGACTCCCGTTCCCTTTCGGAGCGGTGAGTCGCGGCGCGGCATCTGCCGCCCGATCCCCTACGTGAGATCGTCATGGCATCGTTCGACGTCATCATCCTCGGCGGCGGTCCCGCCGGGTACGTCTGCGCCATCCGGAGTGCGCAGCTTGGTCTGAAGGTCGCGGTCATCGAGCGCGAAGCCCTCGGCGGCACGTGCGTATTGTGGGGCTGCATCCCCGCCAAGTCACTCCTCGAAAGCGCATCGCTGGCCAACAAGGTGCGCCACGCGGCAGAGCATGGTATCTCGACCGGGCCGATCACCGTCGACTACGGCCCGGCGATGAAGCGCTCACGCGCGGTCAGCACGCAGAACTCCAAGGGCGTGGAGTTCCTCCTCAAGAAGAACAAGGTCACCTACATCCGCGGAACCGGTCGTGTGACCAGTCCGACGACCGTCGAAGTGAAGGATGCCGATGGCAAGGTCGAAGCCCACACCGCGGCAAAGGCCCTCGTGATTGCCACAGGCTCGCGCGTGCGCGGCCTGCCACAGGTTGGTCTCGAGATCAACAAGACCACGGTGCTTTCGTCCGACGAAGTGCTCGTGCTTGGCGCCGCGCCAACGACCATGGCGGTCGTGGGAGCGGGAGCGGTCGGCTGTGAGTTCGCCGATGTGTTCAATGCGTTCGGCACCACGGTGACGCTCATCGAGGTCGCATCACGGATCCTGCCGATCGAAGATGCAGATGCATCCGCCGAGCTGGCGCGCGCGTTCAAGAAGCGCGGAATCGAGTCAGTGACCGGTGCGAAGATCACAGCGGCCAAGGTGGAGGCCAATAGTGTCACGCTGTCGTTCGAAGCCGGCGGTCAGGCGCGAACGCTGACCGTCGACAATGTGCTCGTGGCGGCAGGGCGTGCACCGAACGTTGACGGCTTTGGCCTCGAGGCGCTGGGTGTCAAGAAGTCAGACCGCGGCTTCATCGCGATCAATGAACGATTCGAGACATCAGTGAAGGGTGTCTACGCGATCGGTGACGTCGCGGGCAACCAGATGCTCGCACACAAGGGATCGCGTGAGGGACATGTGCTGGCCGACATGCTGGGCGGACAACACGCGCATCCGGTGAACTACGGCAACATTCCGAGCTGCACGTACTGTCATCCCGAAGTTGCATCGGTCGGCATGACTGAAGAGCAGGTCAAGGCCAAGGGTCTCGCGTACAAGGTCGGCAGGTTTCCCTTCTCGGCCAACGGCCGCGCACGCACGTCAGGCGAGACCGACGGCTTCGTCAAGATCATCCGCGATGAGAAGTACGGAGAAATCCTCGGTGCCCACATTGTCGGCGCACATGCCACTGAATTGATCCATGAGATCGTCGTGGCCCGCGAGAATGAGTTCACCGTCGAGGAGATTGATCTCGCGCTGCACGCGCACCCGACACTCTCCGAAGCCGTTGCCGAAGCCATCCTCGACTCGATGGGGAAGATGGTGCACGCATGATGGCAACCGCATGACGACGCGCCGCCTGCTGGTGGTGAACCTCGGATGTCTGGCGTTCAGCGAGGCACTCGGGCTCCAGCGGGCGGTCTCGGCGGCACGCATCAGCGGTGCCGTCCCCGACGATGTGCTGCTGCTCGTGGAGCACCCACCAGTCATCACACTCGGGCGCTCGACCAAGGGCGGCAATCTGCAGCTCCCGGACGCGGTTCTCGCAGCGCGTGGCGTGGAGCGGTTCGAAGTCGAACGTGGTGGCGATGCAACGTTTCACGGCCCCGGACAGCTCGTCGGGTATCCGATCGTCGACCTCAAGCAGCACACACAGGACCTGCACTGGTATCTTCGGCAGGTGGAACAGGCGTTGATCGTGGCGCTCGCCACGGTGGGCCTGCAGGCGTCGCGCGTGGCGACCTACACCGGCGTCTGGATCGGGCAGCGGAAGATCGCATCGATCGGCGTTCACGCCCGGGACTGGGTCACCCGGCATGGTTTCGCGCTCAACGTCGATACCGACCTCTCGTTCTTCGATCTCTTCACCCCGTGTGGAATCGCCGATGTCGTGATGACGAGCACACGACAGGAGCTGGGCGAGCTCGCTCCCGCGCTCGCCGACATGCAGGAACGTGTGGCCGCGGCCTTCGCACAAGTGTTCTCGCTGCAACCCGTCGGCATCTCGCGCTCCGAACTCGAGGCCTGGCTTCCGGCGCTCGAGCCCGTGGCATAGGCCAGCAGGCTCCATGCATCACCCGGACGACACGGCGGTGACGCGTCGAGGCTGTCGAAACCCGGGATCACACTGAAACTGCCGTTGCGTCCACTGACGCAGCACGGACGTGCGGCGGTATCGTTCAGCATTCCTCGAGCCTCCGACGACGATGTCCCCAGCACCATCACCGCACGACGCGCCTGATCGCGCGAGCGCCACTGCGGCGCTCAACGATGAGCAGCGTGCAGCGGTCGCGCACGGTGGCGGACCGCTGCTGATTGTCGCTGGCGCCGGAACCGGAAAGACGCGAACGCTGGTCCATCGTGTCGCCGCGCTGATCGAACGCGGCGTCCGTCCCGAAAGGATCCTGCTCCTCACGTTCACGCGGCGCGCTGCAGAGGAGATGCTCACACGCGTCGAGCGGATCTCAGGACAGCAGGGCCGACGCGTGCAGGGCGGGACGTTCCATGCCACCGCGCACCATCTGCTGCGAAAGTTCGGACCGCAGGCAGGCATCGCGGAAGGATTCACGATCCTCGACCAGGCAGATGCCGAAGACCTGATGCAACTCGCCCGTGCCGCGTGCGGCTTCGCGGCTCGAGAGCGTCGATTCCCGAAGAAGGAAACATTGCACACGCTCTACAGCAGGCACATCAACACCGACCGCACGGTCGACGACCTGCTGCGTGACGGCTTCCCGCAGTACGTCGATGATCTGGCCGACATCGCTCAGGTGTTCGCTGGCTACGTGGAACGGAAGCTGACGGGCAACCTCGTGGACTACGACGACCTGCTGCTCTTCTGGGCGGCGATGCTCGAATCTGCGCCGCTCGGCGACCAGATCCGCGCCAGGTACGATCACGTGCTGGTGGACGAATACCAGGATACCAATGTCCTGCAGTCACGGATCCTCCGCGGCCTCTGCGTCGAGCACAGCAACGTGACGGTCGTGGGCGACGATGCACAGAGCATCTACGCCTTTCGCGGCGCCACGGTGCGCAACATCCTCGACTTCCCGACACAATTTCCCGGCACCACACTCGTCACACTCGACCGCAACTACCGCAGTACCCAGCCCATCCTCGACACGGCGAACGCAGTGCTCGCGCAGGCCACCGAGGGATACAGAAAGCAGCTCAGAAGCGTTGACGATCGCGCCGGGGACCTGCCGTGGCTCGTTCCGACACGGGACGAACAGGCACAGACCCGGTTCACGTGCGACCGTCTCCTCGAGTTGACCGAGACAGACGGGTTGCGTCTCGACCAGATCGCTGTGCTGGTGCGCGCGGGATACATGAGCGCTGATTTTGAAATCGAGCTCGCGGCCCGTCGCATCCCGTTCCAGAAGTGGGGAGGCATCAAGTTCCTCGAAGCCGCACATGTGAAGGACATGCTCGCGTTCCTCCGCGTGGCAGAAAACCCGCGTGACGAAGTGAGCTGGTTCCGGCTGTTGCAACTCCTGCCTGGGATCGGGGAGGTGTCTGCGCGGCGCGCCATCGAATCGATCGAGCACGCCTCGTGGCGCGTCGACGGTCTCGCGAGCTGGTCACCGCCATCGCGTGCGGTCGCAATCCATGCGGCGCTGGTCACGCTGATGCGGCGGATCTCCGAGAGCAGCGGCGCTGATCCGGGCACGGATATCGCGCTGATTCGCGGCGTGTACGACGGGATCCTCCGCCATCGCTTTGATGACGCTGAGGCGCGACTCAACGACCTCGTCCAACTCGAGCACATCGCCAGCGGGTATCAGGGCCGTGGAGCATTCCTCAGCGCGCTCGCGCTTGAACCGCCGTCGGCGACATCTGACCTCGAGCAGGGAAGCGAGAACGACGACGACGATGCGCTCGTCATCAGCACGATCCACTCCGCCAAGGGAAAGGAATGGGAGGCGGTCTTCGTCCTCTGGGCGGCCGATGGCTGGATCCCGTCGTCACGATCGATCAAGGATGCCCACCAGCTCGAAGAAGAACGCAGGCTCTTCTACGTGGCCCTCACGCGAGCAAAGCGGCATTTGCATGTCAGCTATCCACTCTATGCATACGCCAATCGCTGGACTGCTGATTTCGCTCTCGATCAGAAGTCCAGGTTCCTTGACGCAGGCGTGCTGGCAACGCTGCAACGCGTGCAGATTGTTGCCGATACGTCGGCAGACGAACCGCCTCCGGCTTCGGGTGTGACATCCACACTCGACGTCCGCGCTGCGCTCCGCGCTCGCTTCAGCTGACCGTCACGACACCAGCCTAGCGTGTCGTCACGCTGTCCGGAATCGGATCACCAAGGAAGCGCCGGACCGCATTGTAGGGCGCCCTGGGTTCCAGACGGGCCAGTGCCAGCAGTCGGGCAACGCCCGCACGTACGTCCCCGTTGTCACCGCGCAGTACGCGTTCAAACAGCTCCAGATCGGTGAGGTAGATCCGGCGCGCCATCACTGCTGCGGTGTTGAGACGTACGCGCGCGATGCTCGCGGAGTCCATCGTTGCCAGCTGCGGTGCGAGGCGAGTCCTGAGCTCGATCCTGGCGCGCGCGAACACCGTATCACGCGCCACGAGACGCGCGGCGCGGTCGCCGGGATGCGCACGGAATGCAGAATCGAGCGTTGCGTACAGCATGGACCAGAACGTCCCCATGACGCGTTCGTCATCCCAGCGTCTGGCTACCTCCATCGCGGCCTCGGGTTGGCCGCGCGCTCGGAAGAAACGCTCGGCACCACGCGACCCCGCGAAGTTCGCCAGGCTCTCATTGAAGACCGCCTGTCCTGGCACGTAATACGTGGTGTGCACCAACTCGTGAATCACCGTGTTCGCCAGCTCGAGCGAGTCGAGCCCGAGCGTCGTTGGCAACAACGGATCGTTGAACCAGCCGAGCGTGCTGAACGCAGCCGCCGGGCGGAGCACCACGTCGAATCCCGCCGAGTCCACCGCGCGAGCCTCGCGCTTGCCCGCCTCGAAATCGAAGAAGCCCTTGTATGGCACACGGCCCACGACCGGAAACCACCAGCTCCTGAAGGCCAGTGAATCACGATACGCAGCACTCAGCACGAGGACCAGCGTATCGCGATCGAGGCGCGAGAACGTGGTGAATTCCTCGTCGGCTTTGAGCCCGAGAGAATCGATCGCAAAGCGACGTGCATCGAGTACGAGTTGCAGCTTCGCTCGCAGCGCTGGTGCGGTACCGGCAACGTGGATCAACGTGTCGATCGGCTTGCGACGCGCGAGGATCTTCCCCTCCTCCCACGCCGCACGCGCCAGATACCGCCCGATGGGCACCAGTGTCAGGAAGCCCGCCACCGCCAGCAGCACCACCGTGACGATTCGCCGCACCCAACGCCAGATGCGGGGCCTTGCGTTCATCGCGACCATGGCGGCTCGTCGCAAACGTCAGGCACTGCTGGCATGTCACCAGCCACGCAACGCTCCCGCTCGATCAGTCCGGAAGCCTGACAACCGTCAGCTGCGCGTTCAGCGTCGAGAGGAATGGCCCCGACGGTGCCCGGAATGCAACTCCGGCATTGGGCACGGCTGAGGTGAACTTGAACAGATCCAGCGACCCTGGCTTCATCTGTCGTGTCTGCGCCACCGACGTGGGCGTGAGCTGACTGCCTCCGCCAAGGTCATTGACGTCCAGTGGATAGACGGTTGGGTACGCAGCCGGCTGGATGAAATTCAATCGAGCGTAGATCGCCCGCAGATTCCGGGACGGATACTGGTATCGCGATGGAATCTGGCCAACGGTCGCGCCCGGAAAATCATCCAGCAGCGTCGCTGCCAGAAAGTCGGCGAAGAGCGTGCGGAACGTTTCCCCGGCCACGGCTTCGACGTTTGCGGTGCCGGTGTTCCGTGTCTGCACCAGGTCCTTCAGACGCGCGTCGCCCTTCTGGTCGGCCAGCCACCGCAGAAACAGCCATGCCACGCCACGTTCCTCGATCGTGCCGAAACCTGTCGGCGATGTCAACGAAAAATCGAGACGCGACGAAAAGAAGTCGTACGCATTGGCAAAGTTCGGGGGCAGGAACCCCTGCGCCGAATCGGGAAAGATCTGCGCGGTGCTGCCGCGTCCCGCCGGCGGACATGGCGGCAGATTCGGGCACGGGTAGCGGGTCTCGTACAGCTTGCCGCCCAGCTCCTCCGCCATGTGGCTCAAGCCCTCATTCAGCCACACGGCTTCAGCTGAAGCACCGCGCACGAGGACATGCTGGTTGTACGAGATCATGTGCTGCAGCTCGTGGATGAACGTCGCCGGCGCGCTCGTGCGCACGGTGTTCAGTGCCAACGGCGGGCAAGTCGCCCCGCCGGCCGGCTCGCCAGGCACGGAAGAGTAGAAGATCTCTCCCTTGTTGGCCTTGTCATTCCCCGACAGATCCGCACCGTTGAAGAACCCTGCTAC
>JANMNM010000285.1:0-4651 GCA_031373905.1 Gemmatimonadaceae bacterium | reverse complement strand
CGTTCGCCAAACCACTGTTCGTGTTCGAACAGCAGCGGATGGGTACGGAGGAGGTCTTGATGGGTGCTGCGATACACGAGACATTTTCGGGCCTCATTGACGCCAATCGTGCCACGCGCGCCCCGGCACCGCTGTCAGCGCTTTCCGTTGGACTCAAGTGCGGAGGTTCCGACGGGTTTTCGGGGATCTCGGCCAACCCTGGCATCGGGCACACGTCCGACCTGCTGAGCGCACTTGGCGGCACCACGCTGCTCGCCGAATTCCCGGAGCTGCTCGGATCGGAACAGGATCTGATCGAGCGATGCGTGCGGCCGGAGCTGGCGGCGCGTTTTGCTGACTTGATGCGCACGTATGACGCGCAGGCGCATGCGGTGGGTTCAGGGTTCGAGATGAACCCGTCGCCTGGGAACATCCGCGATGGCCTGTTGACCGACGCGATGAAATCCGCTGGCGCGGCGCGAAAGGGTGGGACGGCTCCGGTCACCGACGTGCTCGACTATCCGGAGCGGGCGACCGTATCAGGGTTGAACCTGTTGTGCACACCGGGAAACGATGTCGAGTGCACGACCGCGCAGACAGCGGCTGGCGCGACGGTCATCCTGTTCACGACCGGGTTGGGCACGCCGACGGGCAACCCAGTTGCGCCGGTGCTCAAGCTGGCGACCAACACACCGCTCGCTCGCCGCATGCCCGATACGGTCGATCTGGACTGCGGTGCGGTCGTCTCCGGCGAGGCGACGATCGATGCGATGGGTCAACGAATCCTCGATCTGGTCATCGAGACGGCCAGCGGACGTTTCATCACCGCCGCCGAGCGCCTCGGTCAGTGGGATTTCATTCCGTGGAAGCGGGGAGTGTCACTGTGAGCGACGCCTTCATGCTCACCGGTCGCGTGGCGGCGGTGACGGGTGCGGCGAGCGGCATCGGCCGGGCCATTGCCGCCGAGTTCCTGCGTGCCGGAGCGCAAGTGCACTGCATCGATCGTGATGGCGACGCGGTTGCGGCTGCGGCTGCGGAACTTGGCGCGATGGCCTCGTCGCATGTCTGCGACGTGAGCGATGAGGCATCGGTACGCTCGACTTTCGCCGCGGTCGAGGCAGTGCGTGGTATCGACATTCTCGTCAACAACGCCGGTGTCTCGCATATCGGCAACGTCGAATCCACGTCGCTGGACGAATTCGAGCGGCTGTTCCGCGTCAATGTGCAGGGGCTGTTTCTCTGTACGCGCGCGGCCGTTGGCGGCATGGCATCGCGCGGCCACGGTGTGATCCTCAACATTGCGTCGATCGCCGGATCGGCGGGACTGGCTGATCGTTTTGCGTATTCAATGACCAAGGGCGCGGTGATGGCGATGACGTTCTCGGTGGCCCGCGACTACGTGCAGCGTGGTGTGCGCTGCAACAGCATCTCGCCGGGCCGCGTGCACACGCCGTTCGTCGACGGGTTCCTTGCGCGCTCGTATCCGGGCCGAGAGGCGGAGATGTTCGAGAAACTCTCGGCAACTCAGCCAGTGGGACGGATGGGTCGCCCGGATGAAGTGGCGTCAATGGCCCGCTATCTGGCCAGTGACGAAGCGGCTTTCACCACGGGCACGGATTATCCGATCGACGGCGGTTTTCTCAGACTGCACGGGTGACCAGATGCGACTGATCCGATTTGGCCAGTGCGGTGATGAAACGCCTGGCATTCTTGATCCATCGGGTGCCCGGCGTGATGCGTCGGCATTCGGCGGGGACTGGGACGAGCACTTCTTCGGCAGTGATGGCATCGCGCGGCTGATGGCGTGGCTCCCGCAGCATGGCGATGCATTGCCGCTGGTGGCTGATGACGTACGCTGGGCGTCGTGCGTCGCGCGACCGTCGAAGATCGTGTGCGTTGGCCTCAACTACCGCGATCATGCGCGCGAGACCGGCGCGAAGATTCCGACGGAACCGATTCTCTTCGCGAAGGCCACGTCATCACTGGCGGGTCCGTTCGATGATCTGTGCATGCCGCCGGGATCAACCAAGACCGACTGGGAAGTCGAGCTTGCCGTCGTCATCGGACGCCGCGCGACGCTCGTGACCGAGGCGGATGCCCTGTCGCACATTGCGGGCTACGCACTGCACAACGACTACTCCGAGCGTGCGATGCAGCTCGAGCGCGGTGGGCAGTGGTTCAAGGGGAAGAGCTGGGACACGTTCGCGCCGCTGGGGCCGTGGCTCTCGACAGCCGACGAGATCGTCGATCCGCATGCGCTCTCGATGTGGCTGGACGTGAACGGTGAACGGGTGCAGGAGAGCAGCACCGCGGAACTGGTGTTCGGCGTGTCGCATCTGGTGAGTTACATCTCGCAGTTCATGACGCTGCTGCCGGGCGATGTGATTTCCACGGGGACTCCGGCAGGCGTGGGCCTTGGTTTCACGCCACCGCGCTTTCTGTCGCACGGCGACGTCGTCGAGTTGTCGATCGACGGGCTGGGCACGTCGAAGCAACGAGTCGTGGGCTGGGAACGGCGCCACGAGGCCTGACGCATGCGGATCGATGCGCACCAGCACTACTGGCGATTCGATCCGGTACGCGACAGCTGGATCACGCCTGCCATGCGTGTGCTGCAGCGCGACTTTCTTCCCACCGATGCGTTGCCGTTGCTCGAGTCGGCGCGCATGGATGGTGTTGTTGCGGTACAGGCCAGCCAGTCAGAGACGGAGACGGAGTTCCTGCTCGCGCTGGCAGCAGAACACGACATGATACGAGGCGTGGTTGGATGGGTGGACCTGCGCGCGCCCGATCTGCGCGAACGTCTTGCGCGCTGGAGCGGGAATCCGTGGCTCAAGGGTTTCCGGCATATCGCGCAGAGCGAGCCTGACGACTTTCTCGCGCGGCCGGATGTGATCGCCGGCATCAACCAGCTCGGTGAGGAGGGTTTTTCATACGACATCCTGATCTATCCGCGTCAGCTGGCAGCGGCGGAGCACCTCGTGGCCCAGTGTCCTGGTGTGCGGTTCGTGCTCGATCACTGCGCGAAGCCGCCGATTGCGAGCGGGGAGATTGCTGAATGGCGCACTGGCCTTGCCGCGCTCGCGCGTCACGCGAATGTGACGTGCAAGCTCAGTGGTCTCGTCACCGAAGCGGATTGGCGGACGTGGAATCTGGCAGCGCTCGAGCCATGCCTGGATGCTGCGGCTGACGCATTTGGCGCAGGGCGTCTGATGTTCGGATCTGACTGGCCGGTGTGTCTGCTCGCCGCCGAGTACGAGGCGGTCGTCGCGGTCGTCACGGGATGGGCCGAGCGGCTCACGCCGTCCGAACGCGAGTCGGTTTTTGGTGTGACGGCGCAGGCGATGTATGGACTGGACGGTGGAGCAACCGGTATAGGCTGAGGAGGGTCGGTGCGTTTCGAGGGCAAGTTTGGGAAGCGGGCAGTGAGTCGAGGTGCGGAGTCATTTTGACGCTCTGGCGGCTGTGCGGGGCAGCGCAGGTTGGCGGGGCGTGGGCGTGCCGCCGGTGCAGTGAGGGCGGTGGCGGGTGTCAGGAGCGGGCGGGTGCGCGCGCGCGAAAGGTCCGCGATGGGTGAGGCGCAATCGATTCGCGGCGCTGATCGCGAGTTTCGTGCGGCGTTTGGCATTGCGACGTCGGCCACTCGGCGCGTTAGACTGGGCAGCAGAACGCCAGCGGGGCTGGCATTTTCACGGCGCGTTAAGCGGCGCGGAGAACTTCGGCGGACGATATCGGTTCGCGGTGCAGGCGGCTGACTGCGTTGAACTTGCGTCCGGCAAGTCATAAGGCAACGTTTCGCGACGAACGGTATTCGACGGCGGGGGGCGCGTTCGACTGGGCCGTTGAATACTTGTTAGGCGCACACGCACTTCTGTCACTCGAGAGAAAGTGTCCGACGGTCAACCATTTTTCGACGCACTCGAAACTGAGTTTGCCCGGCTCGGCCTTCATTGGCGCGACCTACCCGGTCTCGCAATCGCTGGTGGTCCTGACGGGGAGGCGGCGTTCCTGCGGCGACTGCAGGAGTTCTCTCCCGGCGTCACGTGGCATACGATTCTCCCGGAACTTCCGTCCCACTGGATACCAGGGAAACCATCGACGTGGACAGAGCCCTACCACCCACTTGGTGCCTATGACTATCCGAAGCTGCCGACCAGCCCGGCCGTGATGATCAGCTGGCCACGCGCCACGGATCGTTCTTGCCTTGCCACGCTCGTCGCAGAAGCGCGCGCCGCCGGCTTCAAGGTCTTCGGTGCCGGCTTCCGCGACGAGCCGATACCGGACTGGCCAACACTTGATGCCTTCGTCGTTTTCATGCGCAGAGTCTCCAGCGTCCATCTGGACGAATTCCACACGTGGGTGAGTCAGCGGCCGGATGTGGTGCAGCAGTCGTTGTATCGGAGCGGGAGAGACAAGTACGCTCCGCAGTGAGGTCGTTGTCGGCGCCTAACACAGGTTGCTGCTGACAATGCGACCGGCGGTCGGCGAGCAGGAGTAGGTGTGGTGTGGTCGCATTGCAGCAGAACCTTGTTTCGTTGATATGACTGGGCTGCTGTCAAGGGACTGAGTTTTTCTGGTGCGGTTGATCGGTCACATCGGCGTGTACGTGACGGGTGATGACGCGGGGGTGTCACGGTGCCTGCGGCGGCTTCGACGATGAATCCTGCTGATA
>JANMNM010000282.1:0-2245 GCA_031373905.1 Gemmatimonadaceae bacterium | reverse complement strand
CCCCGTGCGGCACTCCGACGCTCACTTCTTTCGCTTGAGAAACCAGGGCTGCAGGTCGAAGCCGGCACGCAAGTTCGTCCCCATGCTGCCGTAGTTGCTGATCCCAGCGCCCGCGTAAAGGTTCAGTCCCCAGCGACTCTCGCCCACAGGCGTGCCGACCAGGCCCGTGAGGGACCAGCCGTTACTGCTGTCGCTGAAGTTGTAGCCGCCCGTCCCGTCAACCGATTCCGTCGCGCGCGCCGCGGCGGCCTCAGCTCCGAGCCAGAGCCCGCCGTTCTTGCGAGCCGGCGTGGGACGCCAGCGCAACTGTCCGCCGAGTTCGTAGAGCGCGTCGTGGCCCCCATCGAACTTGAGGTAGGTGTACGACAGCATCGGGTGCCATGTCACCGCCTCGTTGGAACCGGCGCGAAAGCCGGGAGCCAGTCGGATTCCTCCTCCGTACTCCCATGGGCTCGAGTGATGAGCCGCCGAGAAGCAACCGGACAGGCAGCACGCCAGCAGGAGTGGAACGCCAAAGTACCGTCGTGAGCTCATCGGATACCTCGCTGGTGGAGAATGGACGCGGGTGTTGTGGTCTGGTTCGGGGTGAGCTGAGTCCTGGGCACGGTGTCCACGACACGAGGCTCCAGCAGAAGCCCGTCGGACGGGCGATGTGGAGATGGAACTCGCCGCGCTGCCCGACGGCGGCCTCGCACTGAATGTGTGAAATGGTACGTCTGCCGTCGAGCCCTTCCAGGCAGACGCGGCCCCGGTGCGCGGGCGGTGGGTGCTCAAAGGGACGCTGGCGGCAGACAGATCGTCGGGGGCGTCTCCCCTGGTCGCCCGTGGTGCCCCGCGGCATTGCTCTTCCCCTTGCCTGTCCTTGCCTGTCCTTGCCTGTCACTCTCTGTCATGACGAGTCGCTCCCGCAGACTCCTCTGTCGCCGTCAGCTGCGCGGCGTCGTCAGGTGGCGTTCAATCGCGCGCGACGATGTCCCCGCACGTCGTAGCACAGCTCCACCATGCCGTTCTTCCAGGCTTTGACCTCAGCCAGATGCAGGGCAATGTCAGTATCGAGCCTCTCGAAGAACGGTATTCCGTCGCCAATCAGGATCGGGACGATCGAATAACGAACTTCGTCGGCGAGCCCGAGACGGAGGCACTCGCCGGAAACGGCACCACCGCCAACAAACCAGATCTGACGGAACGTGGGCCGCAGGTGCCCATTCACGAACTGCACGAGATCGCCCGAGTGGAACTCGACAGACTCCCGGTGCCGGGGCAGGTCGCGACTCGTGAGAACGAAGGTGGGTTTGTCGCCGTACGACCACCCGAATCCCGCGGCTTCGAAACGCAGCGCGGTCTCATAGGTGCGCGAGCCCATGACGTAACAGTCGATGGTCCGGAGGAACTCCTCGATGAATCCCGGTTCGAGGGTGTCGCCGTCGGCGAAATCATCGGCGGTTTCGAGCCAGTCAACGCGCCCGTCCTTTCGCGCGATGAAGCCATCGAGGCTCGCCACCATGTGAATCGTGACGCGGGAATCCGTGTGTGCCATCACGCCGCCCTTTCGTCGGGTTCAATGGCGCGCTGCAATGCTCGCCGCCGCTGCAGTATACAGGACGTTCGAGCTGCCGGGTTGCGGAATGCGCGTGCGGCACGTCGCGTACGGCTCCGTCACGATTGGTGTCCGGTGAATCCACGACAGGGCAGCCCATGAGCGGCGACGAGACAATCGATGGCTGGCATCGCATCAACGCACCATGCAATCCCGAAGACAAAACGGCCCCGATCGTGATGATCGGGGCCGTTCCGCCGTCGCAGGACCGTGGTCAGCTCACTTCGGTCCGCGACACTCCGGGTGGTACTGCATGTTGCCCTGGTCGATGAATTGACCAGCAGGTGCAAGGATCTCCGTGCCATTGATCTTCACGTAGACCTTGTCCGTGCCCTTGCCCGGCTCACCGCCGTCCCACAGCCGGAGCTCAACTGCCGCGCCGTTCTTCGCAATCCCGGTCACGACACGCGAGTTCGGGAGTCCGAAGAGTGCTCCGCTGGTGATCGGACCATATGTGGCGACATCCGAGACGTGGTAGTCGATACCGTTCACGTCGATGTGGAACTCGCCCTGAATGCCGCCACCCGGACGGTTGCCCCCGGCGTTTCCACTGATCACGACCTTGCTGCCACCGGCCGTAGAGGTCACGAGACGGCCAAAGGTGATGAAGTCGCAGACCTGTACGGCCGGGACGACTGACCAGATGTA
>JANMNM010000270.1:0-16566 GCA_031373905.1 Gemmatimonadaceae bacterium | reverse complement strand
GCTCCCTGAAGGGCCGGAGGAGACGACTCCGTCGATAGGCCGCCCGTGGACGTGGAGCAATCCATTCCGAGCGCAGCGGTCCTAATCGCCCGTGCGGCTTGACTCCCATTACTGTGACCGCGGACGCAAAAGCCCGGTCACCGAGAATACGCCGTGCATGCAGTGCACATCGCGTCGTCAGCTGCGGCTGACACCACTTCCACGATCTCCACACTCATCCATTGTCAGCATCGCGACGGCAACACATCGCCGTCGCACGCCATGCCCGTAATGCAACACATCGCGTCTCGGTGGGCGAGCTGTTTCGCAGTACCGCAGTCTTGAAAATTCGCTGGCGACTAGAGCGTCGGGGCCACACCCGTTCCCATTCCGAACACGGTCGTTAAGCCCGACAGCGCCGATGGTACTCCGGCCGCGAGGTCGCGGGAGAGTAGGCCGTCGCCGGCACCTTGGATGCAGCCCCTGATCACGTTGTGGTCAGGGGCTGTGTCGCTTTCGCACCGTCTCTTCCGTGCCTTTAGAGCTCCGTGAAGCAGTGCTCACCGCCCGGCTCAACGACAGGACGGCCAGCCAGGTCGTAGCTCCCTTCCATCACGCCGTGCTGCTGCGTGCAGCAAGCAGTTCTGTCGTGTCCTACGGCGCGGCCATTTCACCGCGTAACGCGCGAGACGCCGCCTCTGGATCGGGTGACCCGAGAATCGCGCTGATCGCCGCAACCCCCGCTGCGCCAGCGGATCGCAGTCGCGGAGCGGTCTCAGCGTCGATTCCGCCAATTGCAATCGCGGGAATGCCGCACGCGCGCGCAAGGCGGGTGAACCCGGTCATCTCGAGTGAAGACGGCCCGCCACCGAACACCGGACCGATCGTTGCGTAGCTGGCGCCCGCTGCGCCTTCAAGATCGCTCGCAGACGAGACGGAGGCTCCAATGAGGAAATCGGCTGGGACGTGTGGTCGGATTGCGATCACGGGAAGGCTGGATGACGTCAGATGTACGCCGGCAGCGCCGCAGGCGAGCGCAACGTCGAGCCGCTCGCTCACCACGACGGGGATCGTCAGTGCCGTGACAAGCGCGCGTCCGACTTCCGCCAATGTCAGTGCATCGGCATGTTTCAGCCGCAGCAGGACCATGGTGGTGCCGCCACGCTCAGCTGCCAGCGCACGCGCCACAAGCCCGTCTGACCCATCGCGCAGGTCATCCGTGATCGCGAGCAGGCCCAGGCGTGGGTCACTGTGTTCAGGCATGTCCGGAGGTTGGAGTGGACGACGATGTCATACCGCTGATGCTCTCGAACGTGCTGAGCGGGCGCTCGACAGACGCGCCGCGCTCGGAACTGGTGCCGATCCGACTCGCCACAACCTGCCGGGAGGACTCCGCCGCTGCAATCGCTGACGCGATCACTGAAATGGTTGCGGCGTTCCACGATCGCAACGACGCCGGCCCGCAATCGATACGGCTGGTGATCTTCTCGGCGACGCAGGATCTTCGCGCGGCCAAGCCAGCGAGCGCCGCGCGGGCAGCCGGCTGGAAACACGCACAGTTTCTCTGCCTCGCCGAGATGCCAACGAACGACGACCTGCCCTACTGCATCCGTGCACTGGTTCTTGTCGAACGCGGGCAGGGGGCTGACCCACTCCGGCCAGTCTACATCAACGGAACCCAGAGCCTGCGCCCTGATCTCCATCACGGGTAGGACGTCAGCGCGCGACTGCGGCGCTCGTTGCCGAACGAATGGAGTCCGCGCTGACACGCGCCAGACGCGCCGCCTTGACCGCCACGGTGTGCTCCGCAAACGTCTTCGTGAACTGCGAATGCCCATCAGGGAATGCCACGAAGAACATCGCGTCTGACGCCGACGGCTGCACGGCGGCGGCGATACTTGCCGACCCTGGCGAAGCGATGGGGCCAGGGGGCAAACCGGCAACCCGATACGTGTTGTAGGGCGATTCCACTTTCAGGTCGTTGAACATGACGCGCGCCTTGGTCGCCATTCCCATCGCGTAAACGACCGTCGGGTCAGCCTGGAGCCGCATCCCTGCGCGAAGACGATTCAGATATACCGCTGCGATCATCGCACGATCGCTGTTGCGGCCGGCTTCCTTCTCGACGATCGACGCCAGCGTCACGACTGCGTGCCGCGTTCTCCCACCCGACGAGAGAGTGCTGTCCCACGAGCTCTTCCAGCGCCTATCGAACGTCACGAGCATCGTGTCCACCACGGCCGCTGCCTTCGTTCCGTCGAGGAAGTCATACGTCGCCGGGAACAGGTATCCCTCCACATCTGCGGCGGGCGTCTGCATCCGTGCGCGTCGCACAGAATCCCGCGTCGCCGCCAGCATGGAATCCACCGGGATCTGCAGTGAGTCCTGCATCAGTCGTGCGATCTGTTGAATGGACCAGCCTTCCGGAATGGTCAGTCGACGGAATCGCCCGGTTCCATTCGCCAGCTGATCCAGCAGTACGCTGTATGGTGCCCCGCGTGGCACGACATATCGCCCCGGGACGGGGGTTGCGCCGCCCCGTCCGAAGAATGACGCCATCAGCCGGAACAGTGTCGCCGACCTGATCACGTCGGAGCGCTCCAGCGTATCCGCTGCGCTCGCGAGCGTGGCTCCCTTCGGAATGACGATTCTGGCTGGGGTTGTGACGCTCTTTCGGCTGAGCAGGAAGAGGATTGCGGCAAGCAGCACGCCGGTGCCGATCGCTGCCATGAGCATGCTGCGTCCCCCCGTCGGTCGCTGACCCATCGTCAGTATGCTCCGGATTCCGTCGGATTCGAGTCGACCGGTCGTCGGTCAAGTACTCCCTGCAATAGAATCGCCGCCGTCATCGCGTCAATGTCATGGCGATGATCGCCAATCTTCCCGCCGGCGTCGTGCAACGCACGATGCGCGCGCGCAGTCGAGTAGCGCTCATCCACGAATTCAACCGGCCGCCCACTCCGCGCGGTGATCGCTGTTGCGACCAGACGGACTTCGGCGCAGCGAGGGGTTTCATTGCCATCGCCATCGAGCGGCAGGCCCATCACGACGGCGTCGACATCGCCGATCGCGTCCATGCGACGCAGCAGTTCTGCGACGGGAGGTCGCTTCCCTGCACGGCGCGTAACCACCCCCGCCGGAGTAGCAAGCATCCGGAGTTCGTCGCTCGCTGCCATGCCGACACGCCGCTCACCCCAGTCGATTGCGACAATGCGACCCATCGGGTCTCAGCGCTCCATGTCGGCGAAGAACTCACGATTCGACGCGGTGCGCTTCAGTCGCTGGATGAGGAAGGCCATCGCATCCTCCTTCTCCATGTCGCCGAGGAAGCTGCGCAGCAGCATGATGCGGTTCTGTTCGACCTGATCGAGGAGCATCTCGTCACGGCGCGTCCCCGACTTGCCGATGTCAATGGCAGGAAACACGCGGCTGGCCGCGATGCCGCGGTCGAGCACGATCTCCATGTTTCCCGTTCCCTTGAACTCCTCGAAAATCACTTCGTCCATTCGTGACCCCGTGTGTACCAGCGCGGTTGCCACGATCGTGAGCGAGCCACCGCCGGCAATCCGGCGTGCGGAGCCAAAGAACTTCTTTGGTTTCTGGAGTGCCCGGGCGTCCACGCCCCCGCTCATGATCCTGCCGTTGTTCGGCAGCACGTTGTTGTGGGCGCGACCGAATCGTGTGATCGAGTCGAGCAGCAGCACGACGTCCTTGCCCTGTTCGACGAGCCGCTTTGCCCGCTCGATGGCAAGATCGCCGACATGGACGTGTCGCGACGGGGCCTCGTCAAACGTGGAGCTGATGACTTGCGCGCCAGGGACAGTGGCGCGGAAGTCCGTCACTTCCTCGGGCCGTTCATCGATCAGCAGCACGATGACCGCTATCTCGGGATAGTTGCGGCGGATCGCAGTGGCGATCTGATGCAGCATGATCGTCTTCCCCGTCCGGGGTGGGGCGACGATCAGCCCACGTTGGCCCTTCCCGATGGGTGAGACGAGGTCCACTACGCGTAACGAGAGTGGACAGTCCGGGTACTCGAGTCTCAAGCGCTCGTCCGGGTACTTCACCGGCAACGCGTCGAACTCGGGACGCGATGGCGCGATCTCAGGCTCCCTCCCGTTCACGCCTTCGAGACGGAGCAGCGCGAGAAACTTCTCCCACTGCCGAGGCGGCCGGATTGTGCCGCGCAGCCAGTCGCCGGCACGCAGGTTGAAGCGTCGGACCTGTGCGGATGACACGTAGACGTCGTCAGGGCTGGGCGCGAAGTTCCAGTCCTGATAGCGGATGAATCCGTGCCCGCCTTTCTCGAGGTCGAGCACGCCTTCGGCCACCATGTGCTCGCGCTGGCGCAGCATGGCCAGTTCGATGCGGTGAATGAGGTCCGGGACCCGCAGTCCGGGCTCATTTGGCACGCCAAGCGCGTCGGCGCGGGCCGCCAGTTCGTCGAAATGGAGCTTCTTCAGCTCCGACGTCTCGATGGGCATTTGCGTGGGGCGCGACCCGTTGGCGGTGTCGCGTGAACCGGCAGTCATGCGTGTGTGACGCGGCCGGGGAAGGGAATCGGTAAGGCGGTGACTGCAGCGCGAACGAGCCGCCGCTGTCGGCCTCACGGGCGGACGTGGTATTGATGCGCCTGACAGGATTCGAACCTGTGACCTTCGGCTCCGGAGGCCGACGCTCTATCCAGCTGAGCTACAGACGCGTTGCCGGCACTCCGGCAGATGTGCCAAGGATAACCGGCTGGGCGTTCTGACGGTACCGAGACGAAGCCGCGCCGTGACCCAGGATCCATCATCAACGGCACGGGAACCGCGAAGTTCTGCGTGCGGGCTGGGAGGGCCGGTCGTCGTTGCGCCCCTCTGAGCACCCGTCCAGAATTATTGCTCGGCGATCGGGAAACGTCAGGGCCGTTGGTTCTGGCTTCGCGGCAGATGGCGTTGCCGGCGCGAAAGCTCTCGAGATCATCGCCTGAAAGGGCTGCTCCGTTGAACCTCCCGATGTGTGCCGGAGCTCGTTTGATACTTCCGTTCGGCGCACACTCCTGTAGCATTGGGACGGTTTAATGTTGATGCAATATCGAGCGTCACTGTCGGGCGGATGCTCCGGTAGTGACGATTGGCGTTGCCGAGCTGGAGAGAACGACAGGTCCGACGACGGGCAGGTCGACAGGTATCTCATCGATTGCGGTGCACCTTCTTCCAGGATTGCCCATGTGGAGCTTTGCCTGTAACTGGCCGTGGTTTTTCGGTGGTCTGTTGGGTGGTTGGCTTCTCTGGCAGCTGTTTGATCGGTTCTTCCGTCGCGATGGCGAAACGGCCGGAATGCGCGTGCGTCGGGACCTGGAGATGGCCAATTCCCGACTTGGTTCGTTGCAGGGTGAGGTCGTCGCGGCCAACGAAAGGCTCGGTGCGCTTCGGACAGATCTCGGCGTGGCGAGCGCTTCGCTGAAGGGAACGGCAGACGAAGCGGCGGCCTTCGCTGCTGAGCTCACCGACTGGAAGGGGCGCTTTTCGCTGCTCGAGGAATCATCTGCCGCTGCGGCGATTGCGGCGACTTCGGCCGCGGCGGCGGCAGCGGCGGCCCTCACCGCCGGACAAGACCAATCCAGGACGCTGCAGGCTGAGCTCGATGCGGCGAATGCGCTCGTCAAGAGCAAGGATTCAGACCTCACCCGTCTGACCGCGGAGGTCGAGGACTGGAAGGGCAGGCACGGCGGCGTCCAGAATGAGATGTCCACCGCTGAAAAAGCGGCCACTGCCGCCGCTGTGGCTGCTGCGGCGGCACTCGCCGCAGCGAGCGCCAGGGCTGCCACAGCCCAGTCGGAACTCGAGATGGCGAACGCATCCCTCAGAGCGGCCGCCGACGGGCAGGCACGGCTTTCAGCCGATCTGGCAGCCAGTTCGGAAAACAGCGAAAAGCTGCGTGCCGATATTGCGACGCTCAACGCTGGTCACGCGAGCCTCAAGGCGGAGTTGCAGGCCGCGGTTGACGGGCAGGGGACGCTGCGCACGCAACTCTCGGTTGCCAACGATGCCCTGACCACGTTGCGGAGCGAGCATGCGGTCCTGAACGATGCACATGGCAGGCTCACGAGTGAACTCGCCACCATGAGCGCGGCACACGGCACACTCAAGTCTGAGTTCGGTGCCATGAACGATGCGCACGGCAAGCTGAAGTCCGACCATGCCGAGGTGAACGACGCGCGCCGCACGATCACGGCGAAGTTCGCTGAGCTCAACGACTCGCACGGCCTGCTGCGCGCCGAGCTGGAGGCACTGCGAGGCCGCCACGCCAGCATCGAGGGCGAGATTGGTGGCGTCCGGACGTCGCTCTCCCAAAAGACCGACGAGGCGACACGGCTCGCGGCTGACCTCGCCGCGTGTCGCGCAGAACATGCATCGATGGCGGACGAGATGTCACGCGCGGCCGCGTCGGCGGTGTCAGCTCGCGCGTTCGCCAGTGCGGCGGAACATGGGTTCAATCCACGTCGTGGCGGCCGGGATGATCTGCTCATCATCGAGGGCATCGGACCGAAGATCAACGAATTGCTCAGCAAGGCTGGCATTGAGACATTCGCGCGTCTGGCTGCGGCGCCGGTTGACAGCGTGCAGGCGATTCTCGACGCCGCAGGGCCGAACTTCCGCCTTGCCAATCCGGCGAGCTGGGCGCGCCAGGCGGCGATGTGTGACGCCGGCGAATGGAGTGAGCTGCGTGCGTACCAGGATACACTTCGTGCTGGCGTCACCGCGGGTCTCAGCAAGGCGAATGAGGAGAAGATGCTCGCGGCGGCGGCGGTATTTGGCTTCACGCCCCGCCGGAACGGCAAGGACGATCTGATCATCATTGAAGGGATCGGCCCCAAGATCAACGAGCTGCTCGTGAACGCGGGGATCGACACATTCGTCAAGTTGAAGGCAGCCCCCGAAGCAACCGTTCAGGCGATTCTTGATGCGGCGGGCCCGCATTTCCGGATGGCGAATCCGGCGAGCTGGTCGCGCCAGGCGGCCATGTGCGCGGCGGGACAGTGGCGGGAGTTGAAGGCGCTGCAGGATTCGCTCACCGCTGGCGTTGACACCGATCGGGAGCGTGGTGCATGACGCGCAATGAGGCGAGGACGGCAGATGCGTGGCGCAGCTTTGACCTGTGGGCGACGTTCCTCATCCCCCTCCTGATCGCGCTGCCAGCGCTGTTTCTGTGGATGAAGGGATATGGCGCCGGTGCCGCCGGTTGCTGTGGTGCCGCTCCGACAGCGCCAACTGCGGTGGTGGCAGCGCCTACACCAACACCAACACCAACGCCACCGGCATCGACGCCAACTCCGCCTGTGGCCACGACAACGCCGCTGCCTGCGGCGGCGGAGCCGACGATCGATTGTGCTTCTATCGTGAGGGGCGTCACCGTGGGTTTTGCCGCCACTCGCGCAGTGCTGACAGAAGATGGGAAACGCGCGTTGGACCAGACCATCACCTGTCTGGGCAGCGGTCGGTATGAGGTTGCTGGACACACGGACAGCAACGGCAGCGAACAGACGAATCAAGGCCTCTCCGAGGCCCGCGCCCGTGCGGCGATGAGGTATCTGACTTCAAAGGGGGTTCCCGCAGGTTCGCTCACTGCGGCTGGGTACGGCGAGTCACAGCCGGTTGCGGACAACGGCACGCCGGAAGGTCGGGCGCAGAACAGACGAATCACGTTCACGCCGAAGCCGGAGTAGACGTTCAATGTTCGTCCCCGACCGGTGTTGCTACGGGGATCGGAGATCGTGAAAAACGAGAAAGGGGCCCACAATGTGGGCCCCTTTCCGTTTCTACCTGCATCCTGCTGTCCAACGATCGGGGTGACAGGATTTGAACCTGCGACCTCCTGCTCCCGAAACAGAACGCCGGTCATTGTGGCGAATTGCTCAGCGTCGGAAAGTCTTGCAAAACAAGCGGTTTGCCTCTTGCGCTCATTGGTTCGCATCGGTACGATAATGGGTACCCCGGTTTCTATGGGGTGCCCCTAGGGAACCCGAGCCGACCGCGCCATGACCTTCACCACCGCTGCAGACGTTGACCGCTTGCCCGTCACGGCGAAGCGATACGACGCGGCCGACACCGACGTGCCAGGGCTCCGGGTGCGCGTGACGCCGAACGGGGTCAAGACATACAGCCTGCTCTACCGGGTGAAGGGCGAGCGGACCAAGCGGCGGATCACGCTGGGCACGACGCGGGCGATCGACCTAGGCGAAGCGCGCAAGATGGCCCGTCGGCATCGGGTGACCGCCGAGAACGGGACCGACCCCGCCGACGCGCACCGCGCGAAGCGACAGGCCGAGCAGGCCGCGAAGATTGCAGCGGCCGCTGAGCGGACGGTGGCCGAGCTGGGCGTGCTGTACCTGGCACACTGCGCCGTCCGTGATGCCGAGTCCACCCGCACCAATCGCGAAAGCCGGTGGACCCGCTACGTCGTGCCGGCGCTGGGGCACCTGACGCCAGCCACCGTCACCAAGCAGGACGTTGCGACCCTGCACCGCGACATGCGCGTCACGGCCACCGCCGAGACCCAGCCACCAACCGCCACCCGAGCGACCACGGCTAACCGCGTGGTGGAGCTGGTGTCCGCGTTCTTCACCTGGTGTGCGGACCAAGCGCTTGTGCCCGACGGCACCAACCCGACGCGCCGAATCAAGAAGTACGACGAGGAATCGCGTGAACGTTTCCTGACCTCTGAGGAGCTGGGGCGACTGGTGGCAGCGATCACCACCGCCGAGACGGTGGGACTGCCGACGGCACCGAAGCGCCAGCGTGAGGAACCGAGCGAGAAGAACGCGAAGCACGCGCCCCCACCGAAGCCAGGCAAGAAGAACCGCGCGCGTGGATCGATCGCGCCAGCCAACCCCTACGCCATCGCCGCGTTGCGTCTGCTGCTGCTCACCGGCTGGCGTGAACAGGAAGTGTTGTCGCTGCGCTGGGATGCGGTGGACCTTGAACGGAAGGTGGCGACGCTGCGCGAGACGAAAGGCGGCAAGAGTCAGCGCATCATGTCCGCGTCCGCGATCGCGCTGGTGGCCTCGCTGCCGCGTCATCACGGCTCGCCGTGGTGCTTTCCCTCACCACGTGACCCCAAGCGCCACCTAATCGACGTAGGGCGCCTCTGGGACGCCGTGCGGCACGCGGCTGCGTTGGATGGCTTCCGGTTGCACGACATGCGGCACAGTGCCGCCAGCTTCGCGATCGGCGCCGGCGCGTCACTGGCCGTCATCGGCAAGATGTTGGGGCACAAGAACAGCACGACGACGCAACGCTATGCCCACCTGGCGGACGATCCGGTCCGCGCCGCAACGGAGCTGGTGGCGTCAGCGGTGGCCGGCGCCACGAACCCGCGCACGACGCCCGTGATGGAGCTGCACAGCAAGACCGCGAAAGGCTGACCCGCGCCCGATGGCGCACCGCCCCGGTGACGGCATCACCGGAAACGACCGACCCCCCACGCGGAATCTCTTGGCGGAGAGCGTAAGGGGCCGGCAGACCTTCCCCGAGAGGGGAGAGGCTTACCGTGAAGAATACGACCGCTTGCACCGCCAGCGCCACCCGTCCGGCGCTGTTCCCTCCCGCCCCCACCACGTTGGCGCCTCGCCCCGAGGACGCCCCAACGGTGGGCAATGTCGGCGCCGTGCTGCACATGGTCGTCACCGTGCCCGTCACTGGCTATGACGAACAGTGTGACCCCGTGCGTGAGCTACTGACCTGGCACGCGAAGATGGACCGCGACACCCTCGACCCGAACGACCCAACGGCCGGTGTGTTCGTTCAGCTCTGGGCGACCCGCGACGCCATCGGCGGCACCGCCGAGACGCAGGTTGCCGCGTTTGGCGATCGCGCCACGCCCTTCAACGTGGACGAGTTTCGCCGCGTGGTGGCCGGCTTGAACGCGCTGGCCGCTTCGCTGCCGGCTTGGCCGGAGCCGGTGGTGTAGGCGCCCCGTTCGCACGCTCTCGGCGGAGCCTGTCGCGCTCCGCCGGGGCTGCAACCGCAATCAGGTCCGGGTGCGTCTGGAAGCCCTTGAACAGGCTGGTAAGGCGATTCAGCGCGTCACCCTCACCGTGCATGAGTGTGGCCTCGATATCGTTGCCGTAGCGGTCCACGTCTCGCTTGATCCTTGTGGGGAGTTTCACGCCTAGGAGTGCAACGTCGATGTTGTGCACCTGTGTCCGCACGTCATACGTGACGGCAACGATGCGCGCAGCCTCCGCAATGATCTCTCGTGCGCGTGCCTCGATGAGCTTTAGCGCCTTGGCGCCGTCGATCTCGATGCCGAAGGGGATACCGGGCTGCTTCCTGTCGATGATGGACGCGAAGTGTCGTTCTAGCTGATCGACCAACGGGAACGGCGCTTCGTTGCCCAACAGGATGGCGCCTGGCGCGATCTCCAAGAGTGCACACGCTGCCGCTAGTTCGGGCGCCTTTGGCAACGTGCCCACACGCTCGCCGTCCGCTTTTCGCCGCCCATGCGACCCCCGGCTCCCTGCCTTGTTCTGACTTCGCCGCTTCACTCCAAGCCAGTCCTGCACGGTCCTGACAGTCACTTGCGCCTGGGCAGCCACGGCTGCCGTGGAGCCAAGGTCCAGCACCTTGGCCTCAATTGCCCGGACCCAGCGCGCACGAATCGCTTTGCGATCATACGAAGGATGTTTCGTCATAAGACGAAGGATAACGCAATCACTGGCAGGGGCGATATCCCAAACGATGCAAACCACCTTCCACCCTGTCAGGAAAACCCGCCCCGACACCACCCGACGTAAACGGTAGCGCTGGGGACATTAAGAAAGCCGCGAACAATTCCCGCACATGTTTCACCTCGTAAGCCAAACCCTCCCCACCGCCGCCAACGGAGAAAACCAATGGACGCACTTGATGAACTGATGACCTCGGAGGAAGTGACCGCGCTTCTGAAGGTCCACAAGAATTGGCTTGCGGAAGCCCGCTGCGACCGCCGCGCCAATCAACCGCCGTATATCCGCATCGGTGGGACTCTGCTCAGGTACAAGCGCTCGGCCGTTTTGTCGTGGGTCGAATCGCAGGAACGTCAGGCGGTGGCGGCATGACCGGCCGCACCTTCGACCGAAACGCCGCGATCGTGAACGCCTCACAGCGGCTAATGGCGCGCGAGATAGCAGCGAGTCCGCACAACGCCGACGCGATCCGCAAGCAGGTTGCCGCGTCGACTGACGCGCTGCAGGGCAAGGAGCACAACCGCGCCGACTGCCGGTTCATCGTGGAGATCGAAAGTGCCGTGAAGGATGCGCAAGACACCTTTCACGATCCGTTCGCCCAGGCTGAGCGCGATATCGCTGCACAGCACGCCAGCACCGCGCCCGCTGCGATTCCGCTGGGACCGAACTACGCCAGCGAGTACGCCGCCGCCAAGGGCATCGACCACATCGCACAGCAACCGTTCTTCGCCGCAATGGCGCAGGAAAAAGAATCCGCCGCCGTGGCAGCGATTGTCGCTGGCCGGCATGACGCCGCCGCCCGCTACGGCCGTCAGGCGCACCACGCGGCGCTGTTGGCCGGCACCAAGCCATCCGAAGACGTGCTCACCCTCTCGCGTGGTCTCGTCGCCTCTGACGACGACTGGAACTGATCCCGCTTCACCCCCCAACAGGAACCCGATAACATGACCAAGACTGACGCCGTTTCCGTTGCCGCTGATCGCCTGAACAGCGCCCGCCTCGCACTGGCCGACGCCAAAGCCACCGCCCAGCGCATCGCCGCCCGTGCGCGTGACGTGCAGACCGATGCCGACGCCGCCGAACAGGCCGCAATCCGCGCCGCTGGAAATGAATCCCCCGACGATGACGCCGCCGCGCTGCGCAGCCTCACCGAGGCCCGCGCGCGCCTCGATACAACCCGTCAGGCATCCGAGCGCGCGGAGCTGGCGGTGCAGGATGCCGAGCGCGCCGTGAACGTCGCCGCGCGTGCGCTAGACGATGCGCAGGCCGCGTCCGACCTGAACACCGCGCGTGCGGCTGCCGCCGAGATCGACCCCGCCCTCTCGGCGCTGATCGCCGCGTGCCATGGCGTGACTGGCGGTATCGAATCCGCCCGCCGCCGCGTGGTGAGTCGTGGCGGCAATGGGCTGCAGATCAACCCGGTGATCGGGCGCCGCATTCGCCATGCGCTGCAGGCCGCTGGCGTCAACGTCGGTGACGATGGCCCGCGCGCGATGGCACCTGAGAACGTCTCCCGCCTGGTGGTGGACGCCATCGACACCGGCGCCGCTGCATTCGGGCTGTAACCCTCACCCTTGGATGCGCGAAACGCCCCAAGTGCTGACGAGGCAGGGGCGTTTCGCGGGAGACCCGACGACATGACAATACGAAAGTTCTGGCAGCCACGCAAGCCACAGAAACCCCGCCGTCTCGCTTGGATTCAGACCGGCCCCGCGATCGTCCGCACCCTGACAAGTGACGACGCTCACGCCCGATGGGACGCTCTGCAGCGCGATCGCATGGCGCTGCAGAGCCAGCACACAGCCGGCATCATCGCCGCCGACGACTTCGCACGCTATCACACGGCGCTGGCGTCGCTCATGCGAACGTGCTTCTTGCCCCGTGGTGCACACCGGAGGGCCGCATGAACGCGACTATTGAGGATGTGCTGACGCGATTCTGCGCGGCTGGTTACAAAGTCGAGAAGGTGCCCGGCATGGCCGAGTGGCGCACGCGCTGCCCCCGCAAGCACTGCCAGCAAGACGGCGCGCTCCGCATCTACGCAACGCCAGGGGAAGGCGAGCTGCAGCCGTTCGCGATGTGGTGCAAGCACTGCAAACGACTCGACATGGCCGACGTGGATCGGCTGCCGGTGAAGCCGGCCCGCATCACCGCATCGGCATTCGACAGCCTGCCGGCACTCGATGACGCCGCACTGTACGGGCCGATCGGCCACTATGTACGCGCGCTGGCCCCTCACACCGAAGCGTCACCCGCTGGCATCCTTGCCGCGACGCTGACCACCGTTGGCGCGATGCTCGGTCGTGGTCCGCACTGCCTGATCGAAGGCGCACCGCATCACGCGCGGTTTATGACGCTGTTGGTTGGCTCGTCATCCACTGCCCGGAAAGGCACCGCGATGCACCACGGCTGCGGCAGGGTGATTCATGCGGTTGACGCGGATTTCTTCACGCGCACCGTGTCAGGGCTGAGCAGTGCAGAAGGGCTGATTCAGTGGGTACGCGATCCGATCCCCGAGGGCGAAGGCCCAAACGGCAAGGGCGACCCCGGTATCACCGACAAGCGCCTGTTGGTGCGCCAAGGCGAAGCGGCAGGCCTTTTCCGCGTCTTGGAGCGTGAAGGCAACACGCTGAGCGCGCGACTGCGCGAAGCGTGGGACGGCGACTCGCTGCAGGTGATGACGCGCGCCGCTCCACTGGTGGCCACAGACCCACACGTCTGCATCGTGGCGAGCATCACCCCGAGCGAACTCGCGCGCTCCCTGAAAGCGGTTGAGGTTCAGAACGGGCTCGCGAATCGGTTCATGCCGTTCTGGTGCGAGCGTGAGTGCTACCACCCGCACGGTGGTAACGACGATCAGCCCGAGGTACTCGACGCCCTGCAAGCGTTGCGCCGATCGGTGGCAGACTCGGGCACGATCGGCCGAGTGACATGGACACCCGAAGGCCACAACTGGTGGTCGGACCACTATGCCGACCTGACCACCCCGGCCGCTGGTGGCGCGCTGGGGACGCTGATGGCGCGCGGTGCGCCGATCGTGCAACGGCTCGCGCTGCTGTTTGCTGTGCTCGACGGGAAGCGTGAGCGCAACACCGCCCACTGCGAGGCAGCGCTGGCCGTCTGGCGTTACGTCGAAGGCACCTGGCGCGCGCTGTATGCCACCGCCGACGTCCTCTCGGATCGTGCGCAGCGCCTCCTGGCTGCACTCAATGACGCCGGGCCTGATGGGCTGCCCCGCTCCGCGTGTCGCCGGGGGCTCGGCTCTGGCAACATCGCTGCCGAGGACGTCGGCGCCGCCCTGTCTGAGCTGCGTGAGGCTGGGCTCGCACGCCCGCACCGCCGCGCCACCGACGGCCGAACGGCTGAGCGCTGGGTGAGCATGCGGAACCTCATGCAGGATGGTCGAAATGGTCAGGAAGCGACAGAATCGACCCATGGTGACCATAAAGACCATCCCGCCAGCGCTCCGCATGACTTTGGCGCACCGCTGGAACTGATCGCATCCGATGGCCCGCCGCCAGATGATGACGCGCTCGACTTCGCGGCTTGACCCCTCGCAATCCTGCCCCGCTATGGCCTCACAGCACAACACGAAACCCGCCACAGACAAAGCGAAATACGTTGGCCGCCTCGACACCCCCCAGGGGGTGCGCCTCGAGCTGGCGCGCCTCTACACCGAATGCCGACGCGGCACCGTGGACAGCACGCACGGCTACCGCCTGTCGCTGATGCTCGGCCAGCTCACCAAGGTGATGGAAGTCGCTGACCTGGCCGATCGACTCGACGCACTGGAAACCGCCAGCAAGTCACCCCTTCGGAGGCTCGCATGAAATACCGCGCACGACTCGCCAAGCTCGCCAAAGTGTTCCGCCCGAAGTGGACACCCGTCGTCATCGAAATCCGCGACTACGAAACCGGCCGGTTGTGCCAGCGCATCGGCAACACGCTGGACCCCGAGACCGGCGCATGGATTCCGGTTGACGAGCGCTTCCCGGAGCCGACGGCATGAGGATGCGCGCACGCCTCGACAAGCTGGCCGCGAAGCTCGCCCCGCCCCCGCTGCCGCCGTTCGTAATCCGCATGGAAGGCGACGACGGCCGCGTTGAGCGCATCGTGACGATTCAGCCGTACTACGACCGGCCCGCCACGACAACGATTGAGGTGGTCGCATGAGGCACCGCATCACATTCCGCCGCCTTGACGCTGTGGCATCGCGCCTGCCGGACCCCACGGCCGCGTGGGAAGCTGAGATCCGCGCCGAGATGCCTGACGACGTGCGGGCCGCGTGGGACGAGCTGACGGCCGACCAATTCACATGGTTGATTGACCGGACGCCGCTGCCGGACGGCACGTCCTACGTGCCGTTGCTCGAATTGTCGTTGTGGTTCGTGACGACGGGACGGGCCAAGCTTCGCGACGACTGAGCGAACTTCCCGCCCTACAAAACGCCGCGAAGCGACTACCGAGTCGCGTGACGTCGCGCGCAGACCCGGCGTGGCACCCAATGAACTATTTGCGCGAAGTCATAGGAGCCTACGGCCCGGGCTTCATCGAGCAGACCATCCGTACACGTCCCGTGTCCGCAGCGATGTAGATCGCGACCGCTTTGCCCTTTCGCTCGGTGCCCGTTCCGAAAATCGCACCAGCAACTTTAGCACCCGCGCCAGGCTCGTCAATGTTTCCCATGATGATGCCGTTCGCGCCAATAGAGGCAGCCTTCTGGCGCATCGACTTCATCATGCCAGATTCGCTCGTCCAGCCCGCGCCACCCGTCGAGTTGAGCAAGCCCACTTCTTGATAACTGGTGCCCACGGAAGCCGGGGTCGTAAAGATCTTCACTGCGTCTGGGCATGTTGGTGCGAGCCGAATCGAGTTGTCCATTAGAGCAACGTTCGTCTGCGTGCAGCCGAATAGGGCGACAGCGGCAACGGCGGCAACGGCGGCAGCAGAGAGCGACGTTCGCATTGGGGTCCCTTGACAGTGTGAGAGGCTAGAAGTGCAGCGCCACCTGCCCAATGTCACTCATGGCGCGTCCGGATGCCATTCTCACCGACGAGTCTTCTGCCCCGTCTTAGACCTGACTTATCACCTAAGCGTCGTGTTCATCCCCGGCGCTCGACTGAAATAGCTCCGATTTCTCGCAACGGCATGACGCCTGGCTGACGCTGCCGCCCGTCGTGGCGGCATGACCACCGCCACCCTTGCCGCCGTCGTCTCGGCGGTGCTCATGGGCGACCCGCTCCCGGTCGAAGTCGCCGGGAGCTGGCCGCGTTCATCCTGCGAGCCTTTCGGGCTGGGGTGCGCTAGCGCGGCCCCGACGCGCACTACCAATTGTTAGTCCAGCTCGTTCCGTCATCACGGGGTGGGCGTTGAGGCCTCCTGTCCTCATCGAATCGCACTCCTTTCCCGCAGATTCCGCACTCCCCCCACCCGCCCTCTCGGTCTATGAGCCTGATCGCCTTAAGCGATGAGTCGAAGCACGTCGCGCAGAACGGGCCATCTCGCCGACCATCTTCGACTTTCCAGTAGGCGTTGCTCTCGAACTTCATGCTGCCTTGGAGGCGCATCGACTCTTCGAGCTCGGAGACTCGCGCCTTAAGCGCACTGTTCTCCGCGTAAAGCTCAGCCTGCTTTGCGACCAGCTCGAAGAGGGATTGCTGCATTTCAAGCAACTGCGACTGAAGAGGCAGTTTGTTCACGTCCTGAGCGACGCCGGCAGCCGCCTTTATCGTCTGTGCGTATTCCGGTCAAAGCGGCCAGCTCATCCGGTTCAATTCGGCCGGTCGTTCCGGTTCAAATCGGCCAGGGCGTCCGGTCCATTTCGGCCACGGTGTTGGGTGTGATGGTGCGCGCGTGGGATCGGTGAGTGTTGCTAC
>JANMNM010000250.1:0-6565 GCA_031373905.1 Gemmatimonadaceae bacterium | reverse complement strand
GATGCGCGATCGCCGGGCACGCGGCAGATCGGGCAGTTTGCCATGCGCGGTTCCGTGCCGAGGCGGGTCGATGCAGGGCCGACGACAACGGTCGTGTTCGTGATCGTGTCGCGCACGGTGACCGTGATCGTCAGCGTCGATCCGGCGACCCGACCCTCGAATTGTGCGGGCATCGTCGGGCCGATGGCGACCGGATATGCCCGCAAGAGATAGCTGCCGGACTTCGTGAATCGCCCGTTTGCGTCGAGGCCCACGCGACCGCGGATGTCTCCGTAGGTGCAGCCGATGTGCACGTGAGCAATGGTGTCGTTCACAATGACACCGGCACTGTCGCCGCCCCATGTGCCGAGTGCGAGCAGGCCATCGGACGGAACGCCGTAGGTCGGGCTGGTCCCGCAGGCAAGGAGGCCGGCGGTGGCAGGGAGCAGAAGCGCGCAGTGAACCCTTCTCATGGTACCCTCGACATCGGAACACTTCTGCGTACGCGCATTGATCGTGAATGCAGATAGTGTACCCGTCAGCTCGCGGGATCGTCACGACACACGTCGCCCCGTCGGCGGACGCCGCAGGAGCACTGGCGCGGATCCGGCTGTGGCGATCAGCCGAACGTTCCCCGCTGCTGCGTGCCATGCCATACTTCTCGTCACACGAAAGCAGACCCGCGAGCAATACCGGAGCCGTGATGAAGGGTGGAAAGGCAGACCGGACCAAACTGGGGAAGAAACGACCAGTCTCGCGGCCAACCGCCGCAGAAAAGTCCCGCGCGGGCCCCAAGCGTGGCGAAAAGGCGCGCGAATGGGGCGCGTTTGAAACGCGGGACGAACCCAGGCCCTCCGGACTGCCGAAGGGCGTGAAGCCACGCAAACCATAGCGTCATGCGATTCTTGAGGACGGTGCCGCTCGCCGCGGCGTTGCTCGTCTCGGCGGCCCCGATTGCAGCCGCGCAGAGTGCCTCGTCACCGGCAGCGGCCTATTGGCCCGGCGTCCGCGAACGATTCTCCGGACAGCGCGCGAAGGAAACGGTCGCGTTTCTGGATCGGTATGTGCGCTGGCCGGGGAACCGTGGATTCGATGCCAGCATGGCGCACATCGTCGAACGCCTGGAGCGCGCAGGATACGTGGCGGAGACCCGGGCCACGCCTGGCGCTCGGCTCACGTATCGCGTCGAGCAGTATCCGATGAAGGCGCCGGCGTGGGAGCCCGTGAGCGCACGGCTCAGCATCACAGGCGAAGCGGCGCCGGTGCTGCAGTTCGAAACCAACCGCAACATGCTGTCGATCAATTCGTTCGCCACCAGCGGAGACGGCGCGGAGGCGGAACTGGTCGATGCCGGCGACGGCAGGCCGGCAGCGCTCGACTCGCTGAACGTGCGCGGCAAGATCGTGCTCGCACGCGGATCAGGTGCGCGAGTGTTCGCTGAAGCGGTGTCGAAGCGCGGTGCATTGGGTGTGCTCACGTATGGGCTGCCTGGGTATCTCAAACCCGAGACGAACCGCAACTCGATCCAGTTCGGCAGCGTTCCGCTCGATACGGTCGCGCGGGGCTGGGGCATTGCACTGTCATTTCAGGCGCACGAGCGGCTGCGCGCTGCGCTGGCGCGCGGTGTCACGCGTGTGCGCGTGCAAACGAGCGTGCATTGGACCAGTCCCGCCGTCGAGCAGGCGGTGGTTGCCGAGGTGCGGGGGTCGAAGCGCCCCGAGGAGCGATTCGTCTTCTCCGCGCACGTGCAGGAACCGGGGGCGAACGACAACGCATCGGGGGTCGGCGCGCAGGTGGAGATGGCGCGTGTGGCGGCCAGCATGCTGAGGGCGGGCGCGATCGATCCCGCACGCACGATCACGATGCTGTGGGGGCTGGAGATCACCAGCACCGACCGCTACATCCGGCAGGACTCCGTGCGCGCGCACGGCATTCGCTGGGGGTTGTCGCTCGACATGGTCGGCGAGGACATCGCGAAGACCGGCGGAACGTTCCTCATCGAGAAGATGCCTGATCCATCGGCGATCTGGACGCGCGGCGAGGACAGGCACAGCGAATGGGGTGGGTCGCCCATCACGAAGGCGCAGCTCACACCGCACTACTTCAACGATTTCGTGCTGGCGCGGTGCCTGGAGCAGGCGGCAACGAATGGCTGGCTGGTGAAGACGAACCCGTTCGAGGGCGGCAGCGATCACACGCCATTCCTGCGTGCGAACAAGCCGGGCCTGCTGTTCTGGCATTTCACCGACCAGTTCTATCACACCGACGGCGATCGGATCGGGATGGTGTCGGCGGATGAGCTCCGCAACGTCGGCATGTCGGCGCTCATCAGCGCACTTGTGCTCACGAGTGCCAATGGTTCCGCGGCGCGTGCCGTGGTGGCCGAAGTCGAGCGCGCCGCACTCTCGAGACTGGAGGCCGAGGCCGCGCTGAGTCGGACGGCACTCGGGTCCGGCGGCACCCGGGCAACGGAGCTCGACATCATCGAGACCTGGGCAGGGTGGTACATGGGGGCGCTCGACACTGCGGCCGATATCGAAGTGGGGGGCGCGTCTCCCGAGACGAGTGCGGCGATCGCTGCGGCGAAATCGAGGGTGGACGCCGGCCGCAGCCGGTTGATCGCCGCGCTCTCGCGCTAGCTTGATGTCTTGCAGTCGCTCACGCTGAAACGGTCCCACCGGACCGCGCGGTCAGACACTTTCGTGGAGAGATGATGGCCACCATCACGATCAACGGACAGCAGCGCAGCGTTTCGGCGGAGCCGTCCACACCGCTCCTCTGGGTCATCCGGGACATGCTCGGTATGACCGGCACCAAGTTCGGCTGCGGCATCGCGCAGTGTGGTGCGTGTACGGTGCACCTCGACGGCAAGCCGGTTCGTTCCTGTTCGACGCCGCTCTCGGAAGTTGGAGCCAGGTCCGTGACGACGATCGAAGGACTCTCGGCCGACAGTACGCACGCGCTGCAGCTGGCATGGGTGGAGGCGCAGGTCCCGCAATGCGGGTACTGCCAGAGCGGGCAGATCATGGCGGCCGCGGCGCTGCTCGATGCCACGCCTTCCCCGACTGACGCAGACATCGATGCAGCCATGCAGGGCAACATCTGTCGCTGCGGCACATACCTGCGGATCAGGAGTGCAATCCACCGCGCTGCCGAAATGAAGAGGGCGTCAGCATGAAGCGCCTCCTCGAATCGATGCATGCGTCGGCGGTCAGCCGACGTGACTTCGTACGCGTCAGCCTGATGGCGGGCGGTGGCCTGATGGTCTCGGTGTACGGCTGTGGCCCGAACGGCGAGGAGCCGGCCGTGTCGGCATCCGGTGCAGCATTGGAGCCGAATGCGTTTGTCCGGATCGACGGCAGCGGCAACGTGCTCGTGACGTCGAAACATCTCGAAATGGGGCAGGGCACGTACACCGGTCTGGCGACGATCATTGCCGATGAGCTGGACGCCGACTGGAGCAAGGTGACCGTGGAAGGCGCCGGCGCAGACAACAAGAAATACGGCAACTCGACCATCGGCGGCCTGCAGGGAACCGGTGGTTCGAGCGCGATGGCGAACTCGTGGGAGCAACATCGAAAGGCCGGGGCGACCGCGCGTGCGGTGCTGATTGCCGCTGCCGCGAAGCAATGGGGCGTGCCGTCGGCAGATCTCACGACCGAGCCCGGAGTGGTGGTGCATGCGGCCACTGGTCGTCGTGCGCCGTACGGCACGCTGGTCGCGTTGGCAGCGACGATGCCGGTGCCTGCCGACGTGCCGCTGAAGGATTCCAAAGCCTTCCGTTACATCGGCAAGGAGCGGGCAACCACGCCTCGGGTCGATGCCGTGCAGAAGAGCAACGGGACCGCGCGGTATACGCAGGACGTGATGCTTCCCGGCATGCTGACTGCACTCGTTACGCATGCACCGCGATTCGGGGCGACGGTGAAATCGTTCGACGCGACGAGGGCGAAGGCGGTTGCCGGCGTCGTGGACGTGGTGCAGATCCCGACCGGCGTTGCCGTCGTGGCGCAACACTTCTGGGCCGCGAAGCTCGGCCGCGACGCGCTGAGCATCGAGTGGGACGAAACGCGTGCCAACACACTCGGCGCCACCGAGATCATGGCGCAGTTCAGGGAAGCGGCGGGGAAGCCTGGAATCGGTATCCGCAACGACGGGAATGCGGAGAAGGCGCTCGCGGGCGCGGGGAAGACGGTGGAGGCAACCTATGAGTTTCCGTATCTCGCTCACGCGTCGATGGAGCCGCTGAACTGCGTCGTTGACCTGCAGAAGGATCACGCCACTGTCTGGAACGCCAATCAGTTTCCGACGGTGGATCAGGAGGCCGTGGCCAAGGTGTTCGGACTGAAGCCGGCGCAGGTCACGATGAATACACTGTTCTCAGGCGGCAGCTTCGGTCGCCGCGCCAACCCGAAGTCCGACTACGTGGTGGAAGCGGCCACGATCGCGAAGGCGATCAATGGTCGCGCCCCTGTGAAGATGGTGTGGACGCGCGAGGACGACACCGCAGCCGGGTACTTTCGGCCGGCCATGCTGCACGTCATGAAGGGTGGGCTCGATGCCGCCGGGAAACCGGTCGCGTGGTGGCACCGCGCGGTCGGGCAGTCGATGATGGCGGGGACGATGTTCGAGTCGCCGGATGGCAAGGATTCGTCGACGTATGAAGGCGCGTCGGACCATCCGTACGAGGTCGCGGACGTCTTCCTTGACGCTGTGTATCCGAAGATCGGCGTGCCGGTGCAGTGGTGGCGGTCCGTTGGGCATACGCACACCGCGTTCGCCGTTGAGGCGTTCATTGATGAAATGGCTCACGCTGCGGGCAAGGATCCGCTGGAGTTTCGTCGTGCGCTGCTGACGAAGGATCCGCGGCGGCTTGCGGTGCTGAACCTCGCGGCGGAGAAGGCAGCGTGGGGCACGCCCCTGCCGGCGGGCCATGCGCGCGGTATCGCCGTACACAAGTCGTTCGATACGTATGTGGCGCAAGTGGCCGAAGTGTCGCTGGTCGGTGGCGTGCCGCGCGTGCACAAGGTGACGTGTGCCGTGGATTGCGGCATCGTCATCAACCCCGACATCGTCCGCTCGCAGATGGAAGGTTCGATCGCGTTCGGACTGGGCGCGGCGCTGTACGGGCGCATCGACCTGGTTGGCGGTCGGGTCGTGTCGGACAACTTCGACAAGTACCGTGTGCTTCGGCAGCGTGAGATGCCGATGGTCGATGTGCACATCGTCACATCGACGGAAAAGCCCACCGGTGTCGGAGAGCCGGGTACGCCGCCGATTGCGCCTGCCGTTGCCAATGCGCTGCTGGCGCTGACCGGGAAACCGACGCGGTCGTTGCCGTTCGTCACATGAAGGTCTGAGAATCCCGTGCGCGGCTGAGGCGGTGTTCAGCCGCTCAGCCGCGAACGGGACTCGGCTCCGGATCGTCCACGCGAACCGTGAGCCAGAGCAGTGCGGCCGCGAAGGCAACACCGGCCCAGAACATCAGCGTCCCGTTCCATCCCCACGCGGCGGACATGCGTGGTACGAGCCAGATCGACAGCACGCCGCCAAGGTTGCCCATCAGGTTCAGCAATCCTGCGGCGGCGCCCGGATTCGTTGCTCCGATCACGGTCGCCGTGGTGAAGAACGGTGATTCAGCGCCGTTGAGGCATGCCGATGAGAGACTGAGTGCAATGATTGCGAGGACGGCGCCGGGCACGATTGCTCCCGTCAATGCGAACATCGTCGAACCGAGCAGGCACGCCATCGCAACGCGCCGGCGCGCCTTGCTGCCGCCGATCCGACGGCCGAGCCGGTCAGCCATTGCGCCAATGATCGGGGCACAGACGAAGCCGGCAATGTTTGGAACGCTTGCCCATCCGCCGCTGGCCAGCACAGTGAAGCCGCGGCCTTCGGTCAGATACCGGAAGAACCAGAAGAGGAACACGAAGTAGACGGCGGAATGCATCGTGTACGCCAGCGAGAGACGGCGCAGGTTCGGATCACGGATGAGTCGCTGAGAGGCCTGAAAGAACGTCGATGTGGTCAACCGCGTCGAGGTTGCACCATTCGGCTGGCGTTGCGGCATCAGCAGGAGACAGGTGACCGCTGCGATGGCGCCGAGCAGCCCGCTGAGAAGGAACACCGATCGCCAGCCGAAGGATTCCATCACCGGTGCCATCATCGCTGGCGCGATTGCCGCACCGAGTGACGACGCTGCGATGTAGGACGCGTTCGCGCGCATCCGATGTTCGGTCGCCACGAACTGTGAGACAGCCATCGCGGCCACCGGGAAGACCGCGGCCTGCGAGAGGCCAAGCAGAATTCGGGTGGCAGTCAGCGTGCCTGTCGCGCCGGCCGCGGGCATCAGCCCGGTGACGAGTGAGGCAATGCTGCAGCCGAGCAATGCGAGCGCGAGTGTGTTGCGTGCACCGAACCGCTCACCGAAGATTCCGGCTGGCACCTGCAACAGCGCGTATGTCAGTTGGAACGCCCAGGCCGTGATGACGCCCATGTCGGCCATGCTCAAGCCGAGTGCCGGCGCCATGCGTTCCTGCGCGACGGCGACATCGGTGCGCGCGAGATACGCGACGCCACCAGTCAT
>JANMNM010000211.1:0-1903 GCA_031373905.1 Gemmatimonadaceae bacterium | reverse complement strand
CGGTTTACGCTACAGGACCGGAGTATGTGGTTCAGGGGGTCCCAGGTTCGAATCCTGCCGTCCCGATGGTGGTATACAACGACAAACGGCGCCTCAGCGGCGCCGTTTGTCGTTTGCGGTACACGCACGGCGGCGATCGTCAGGCGTCGTGCTCACGTCGGGATGGATCCGTTCGACCGGGGCGTGCGCTCGAACACAGGTCGCGCTCGTTGTCTGCGCGCGCGCCCAATCGACATCCTCCGGCAAGCGTCGCTTCAGCCTGTGCGAATTGGCCTCGCTGAGCGCGGAACCGGTGATGCACGGACGCGCGCGTGGCGCATCGTCCGGGCATCATGCGCCAGATGCGTCAGGAACCGGTCGTACTCGCGGCGACGGAACGCGTGTCGCAGCGCGACGGGGCCTCGGTCTTTACGGGGCGCGAGCGGGCGCCTCCCGTGCGGGCCGTCGCTCTGCCATCGACGCTGCTCGGCGTGCTACGCGAGCGCCTGCGGCTGCGACGGTACAGCCCACGGACCAGCGAGGTGTACGTGGCGTGGGTGCGGCGGTACGTGCGCTTTTGCGGTCGTCGGCACCCGAGAGACTGCAGTGGCGATGACGTGCGGGCGTTCCTGACCATGCTCGCGACCACCGCGCATGTCAGCGCCTCGACGCAGAATCAGGCGCTCGCCGCGCTGCGATTCCTCTACGCGATCGTGCTGGGCGCCCCGCTCGAGGTGCACGGGGCGCTATCACCCGCGCGGCAGCCAGAGCGGCTGCCGTCGGTCCTCTCGCGCGACGAAGTCCGTGCCGTGCTGGCGCACATGCGTGGTGCGACGAGGCTCGCGGCGGCACTGTTGTACGGGAGCGGTCTGCGGCTGATGGAGGCGTGTACGCTGCGTGTCAAGGATGTGGACTTTTCTCGCGGGCAGATCACGGTCCGTCGCGGGAAAGGGGCAAAGGACCGGGTGACGGTGCTCCCCGCGAGTGTGGCTGTGGTGCTGCGTGCGCACCTGATGCGTGTCCGCGAGTTGCACGAGCGGGATCTGGCGCAGGGGCGTGGCGCGGTCGGCATGCCTGACGCCCTCGCCCGGCGCAGTCCGTTGGAGGCGAGGTCATTCTCGTGGCAATGGGTGTTTCCGGCTCGCCGGTGCGCGCGGGAGGATGGCACTGGTGAGTGGCGCCGGCACCACGTACATCCGACGGCTGTGCAGCGTGCAGTGACCGCTGCGGTGCGTCGAGCCGGCATCACGCACCGGGCGACGTGTCACACCTTGCGGCATTCCTTTGCAACGGCCCTGCTCGAGGCCGGATACGATATCCGAACGATTCAGGAGCTGCTGGGGCACGCGGACGTCGCAACGACGATGCGGTACACGCACGTGCTGCAGCGGGGCGGTCTTGGCGTCCGGAGTCCGGCGGATACTGATGGCGGCGTGTTGGGATGAGGGTCTGGCGGGCGGCTGGCGCCGCCGCGCTGCGTTGCGTTGCACTGTGGGACAAATGTGGCGCCGGCGTGCAGCCTTTCGCGGCTTTTCGCACGGTGCCGCGGGGGGCGGAGGGTGTTGTCGCGCCGGTGTTTCGCAAAATTGCGGCGTCGGTCGGCTGGGGAGTTTAGGCGGCGATGCGCGGCAAGGGTTCGAGGGGTGCGGGTCGTCGGGGTTTGGGGTAGAATGGGTGTTAGAGGGCCCTGCTTGGGCGGGTGGCCCTTTTGTTTTGTGCGCACGCGACCATCAGCGGTTTGGTGTGGGTGCGCAGGCGTGCCATCGGTGCGCGACGGCGCGCGGCGATGCATTGTCGGCGGTGCAAGTCGTGCAACGGTTTCAATCGAACGATCCGTCAGCGGAGACGGGCTATTGGTTGTGGCGCTTCGATCGGACGGACGATCCGGTGCCGCTGGACAATTTCTGGGGCAAACGGCCGGCGG
>JANMNM010000326.1:0-7187 GCA_031373905.1 Gemmatimonadaceae bacterium | reverse complement strand
GCCGCGCGTTGGAGTGCCGGACGCCGTGTGTGTGTGGCCCGAGATGAGGCCGGGAAGCAGCAGCAGCCCGGCCGCATCGACGCGCGGGACGTTGCCACGAATCCGGCCGGGAGAGACGTCGACAATGTCATTCCCCCGCACGCGGATTGAGACGTCCGGGACGAGATCGGCATCTTCGCCGTGGGAAATGAGCGCCCACGACGCTTCGATCACGAAATCGCGGGACGGCGGCTTGCGTGGTGCGCGGGCCGCGTCAGCGCGATGCAAGCTGGGGAGTGCGGCCAGCGCCGAGCCGAGGAGCATGTCGCGGCGGGAGATCCCTTCGGGATTGGACGCTGGTACAGGTGAATTCCGCGGTGTGTGCATTGGCATTCTCAGTGTCGTGGCAGCAAGCGCAGCGCATGGCGCGCATTGACGTTACTCGAGTGGCGCAGGGAGCACCTGCACACCGTTGTGCAACGTGGATGAGCGGCCCTCACGACGCCCGGGACGTGCACGATGAGCGCGGGAGCCGGGTATCATTCCACATGCCCGTAAACCGTCTGCTCGTTGCCGCCAGCATCGTGTACGGTGTGCCGGGGCTGGCGCTGCTCTTCGGCGGCGACGAGGCCCTTGCGCGAACTGGCGGCCACACGCCGACGTCGGCGTGGCTGACGGGGATGCTCGGTGCAGCCCTGCTGGCGCTCGCGCTCTTCAACTGGTTTCAGCGGCATTCGTTGATGGGCGGCATCTACGGTCGGCCACTGCTGATGGCGAATCTGCTGGTGCTGGCAAATGCCGCGTTCTCGTCGCTCCGGTTCTGGCGTGCGAACGGCGCAGTGCATTTCGCGGTGACGTGCGTCGTGACGGGTGTGATGTTCGTCGCGTTCGGGCGCTTGCTGTTCCGGACGCCCACGTCGGTTGGTCAAGGCGGCGAGGCGTCGGACGGATAGGGCGGCGCGCCGCATCCGCGGTCGCATGGCGCAGGGGAATGCCGACGCTCCGCGGAAACGCAATGATCGCCTGAGGCACCTGAGCGGACAGGTACGCCGGCGGCAAACAAGGAGGACGTCGCGACAGACTCGTGCGTGCTCGGCGCAGCTCCGACGATCAGCGAGCTGCGGCTGCCGAGGACGTCACGATTCCTGCCCGCGCTGCTTACCCTTGACGAGTGCGAGATACTGTTCATACGGTTCGGCCGTCCAGCCGTTGATCCCGTGTTTCGGCAGCCACCACGCGTGGACCACCACCGCCGCCGCAGCAAAGAGGCCCAGCAGTCCGTACGCCCATGGCCGGCCTCCGAACCTGTCGACCATGACAAACGCCGCCAGCACCAGCGGCTGCTTGAGCACGCGGCGCCAGCGCGGCTTGTGCTGCTCAAAGCGGCCGAAGATCACGCCGCCGACAGCGAAGATCGACATCACCAGCGCGACCATGAACCACGGCGTGTCGAGTCGCCACATCCCGGGCTCCTGCGAGTCGAAGAAAGGTGTCATCGGGACAGCGTAACAGTCGATCGGGCTCCGAGACAGTCATCGCGCAGTCTGTCGCGCGAAACGGCTGAACGTGTGCTTGCGCGATGGCACCGTGACGGCGCGAGCTCGTGACGATCGCACGCCACAGTTCCGAAACCGTTTCCATCCAAACCCTGAAACCTCCAAGGAGTCGTCCAGTGAAGATCACGGTCGAAACCCTCGTCAAAGCGCCGGTTGATGCCGTCTGGCGTGCGTATACCACGCCGAGTGACATCACGCAGTGGAACACGGCGTCGCCGGACTGGCACACGCCGCGTGCCGCCGTCGATCTGCGAGTGGGCGGTGAGTTCTCCTCACGAATGGAGGCGAAGGATGGCAGCTTCGGCTTCGACTTCGCAGGAACGTACACGAAGGTCGTGCCGAATCAGCTGCTCGAATACACCTTCGGCGATCGTGCAGCGACAGTCGAGTTCCTTCCCGGCGCGGAGGGTGTGACGGTCCGTGTCACCTTCGACGCCGAGGAGGAGAATGCGATCGATATGCAACGCGATGGATGGCAGGCGATACTGGACAGCTTCTGCCGGTATGTGGAAGCCGGGCGGTAACGGCTCCAGCCGCTGCAACAGCTGCGGGTCTGCCGATGCCTACGGCTGCGGAAACAGCAACTCGTTCCCGTCCGGATCCTCAACCCGCAGCGTGTCGTACCCCCACCAGGTCTCCGTGACGGCCACGTTTCGCGCCGCCAACTCGAGCCGCAGCGCTGCCAGCGCCTCGGCGGTCAACTCGATGAACAGGCGGGACCGGTCGCGACGCGAGGCGTCCTGGCAGAGGATGATCTCGCACTCGCCGTGATTGACCTGACAGACCGTGCCCGCGCCATCGCCTTCGTGCCAGCTCTTCTGGAATCCGAGTGAGTCGATATAGAACTGTGCTGCTCGGCGGATGTCTGCGACGAAGAAGACGGGGCGGGTGTACCAGCGGTGCGCGGTGTTTGAGATCGATTCGTCTGTCGTCATGGTTCGTGGAATCTCCGCCGCGTGATCAGCGATTCAAGCGTGGGCTCACTGGCTGCGGGTACCGACGCCAGCCAGCACGCCATCGAGCGCATCGAACGATCCCGACCACCCCTGCGCCATCCCGCCGCGCTCGGCCACGAACGCCGCGAGTTCTTCCGGCGTGGCCTCACCTTCCACATCGAACCTGACGGTCACCCGCGTCACCGCCGCCCCCTCCTCGGCGAACTGTACCGTGCTGCGCGTCGTCACCGGCCAGGTCGGCGCGCCAGGCTGTCGCGACACGTTCCCCTGTTCGTCGGTGAACGTCTGCGTGTACACCAGGCGCTCAGCTCGCGACACGTCGAGATACTGGTGACGGAGGTACATGCTGAACTCACCGCTCGTCAGCGAAAAGGTGGCGAGGCCACCGGTGCGGATGTCCGCGTGCTGAAATACCATCGTGAATCCGGCCGGCGGCAGCCACGCCGCGAGGTGTGCGGGCGACGTCCACATGTCGAACACGGTCGCAATCGGCGCGTCGAAGCTGCGATTGATGACGAAGATTTCCTGTGACGACGTAGCCGTCGCGAGATACTCGGCCAGCCGATCCCAGGTGCCATTGCCACCAGCGGCCTTGATGAACACGCGTGTCTGCTGCGCCGCGTCGGCGGTGGGCAGTGTCATCGTCATGTCGAGCTCCGTCCTGTTGCCGAGCTCGCGGAACAGGGCGGTGACGCGAAACATCGGCGCTGCGTCGGCGGACGTGGCACCGTGATCGTACACCATCCGTGCGTGCGGCTCGACCTCGAGATAGCGCGCGAAATTCGGATAATCGGTGCCATCGGGGCCGTGCATCGTGTAGTCCCAGCTTCCGCCGGGGCGGAGGTCCTTGGCTCGCGTGGTGAGTGTGAACCCTCGCGGCCCCCACCACTGCGCGGCCTGCGCCGGATCGGCGAACGCAGCCCAGACCATCGCGACGGGCGCATCGTAGAGGCGGATGATGCGGATGGCGTTGGCGTCAGACGGTGTCGGCATCGGGCGGCTCCGGGGTGTTGGTGGCGGTTCGTTCGACGCCACGGTCGGCGCGAGTAGTGATGTGCGCGGCTGTGGTACCGCAGGCGCTCGTGAGCGTCGACAGATAGTCCCCCAGCCGATCGAGGCTGGCTTCCATGTGCACGCGATACTCCTCCATCCAGGCGGCGGCATCTGTCAGCGGCTTGGCGTTCAGCGTGCACGGACGCCACTGCGCGTCGCGGGTCTTGGTGACCAGGCCGGCGGTTTCGAGCACCTTGAGGTGCTTGGTCACGCCGGGGAGGGTCATCCGCCCCAGGAACGGCTCGGCCAGCTGAGTCACTGTCGCTTCGCCTGTCCGCAGCCTGGCGAGGATTGCCCGGCGGGTGGGGTCGGCGAGGGCGGAGAAGGTTTGGCTGAGGGTGTCGGGCATCAAATACCGTAAGGTTAATTAGCTTGTCGGTATATTGCGGTACCTCGCCTGAACGGTCAATAGGGGGGACGCTGACCCAAACGTGGATAGCAGTGAGAGCAAAAGCGCCTGGGCCACTGTATGGCCTCGGGCCGGCTCGCCTCAGCGCGCTCTCGCGCGGAGGTCATCGACGATCGGTACGGCCGCCAGTCCGACAAGCACCAGTGCCAATGGAACCGTCGCGACGCAACCCAGGTGCTGAAAGCCGGCAGCGCCAGCCACGCCACCGACGAAGAATCCCAGCGACAGCCGACGCAGCAGTCGCAGCCGACCTCGATCCGCCGTCAGTCGGTCTGTCCCTGACACTGGCCCTCGATTCAGAATTCCGGTGACACTGCACTCATCGCACCCTATCGAGTGTTCCGGTGACAGTCGACTGCGGCGACTCCCGGTCCCGCGCTGCGTGACGTGATGCGCCAGTCCGGGGATGACGAGCCGCGCGAGCCGGGACATGGGTGGATACCGTCAGCGAGAGGGGGACGATGGACCGACAGGTCCTCCACGGTACATGGCCGTCCCCCAGCGAGTGTCACCGATTCATCGCGCAGTCATCATTTTCCGCCAATGAGTGTACTGTCACCGGAATCCACCGGAATCAACTGATCGTCGACAAGCTGCTGATGGCGTTCGAGAGTGTGCGCACACGATTCGCGTCGCACGAGGCAGCGGCCTCGCCAGTGAGCTCGCGCGAAAGCTGCGTCAATGTGCTCTGTCGCGCGGTCGGACTCGCGCGCTCCGCCGCCGCCAGCCCGCTCCGCACCGTCGCGATGCGCCCCGCCGACAGGCACCCGTTGCGCTCCAGCTGATCGAGGTAGGCGCGCGCCAGCGCGAAGCTCGGTGGCCAGTCGATCTTCGGCTGCCCCTGCGCGTTGAACTCGGCGTAGATCACCGTCTTCGCGGCGTCGATTTCGTTCTGGCTCACGAACTGGCTCGGCTTCATGTCGAAGACGTCGAGTCCGCGCGCAATCTCGGACGAGACGATGGTGCCGTTGTACCAGTACACGGACCACGAGCCTCCGCTGACCAGAGTGGAGTCGCTCACCGGCCCGCGATCATGGTAGGCGATTTCGACCGGCTTGTCCGGGTTGGACCAGTCGAAGATGGAAATTCCGCCTTGGTACCAGCCCTGCACCATGATGTCGCGACCGGGGATCGGAACCAGCGAGCCGTTGTGGGCCACGCAGTTCTCGACGCTGGTCTGCGGCGCCGGGATCTTGTAGTACGAGTGGAACTTGAGCTTGCGGTTCACGATCGAGAAGATCGCGTTGGCGCCCCACTCGGGCTTGTCGGTGGCACGGCAGCGGGGGGCGCTGCCGCCGCCCCATTCATCCGTGAACAGGATCTTCGTGCCGTCATTGCTGAAGGTTGCCGAATGCCAGAATGCAAAATTCGAGTCCGCAGCGGCATCGATGCGGATCGGATTCTTCACGTCGCTGATGTCGAGCAGCAGTCCGTAGCCACCGCAGGCGCCACCCGCGAGTCCGAGCGACGGGTAGACGGTGATGTCGTGGCACTGCGTCGGTCCGCCGCCGCGCATGGGGCCGGGACGCGGCGCCCGAGGGGGCTGGTTCCGTGCCCGCGCCGCGATGCGGGCCGAGTCTTCGGCGGTCAGAATGTCGGCGTGGCGTGAGGGTGCAGTGAGCCCCTCGAAGATGCGCGCCGACGTGATCATGCGGGCGTCCTGCGGACGTGCGAGCGGGACCTGAATCACCTCGATGCGGAAGAGCGAGGAGTTGGGGTCGTTGTCCGGGTTCGCGTTCACGCAACCGGGGAGTTCGCTCGGTGAGCGCACGCCGGATGATCCCGAGATGTAGATGTAGATGTTGGCCTTGTCATTCGGGTCCTCGACGACCGTGTGCGTGTGCGAGCCGCGGCACGTCTGGACGTTGCCGATGTACCTCGGGTTCGCGATGTCGGTTGCGTCGAAAATGCGCAGTCCGCGGACTCGCATGCTGCTCACGGAGTCCTGCACCCCCTGCGTACCACAGTCGAGTCGGCCGCTGAGCCCCTCGGCCGACACGAAGAGGAGGTTCTTGTACACGGACACATCGCTCTGCGACGCGGGGCAGAGATACGACTTCACCAGCGACGGGCGCCGTGGGTTGGAGATGTCCCAGACATTGAAGCCGTTGTAATTGCCCTGAATTGCGTAGTTGCCGCGAAAGGCGAGGTCGGAATTGGTGACACCTTCGAACCCGGCCGGTGACTTGACCGTCGCCATCAGCTCGAGGTTGGAGATCGCTTCGCCGGCGCTGTAGAGGCCGGATCGCAAGCCGACACGTGCGTCCCGCGCGGGCGACGGCGACGGGGCCATCGTCGTGCTCCTTGCGCACGCCGAGAGCAGAAGCGCGGCACTCGCCGCGCGCATGAAGGTGAGGATCGGCGCGGACATGGGGCCTCGGAGGGGGAGGGGGAGTGGGTTCACTGTGGCTCGGCGTGGCCACGCGCGGCCAGCATCTGCTTCATCACGCGGATCTCGGTGGTCTGGTCGGCGACCACGTCGGAGGAAAAGCGAAACACGGTCTCGTCCTGCGCCGCACCTGCCGACGCCAGCAACTCGTCCACCATGCTGATCGCGCCTTCATGGTGCTTGATCATGCCGAGGAGGAAGAGCCGGTCGAACTCCGCTCCGCGAGCGGCGTCGAGCGCCTTGACCTCGGCGTCGTCGAGCATGCCGGGCATGAGCATTTCATGGACCATGCCGCCGCCCATCGTCATCTTCATCGGACCCGCCGTCGCGGCGGGGACGGGTGCGCCTTTCGAGCGCAGCCAGTTCTGCATCAGGTCGATTTCGTCCCGCTGCCCGACCACGATCCGCTCGCAGAGTCGCTGCAGTTCAGCACTCGCTCCGTGCGAGGGCGCCCAGCCCGCGATCAGGACCGCCTGTGCGTGGTGGTGGATCATCCCGGTCATGAAATGGACATCGGCCTCGGTGTGCCTGAGGGCGGGCACGCCGGCAGGGGCCGCAAGGGTGCTCATGCGGGCGCAGGCCGCCGCGCTGAGCATGAGGGCACAACCGACAATTTCAGTGACGCGGCGGAGTGGCATCGGGGGAGTCATGAGAGAGCGCTGAACGATCCCTCTACGGATTGAGGGCCCAAGGTGCTGGGACAGTCATGAATCGTTGGCATGCTACGCTGCGGCCCTATCCGTCCACGTTGCCGCCGCATGAGTACACAGGCCACTTCGTCGTCACGCGAGTGACCGACGCGGGCACGATCCGCTTTCGATCCCGGCTGTCGTACCTCGCCACCG
>JANMNM010000173.1:0-27208 GCA_031373905.1 Gemmatimonadaceae bacterium | reverse complement strand
GATCCGTGCGATGCGTGACTCGGTGAAATCGAGCAGCGCGCCGCCGATACCCTTGCCACGGCAGTGTTCCGCGACGGCAATCGACTGCAGGTAGCCCGTGAACGCGCCGTGCAGCACCAGCATGACGAAGCCCAGCCGCTCCTCACCGTCACCGATCGCGATGTGGACTTCGCGCTCCGGCGCTTCGACCAGGGCGTGGGACTGCGCGTACGAACGCCCGAGCGTCAGCCACGGGTCGGAGGAGGCCATGAGTGTGGCGCACCAGTGGGCGTCGTCTGCGGAGGCGAGCGGGCGGATGAGTGGCGCGGAAGGCATGCGGGATAGGTGGTGTGTCCGACGTGTGAGCGGAAGGGTCGAGAGGAGCCTTCACGGCACGGTTCCGGTCGCCAGCAGGGTCAGTGCCCACCGCGCGGGTCGATCGCCACCAGCGACGTGTCTGCCAGCTGCGTATCGTTCCGGCACCAGCCCGTCATTCACGCTCCCGCCGAAAGCCGCCCATGACCATGACAACACTCTCCCGCGCTCGTCTCGCCGTCCTGCTGTTCGGCACAGTGCCGGCGCTCGCGCTCCACGCCCAGACCCGCGGCCTGACCGACGCCGATGTGCTCCGCGTCCACGCCGTTGGCGGGGTGGCGATCGCGCCAGCGGGTGATCGCGTGCTCTACACCGTCACCGGATGGGAGCACCCCAACGCGAAGGCCGACACCGTTCTCGGCGACAAGCACGAGCGACGCTCGCACATCTGGATCGTGCCGTTCTCTGGCGGATCCGCACGGCAGCTGACCTACGGCGAGCGCGGCGAATCGCAGCCGGCCTGGTCACCGGATGGTCGCACGATCGCGTTCGTGTCGGCGCGCGGCGCCGGGACGGGCGACGACGCTCCCAAGCCGCAGGTATGGTTGCTGCCGGCGGAGGGCGGTGAAGCGCGTCAGCTCACCACACTGCGCGACGGTGTGGTGTTTTTCGCCTGGTCGCCCGATGCCAGTCGCATCGCCGTCGTGACGCCCGACACGCTCCCCCGCGAACAGGAAGCCCGGGTGCGCCGACGCGACGATGCCAAGGTGTTCGAGAGCGACTTTCGCCTCAATCACATCTGGGTCGTCACCGTCGCGAGTGGCGCCGCGTCGAAGGTCACGTCCGGCAATTTCACCGTCCGCGCCGCACCCTCGTGGTCGCCTGACGGAGCGCAGCTCGCATTCGATGCGTCACCAACACCGATGATCCGCGACGAGCGTCGCGATGCGTACGTGGTGGATGTCGCGACACAACGGCTCGATCGCATCACGACCGGCAGCGACGTGCAGAGCACACCACAGTTCTCTCCTGATGGCAAGACGCTTGCCTTCACAGTGCTGCCAAGCGACTTCACGCCGCACAGTGACGGCGTCAGCGCGCGCACCCTGCGCAACGATCGGCTGGTGACGTTCGATCTCGCCACGCGAACGGCGACGAGTCACGCACAGCCGACCTTCGATGTCAGCGTCGGGCAACCGCGCTGGTCCGCCGATGGTTCTGCGATCTGGTTCACAGCCAGTGATCGCGTTTACAACACGATCTACAACTACTCGCTGGCGGCGAAGCGCTACACAGCGATGACGAAGGACCTGATGGTGCAGGGTGCCGTGGCCAGCCGGGACGGGTCGAAGATGGCGTTCGTGATGGACTCACCGACGTGGCCGAGCGAGGTGTTCGTGCAGGATGCAACACTCCCGCAGCCGAAGCGGATCACCACCACCAATGCATGGCTCGGCGAGCGGGCGCTCGGGCAAACGCGCGTGATCTCGTGGAAGTCGACCGACGGGCGCACGGTGGAAGGGATTCTGCTGCTTCCGGTGGGGTACCGCGAAGGCACACGCGTTCCGACGCTCGTGTCGGCGCACGGCGGGCCAACCGGCGTGTCGACGAACGGATTCAAGGGCGGCGGTGCCAGCCCCGGTCAGACATGGGCGGCGCGCGGCTGGGCCGTGCTGTATCCCAACCCGCGTGGATCCACCGGGTATGGCGAGTGGTGGATGCGCGCTAACATCGGTGACTGGGGCGGTGGTGATTACCGCGACATCATGACCGGCACCGACGAAGTCGTGCGGCTTGGGATCGCCGATCCGGACAAGCTCGCGTTCGAGGGGTGGAGTTACGGCGGGTACATGACGTCGTGGGTCGTGTCGCAGACGTCGCGCTTCAAGGCGGCGATGATGGGTGCCGGCCTTCCTTCGCTGCTGTCTATGGCCGGAACGACTGATATCCCGGGCTACATCAACACCTTCTTCGGCGATCCGCAGTACGACGGCTCGATCGTCAACCCATCGGTCCGGAAGTACCTCGAACGGTCAGCGATCAGCTACTCGAATCGCGTGACGACGCCGCTGCTGATCCTGCATGGCGGCAACGATGAGCGTGTCCCGATCGGGCAGCCGATGGAGTTCTATCGTGCGCTCAAGGATCGTGGCAAGACCGTGGAGCTGGTGTTCTATCCGCGCGAAGGGCACGGACTTTCGGAGTACTATCACCAGGTGGATCGCATGAAGCGTGAGTATGAGTGGATCTCGCAGCACACGCTGGGGGCCACGCGAGCGACGGTACAGCCGTAGCGCGTTCTGCCTGCAGCAACGCTCGCCCACCGTCGCACGACGTACACTCCAACTCGTGCAATGATCATGTCAATCTCGTATGCGCACGGCGTCACGACGACACCGCTTCTCGGCGAGACGATCGGCCAGAACCTGTGGCGCACCGTCGAACGATTCGGAGATCGTGAGGCACTCGTCGTGCGATCACAGGGATACCGTGCGACGTATCGGCAACTGTGGGACGAGACGACGACCCTCGCGCGCGGCCTGATGGCGCTCGGTGTCGAGCGCGGTGATCGCGTCGGCATCTGGTCGCCGAATCGGTTCGAATGGGTCGTCCTGCAATACGCCACCGCGCGCATCGGCGCGGTGCTCGTGAACATCAACCCGGCGTACAAGACCGCCGAGCTCGAATACGTGCTGAATCAGGCAGGCGTCAGCGTGCTGCTTCTCGCGCGAGGGTTCCGGCAAAGCGACTACGTGGCGATGCTCGCCGAGGCGCGGCCGCGGTGCCCGGACCTCCGCGTGACGCTCGTGCTCGAGGACGACTGGGTTTCGCTCGGGGAGTCCGGGCGTGACGTGACGCCGGAGGCCCTCGAGGAGCGTGAACGCGCACTCCAGTTCGACGATGCGATCAACATCCAGTACACCTCGGGCACGACTGGTTTTCCGAAGGGCGCGACGCTGTCCCACCACAACATCCTCAACAACGGATTCTTCGTTGGCGAAGCGCTGCGGCTGTCTGAGGTCGACCGCGTCTGCATTCCTGTCCCGTTCTATCACTGCTTCGGCATGGTCCTCGGCAATCTTGCCTGCACGTCGCACGGGGCGGTGATGGTCATCCCTGGCGAAGCGTTCGATCCGCTGTTGTGCCTCGAGACGGTCGCGGCGGAGAAGTGCACCGCGCTCTACGGTGTGCCGACCATGTTCATTGGCGAGCTCGATCACCCGCGCTTCGCGGAGTTCGACCTCTCGTCGCTGCGGACCGGTATCATGGCCGGCTCGCCATGCCCGAGCGAGGTGATGAAGCGCGTCGTCGCGCGGATGCACATGCGCGACGTGACGATCTGCTACGGCATGACCGAGACGTCACCCGTGTCAACGCAGACGACGGCGGATGATCCGATCGAGAAGCGGGTCGGCAGTGTGGGAAAGGTGCATCCACACGTCGAAGTGAAGATCATCGATCCGGAGAGCGGTGCGATCGTCGCACGCGGCATGCCGGGTGAACTGTGCACGCGCGGGTACAGCGTCATGATCGGATACTGGAACAACTCGCAGGCGACGCGCGCCGCGATCGACGAAGCCCGCTGGATGCACACCGGCGACCTGGCGACCATGGATGACGAGGGGTACATCAGCATCGTGGGGCGGATCAAGGACATGATCATTCGCGGCGGCGAGAACGTGTATCCGCGCGAGATCGAGGAATTCATCCACACCCACGACGGCGTGAGCGAGGCACAGGTGATCGGCGTGCCGAGCGAGAAGTACGGCGAAGAGGTGATGGCGTGGGTGCGGACTCGCCCTGGTGTCACGCTCGATGGGACTGCGCTGACGGCGTTCTGCACAGGCCGGATCGCCACCTACAAGATCCCGCGGTACTGGCGCTTCGTGGATGAGTTCCCAATGACCGTGACGGGGAAGGTTCAGAAGTTCAGGATGCGCGAGATTGTGGTGCAGGAGCTGGAACTGCACGTCGCATCCGCTGCCGCATCCGCGTAGCCAGAACGGTCCGCGCGCGGTCCCGATGTCGTACACATCCCGCCAGAGCACACACGGACGACTGCTGCTGCGCGTCAGCGGCCAGCCGGCCACGCACGAACAGCAACACGCTGACACGAGCCGGTATGGCGTCGCGTCAGCGTGTTGCGGGGCCGGGGTCCCGGCCCCTCAGCCGCAATCAGAACGCAGTCACGTTGTAGCCCGAGAAGTGGCGCAGGTTGCGGTACACCCAGTACCCACCACCCAACGCTGGCGTGGCTTTCGTTGTCATGAATGAATCTTTCGTCTCTTCATTCACGCACACGTTCTGCGCATTGCAGTACGGGATGTAGACGGTCGAGAAGTTCACGAGCGCCGCATCCCTGAAGTACAGCGAGACAGGAACCGGAGCCGCAGGGTTGAACCGGATCGCCGGGAAGAACTCGGCGTGCGGACGTCCCGCCTTGTCCTTCCACGAGCGGATCTCGATCCTGGTCCATGTAACGCCGACCTGGCAGGGCTTCAGCCACTCTGATGGGCCGTACCCGGACTTGTTCGGATCGCAAATCGTTCCGGCCGGGATAGCGAGCACGTTGCTCCCGTTCATCCCACCAAACATGATCAGCCTTCCGAATTTCGGATTCACCGTGAACGACTGGATCGTGGTGTCCCCCTTCGTCGAGACGGTCGGGACCTCAGACACCAGATTGGGAAACATCGTGGTGAAGTTGATCGTGCCAGTCTTCAGCACGGCTGCCGACGTGGTGAGATAGCCCGACATGTGCTGCTCGACCGGCGGTGGCGCGGTTGTGTCACGGCACGCGGTCAGAGCGGCACCGAAGAACAGGACACCGGTGGCGAGGAGGAAACGCTTGTTGGTCAAGAACTTCGGCATCGAAGATCCCAGGGTGTAAGTGAACCCGCAGCAAACACAGCTATTGCACGGCAATGGATGAGCACGGCATGTGCCAGCGCTCATTTCCGGTTCGTTCCGGCACCCGAAACGGATGCTTGCGTGGGCACGATCACCGCGCTGCAGAGGCGAATTGGGCATCCAGCGCCGGCGCGCCGTGTGTTTGCCCGACGCGACACGCGTTTCGCTGACCAGGTGTTTGCGCTGCCGCCCCCAGGCACGCACGCGCGAATCACACGGCTTCTTGCGTTCTGCAACGACCCGCCGCCGCCTCTGGCGTGGCGTTCAGGCGTTGCCCCATCGCGCCGCCGCTGCAACCGGTACTCGGAAAGCCACCCTCCCGGCCGGACACAGTCCGCCAAACCTTTCCATCGTCCATCACAGCGCGAACGCGAGCATGCCATCGCTGGCCCGACTGGAACGCGCCTTCGCGCGCGCGTTGCGCCGACCTTGCCGCCGAAGACGATTCTGAGCAAGCCCCCTGGCCGTCTGGCTCCCCGCTGCCGGACTGGAGTCGTCCGGCGCAGGCGACACCGAGCCCTCAGGGAGTGCCAGAATGAGCCGCATGTGATCCCGACGGTGACCTCTGAGACACTCCCACGGCCCCTTTCGGCGGCCTGATCTGGTGATAGTTTCGCCGAGTGGAGCTACAGCCTTCGGCTGGCAGCCCGAGCCACCCAGTACTCAGGAGGATTGATGGCCGCGCGAGATCGCGACATTCGGACGTCCCCACACCGCGCATGGCTGAGCCGTCTGCTCGCCGTTGGCGTCTTCATATTTGCGGTTGCGCCATCGCTTCAGGCGCAGCCCGGACGAGTCTCAGGTCTGGTCACAGACTCAGCCACCGCGCAGCCGCTCGCTTCGGTGCAGATCACCCTGTCCAGTGGCGCGACACGTTTGTTGGCGCGGACGACACCCGAGGGCCGCTACACGATCGGCAACGTGCCCGCCGGCACCTATAGTCTCGAGGCGCTCCGCCTTGGTTTCCGCCGCGTGGCGCGTGCCAATCTGGTCGTCACCGCAGGTGCCACGCTGGCTTACGACCTCCGAATGTCCGCCGCTGCGCTGAGCCTTCAGGCAGTCGTCACCACCGGCGTGGTGGATCCGGCGAGCGGTACGCGCGTGCCGTTCACGGTGGGACGTGTGAGTGCCGAGGATGCGCCAGTGCCCGCCACCAACGCGCTGGAGACGATTCAGGGCAAGATCGCCGGCGTGAGCGTCGTGCCGCAGGGGCAGGCCGGCAGCGGCACAGACATCATCCTCCGTTCTCCCACGTCGATCAGCAAGAACAATTCTCCGCTGATCGTGGTGGATGGGGTGATCCAGACCGATGCGTTCGGCGCGTCGACGGCCGATCTGCAGAGCATGGACATCGAAAGCGTCGAGGTGGTGAAGGGAGCCGCCGGCGCGTCACTCTACGGTTCGCGCGCGGCCTCGGGCGTGATCCAGATCCGAACCCGGCGCGGCGCAGGCCTGGGCGACGGTGCCACCCGCTTCACCGTGCGTTCCGAGTATGGGTCGAACGCGATCGGCAACCGCGTCCGCTGGGCCGAGTCGCACTACTACCTGGTGAACGACAAGGGCGAGTGGGTGAACTCCGCTGGTGCCGTGGTGCCGCGCGAACAGCGTGTGCCGGAGCCCGCCGCCACCCGCTTCCAGGACAATGAGTACGCGCCGGGTCAGGCATTCAACCAGGTGGAGCGCTTCTTCGACCCGGGCAACTTCGCGCGCAATTCGCTCAACATCTCGCAGAACACCGGCAAGACGAACTGGTTCTTCTCGTATGTGAACGGCCGTGAGGATGGCGTGGTGCTGAACTCGGGGCGCTACAACCAGGATGACTTCCGCCTCAACCTCGACCATCGCCCGCGCTCGGATCTGAGCATCGGGATCAGCGCATATCACATGCGATCGTCGCGCCAGAACGTCTATGACGACACGTTCTTCGACCTGATCAACCAGGCGCCCGACATTGACCTGCGTCAGCCGGATCCGGACGGCGTACCCTACATCTACCAGCCCGACTTCGAAGGCCGCGAAGAGAATCCGTTGTACGTCCTGTCCACGGAGCAGAACACCCGCAAGCGCGCGCGCACGCAGGGTGCGATCGAGATGCGCTACGCACCGCTCTCATGGCTCACGTTCGACGGCAACCTGAGCTACGACCGCTCGGATCGTGCCACCGATTTCTTCCTCGATCAGGGTGTCAAGACGGAGGGCTTCGCCGCCGGCGGCCCTGGGTCGATCTCGCGTTTCACGGGTGTCACCGACGCACTCAACGCGTCGGTCAGCGCGAATTTCCTGCAGCGACTTGGTGCCTTCACGTTCCGTTCCACGGTGCGCGGGCTGATGGAGCGCGAGACGAATGAGCTCACGACGGCCAGCGGGAGCCAGTTCTCCACGCCAGGCGTGAAGAGCCTGAACAACACGTTCAACCGCTTCGTCTCGTCCACCAGCGAGAGCATTCGCACCAACAGCTTCTTCATCAGCGCCGCCGCCGACTACCGCGGCAAGCTGATCGTCGATGGTCTGGTGCGTCAGGACGGCAGCTCGCTGTTCGGCCCCGAGGAGCAGGAGAACTGGTACTACCGCTACAGCGGCGCCTATCGCATGTCGGCCGAGAAGTGGTGGCCTGTCAAGGCGATCACCGAGTTCAAGTTGCGCGCGTCACTCGGCACGGCCGGCGGCCGACCGAGCTTCAACGACCAGTACGAGACCTACAACTTCATCGAGGGCGGTGGCCTCGTGAAGCAGAACCTCGGCAACCGCTTCCTCAAGCCCGAATACGCCAGGGAGACCGAGTTCGGCATCGACGCGATCATCAAGGACCGCTACTCGCTCCAGATTTCGCGCGCCAGGCAGACCACCACCGACCAGCTCATTCTCGTGCCGCTGGCCGGGTTCTTCGGCTACTCGTCGCAGTGGCAGAACGCCGGCACCGTGCAAGGCAACACATGGGAAGGCACGTTCGAGGCGCAGATGATCCGTCGCCCGAACTTCACCTGGCGTCTCGGTGTGGTGGCTGATCGCTCGCGCAACAAGATCACCGAGTTCAATCGCAGCTGCTTCACGACGCAGACCATCGGCTTCCGCTGCGCCGGCGAGACGCTCGGCGCGATGTATGGCTTCAGCTTCATGAAGGAAGAGACGCAGCTCCTGCCGGACGCTCGCGCCCGTGCGAGCGAGTTCGCCGTGAACAACGAAGGGCTGCTGGTGTGGGTCGGCGCAGGAAACAAGTTCACCGAGGGTGAGACGAAGCGTCTCTGGGGCACGTCATCGACGATCGGCACCACCACCTACGGCTGGGGGCTGCCAATCACGTCGGTCGACTCCGTTGGCAACACCGCCGTGAAGCGGATCGGTGACGGGACGCCGAAGTTTCGTTTCGGTGTCAGCAACACCTTTGGCTGGGGCGGTGCACAGATCTTCATGCTCTGGGATACGCAAGTGGGCGGCAACGTCTACAACCGGACCAACCAGCGCATGTACCAGTTCGGCCGCAGCAGTGACGTGGACCAGGGCGGGCAGATCCAGGAGTACAAGAAGCCGGTGGATTACTACGTGCAGCTGTACGCCGCCAACAGCCCGGCGGACTACTTCGTGGAAGACGCCAGCTTCGTCAAGCTGCGCGAGCTCTCGCTCAAGTACCGCCTGCCGGCACGATTCACGACAACGCTGGCGCGCTTCGGCGCACAGGCCGCCTCGCTGTCACTGATTGGACGCAACATGATCACGATCAGCAAATACAAGGGCTACGACCCCGAAGTGGGCACCGTGCTCAATCGCTTCGACAGCTTTGTCTACCCGCGCTATCGCACGGTGACGGGCAGCGTTGAGATCACTTTCTGAGCGCCGGACACCTCACCATGACCAGAATCCAACACTTCCGCTTTCTGCCCGTCGCGCTGGCCCTCGTCGCCGCCGGGTGTCAGGACCTCAACGTCGTCAATCCCAACCTGCCGGATGCGGCGCGCGCCACGACGCAGCCGCTGACGACGGAATCGTTTGTCGCAACCTCATTCCGCACGTGGTGGCCTGTCGCAGGCCACGGAGGGTATCCGGGCGTTGCCCTCGGGGTCATGGCACGCGATGTCACGTCGGGTTTCGCGGACTTCGGCCAGCTCGAGCCGTCGACGGAACCACGCACGTCGTGGAACAACGATGAGGTGAACGCCCGTCGTCAGGTGAACCAGGATCCCTGGTACGGCTACTACCGCACGATTTCGTCGGTGAATGACGTTGTCGCCGCGGTCAATGGCGGCCTGGTGATCGTGGATCCCGTGCGCACGGCCCGCGCCAAGGCCATGGGCAAGTTCATGCAGGGCCTTTCCTACGGCTACCTCGGCCTGATGTTCGACAAGGCCGTGGTCACTGACGAGCGAACGAAGCTCGACACGATCACGACGCCGACCTTCGTGCCGTATCCCGCCGTCATCACCACCGCCATTGCACAACTCGACGAGGCCGCTGCTGCCGCCAATTCGCAGCCGACGATGACGTTCCCGGTGGAGAGCTTTCTCTTCCAGGCACTGACGAAGGACCAGTTCGTGCGCCTCACGAACTCGTACGTGGCGCGACTGCTCGCCTACTCGGCGCGGACTCGGGCTGAGCGGGCCGCAGTCAACTGGGCCGAGGTCCTGCGTCGCATCGATGCCGGCATCCTGGTGGACTTCGCGCCGGTCGCGCAGGTGGACATCCTCTTCGATGACTGGAAGCGCCTGCTGGCGCGCCTTCGCACCGCGGGCCGCCCGTCGGACTACGCGCGCCCAAGCTACTGGCTGATCGGTCCCGCCGATTCCACCAGCGGCTTTCAGACGTGGCTCGCGACCCCAAACGACAACCGGCAGCCGTTCCAGCTGCGCACGCGCGATCGTCGTATCCAGGGCGCCGGCGGCCCGGCGACACCGGGCACGTACATGGGCTACAACCTCAACAACCTGTTTGCGATCTCGCGCGGGTCGTGGCGCTTTTCGCACTACTACTTCCTGCGCTACGGCACCGGCATCACCTGGCAGACGGGCCCGCAGCCGGAGCTGACCGTCACGGAGATGGACATGCTCAAGGCGGAAGCACTCATCAGGCTCGGACGGGCCGCAGAAGCGGTGCCGCTGATCAACAAGACGCGCGTCGCCAACGGTCAGCTTCCTCCCGTCACCATCGATGGACCACCGATCGCGCCGGGATGCGTGCCGCGCAAGTTGAACGGTTCCTGTGGCAGTCTCTGGGATGCGATGCGGTACGAGAAGGGCGTCGAATTGATCGGCATGAGCGGCATGGTGTCGTTCTTCGACGCGCGTGGCTGGCAGACGATGCCGGCCAGCACGCCGACGCAGTTCCCCGTGCCAGGCCGTGAACTCAACACGTTGCGCCAGCCGTTGTACACGTTCGGCGGCATCGGCGGACAGTCCAGCACGTTGGAGCCCGATCCGGAGCGCTGCCCGGTCGCCGGGCTGGCTCGGTGTCCGTAGCGCCGCTGCCTGATCTGGCCTGAATACAGGTCGCCGCCACGGTGCGTCCTGCAGCGTGGCGGCGATTCGTTTGTGAGGTGCATCCAATTCGCGCGGCGCCGTGGCGCAGGACTAACGCGACACTCGGGGAGCTGAGCCAGCCCGTTGCGACCTTGCAGAGCGAGCAGTTGCGTGGCTGTGCACGAGGGTTGCAAAACACGTTGCCGGGCTATTCTGTAAAGCATGTGCCCGGGCCGTCGCCATGCCATCTGACAACAGCCGCCGCCATCGTCGCGCTGTGCTGCTGGGGCTGGGTGTCTCGCTTGCAGCCACACAGCTTCCCGCGCAAGAAGCGACGAATCTCACCGCCGGCATGCGGCTGGGGATTTCGTCCACCGAGACGAGCATCCTTGAGCGCGAAGTGTTCGTGAATCGCGACCTGCACTGGCTCTGGAGCATCGGGCCAAATGTGAGCATTCGGCCGCGTCTGGAGTTTACCTCGGGCTACATCGAGCGCGACGACGAATACGGGTACGTCGGCACGGTTGGCCCTGCCGTCGTGATTCGGCGCCGCGGGTTGCCGGTGTTCGTGAACGCCGGTGCCCGACCGACAGTGCTGAGCAAGAGCGCATTTGGCGACCACGATCTCGGGATGCGGTTCCTGATGACGAGCCACGTCGGGGTGGACTGGCAGGCACACCCACGAGTGGCTGTCGGCTATCGCGTTCAGCACGCGTCCAATGGCGGCCTGGCCGAACACAATCCCGGCCTGAACATGCACTTCATCGGCGCCACCTATCGGTTTTGACGGCGCGCAGAGGGTTTCTTCGAATACACTGTCGACCCCGCGATCTGCGGCGACATGTTCCGGTTCCACGTGCGGACACGCCGCGTCGCAGGGGCTGCGAGCGCCGTGTGGCCTTCTGCACCCATGTGAAATGTCGTGGAAACCGCGTCATGCGATTCCCTTTGCGCGCGAGCAGCCATCTCGCTCTCGACCGATAGCGATTGATCAGCCGTCAGGCAGTCCCTGACGGACAATCGCGTGTAGCCTCGTAGCGTGTATGGTCCGGCGTTTCGCGCGAACGTCACAGGGGGAATCTGGCGAACGATCGATCGATCCCCAAGTGCACATCGCGACCTGCCCGGCACACGCACTCACGCCGCAGATCACATCACTCCGCGTCGGGAGGTGGGCTCACCGCGTTCGCTGCGTCCCTACGGTGCGCCTGGCTCGATCCCCAGCGGAATGAACCGTCCCTCGTCGATCTTACCCCGCCGCACGCGGTAGAGCGTCACGCCGCTCGGAAAAACCATCCCGGCTCGGCCCGACGGGCCAACGATCGCCGCCGCTTCATCAAAGCGTGTCGCCACGCCCTCGTACCGCAATCGCTCTGCCATGTGCCCATGGCCGGAGAGCGCCAGCGGATACGACCGGCCCGAGAGGAGCGCGAGCACCTCACCGGCGTTTGACACGGTATGCCGGTACTGCAGTTTGCCGCGCACGGTGATCAGCGACGGCGCCGGTGGACCATCGTTGTAGCCGTTCAGGCTTTCCGCCGACGAGAAGAAGGGGATGTGATTGAACGTCACAACCGGCGTGGTGGGTGGGATCGTCGCCAGGTCGCGCCGGAGCCACGCCAGCTGCAGCGAGTCCACGTGACCGTAGTACCACTGATCGCTGATGTCCACGGTGTTCAACGCAACGAAGTGGATACCACCGGCGTTGAACGAGTAGTAGTCGGGTCCACGAAACTGGCGGTACATCGCGCGCCCGAACAGCGGATGATCGGGGCTGACCTGTGATTTGTTGCGCTCGATCCCGAACACTTCGTGGTTGCCGGGGACCGTATACGTCGGGACACTGAACTGCCCGATCTTCTCGTTGAACAGCCGGTAGTAGCCCGTGGCCTCGGCTTCCCCAACGCGCAGTGCATCACGCACCAGGTCACCCGAAATCAGTACGAGGGCTGGTCGCAGCGAATCCACCAGTGTGCGCAGCCGTTCGGTGCGCGCAGCGCTGGCCTGGCTGATGTGTGTGTCCGACGCGTGGACGAACGTGAAGGTGTCCGCGCGGCGCGTTTGCGTCAGGCCGAAGTCGAGGGGCGCGTCGTCAGTCGATGCGCCGGGCAGCCAGAACGACCCGGTCGCACGCCAGCCGTCAGGCACGCTGACATGTACGATGCCGACACCCATTCCGCGCATGCTGTATGCACCGGATGCGTCGGTGACTACGACGGTGTCCTGATTGGAGACAGCGACGTCGCCAATCCCCGGCTCACCTGCATCACGACGCCCGTTGGAATTCCGGTCGTGGTACACGGTGCCGTGCGGCGCCGCGAGGAGCAGCGTGGCGGCGAAGAGTGTGATCATGGTGGCCAAGCTAACCGGCGGGACATGCGGCATTGAAGGCGGAGATGTCGAGGGCCACACCGGGCTCCGTCCGAATGCTCGCGAACACTCCACCTCCGTGACTATAGTCATGCACGATGTTCACCAAGGTGCAGGCGACCCTATTCCGCCATGACTGATCCGGCAACTCTCGAAGCATGGCGCATGCCGGCGTCGATCGGTGTGCTGCTCGTGCTGTTCTCCTGGGAGTCCGCACAGCCGTTCTTCGGTCTGTTCGCTGGCAGCCCGCACCCATGGCGGGCGCGGTTCCGGCATGCGGCGACGAACATCGGCATCGGGGTGCTCAACGGCCTCGCCATCCGCTTCGGGTTCCTGGCGCTCTGGGCTGCCACCATGCGCTGGACGGCGGAGCAGGGCGTGGGGCTGCTGAACTGGCTGCCGGTCGCACCGTCAGTGCGCTGGCTGCCGGCACTGCTGCTGCTCGACGCATGGACCTACACCTGGCATCGGCTGAACCACACCGTGCCGTTCTTCTGGCGCTTCCACCGCCTGCATCACTCCGATCGCGCGATGGATGTGACGACGGCGAATCGGTTTCACTTCGGCGAGATCACGCTCTCATCGCTCTTCCGCGTTCCGGTGCTGGCGATCATCGGGTGCCGGCTGGACGAACTCGCGCTCTATGAGGTGTTGCTGTTCGCGGTCGTCCAGTTTCATCACGCCAATGTCGGCCTGCCGGAATGGCTTGACCGTGCGCTCCGTCTGGTCATCGTCACACCGCACTTGCACAAGGTGCATCACTCGGTCGTGGTGGCCGAGCAGAACGCGAACTTCAGCTCGCTGTTTTCCTGGTGGGATCGAGTCGCACGCACGTTTCGGTTGGCACCGGATCTGTCGGCGGTGGTGTTTGGCGTGGATGACTGATCAATCACTCCGCGGCGCCGATCGTGTCGCCGCGCGTGAAGATCTTGCCTGGGTTGAGGATGTCGTTCGGATCCAGGGCCGTCTTGATGGCGCGCATGACATGGATCGCGTCGCCATGCTGCAGCTCGAGCGATGACATCTTCCCGATCCCGATGCCATGCTCGCCGGTGCATGTGCCGCCCATTGCGATCACGCGTTGGGTCAGTCGTGTTGCGATGTGTTGTGCACGGTCGCGCTCCCCACTGTCGTTGGGATCGAGCAGCAGCATGAAGTGGAAGTTCCCGTCGCCGACATGCCCGACCAGTGGTGCGATGATGCCGGCAGAGCGCACGTCCGCCCGTGTTTCACGAATGCACTGCGCCAGGTGCGAAATCGGCACACAGGCATCGGTGGTCCATGCGCGCGCTCCGGGCCGCAGCGCCAGCCCCGCGTAGTAGACGCGGTGGCGAGCTTCCCACAATCGTGCACGGTCATCCTCGGTCGTGGCCGATGCGTGCACCGTGCCCGCGTGGTCAGCGACCACGTCGTTCACCGCCACCAGCTGCTCGCGGAGTGCCTCCGCGCTGAACGCGTGCAGTTCGAGAAAGATCATCGGACACTCGGGGTACCCGAGCGCGAGAAAGCGGTTCAGCGCGCCGATCGTGACCGCATCGACGAGCTCGATGCGCGCCAGCGGAACACCGCTCTGCAGCAGCGCGGTCACCGCACTTACCGCGGCATCTTCCGTCGCGAAGGCGCAGACGGCGGCTGCAATCGCATCCGGTACCGGATGCAGCCGCAACGTCGCCTCCGTGATGATGCCGAGTGTGCCTTCCGAGCCGATGAAGAGGCGCGTGAGATCGTAGCCGGCGGACGATTTGCGCGCGCGGCTGCCAGTGCGGATCACCGTGCCGTCGGCGAGGACGACGGTGAGTGCAAGGGTATTCTCGCGCATCGTGCCGTAGCGCACCGAGGTCGTGCCGGACGCGCCGGTGGCGAGCATGCCACCGATCGTGGCATCGGCTCCCGGGTCGACGAAGAACGTCGCGCCAGTCGCTCCCAGCTCGCGCACCAGCTGCGTGCGCGTCACGCCTGCCTGCACGGTCACGTCGAGATCCTCGACGCTGATGCGGAGCATGCGGTCCATGCGCGACATGTCGAGTGACACGCCGCCTGCAACGGCGCTGACATGTCCTTCGAGTGAGCTACCGGCGCCATACGCAATCACGGGGACACCGCGTGACGCGCAGACGCGCATGATGGCACTCACTTCTTCAGTGGTCAGCGGGTAGACGACCACGTCAGGCGGTGCCGGCGGGAGGTGTGTCTCGCCACGTCCATGTTGCTCGAGCTCCGAGACCACGCGCGTCAGCCGGTCACCGACGATGGCGGCGAGGCTGCTGACGAGTTCTTCGATGTCTTGCACGCGGGAGACGCGGGGAGACGCGCTGGTCTGGCTCATGGCCGATGATGCCTCATGACGAAACGATGGTAGTCCGGCAAGCAATGGCGGACGATACACTGTTTTGCGCCCGCTTACCCGACGGTGAACTCCGCAGGTCAGTACGGAGACCTGTTGCGTTACTGCCGTCGGCTCACGACTGTTCTCACGCCACCTGTGGATATCCGGCGACACCGCCCCGCCCGTCGGAACCTGCGCACGCCCTCCCGCCCCGAAAGATGACCCGCCGAGCAACGCTGCTGGTGGTGAGCCTTGTGCTCCCGGTCTGGAGTGCGCTGGCCGCACAAGCCACGCCGGCAGACAGCGCACTCGCGCTCTTCAGGCAGGCGCGCACCGCATACCGGCAGCGGACGCCCGACGGCTACGCGCGGGCCATCGCCGGGTGGGATGCTGCGGCACTGCTGTGGGGTGCGGCGGGCAAGACGCTGGACCAGGCGCGTGCCCTCGACTGGGGCTGCCTCGCACGACGCGAAGCGGGCATGCGAGATGAAGCGCTGGACGTCTGCCGCCGATCGCTCGCGCTGTTCACGGCAGTCGACTCCACCACGCAGCAAGGGACGATTCGCATCAGGCTTGGCGACCTCCATCAGGCCGGTAACCGGCATGACTCGGCGCTCGCGAACTTCCGCGCGGCACTGGAGCTCGCGCGGACGCGTGGGAACGTGACCGCCGAGGGCACCGCGCTGACGCGCCTGGGCGTCGGTCAGTACCGCGCCGGACGCAGTGACTCAGCATTCTCGATCCTCACGTCCGCTGCCGCATCGCGCGAGAGCGCGCACGACTCTGCCAGCGCTGCGGTTGCGCACGAGTGGCTTGGCTTTCTCGAAGCGGAGCGCGGGAACGCGCCGGCGGCGATCGATCATTTCCGCAGGACGGTCACGCTCTACGCCGCGCGAGGGCCCGTTGCGTCCGAGCGCCGCGTGCGCCGCGTCATGGCGCGGCGCTTCCAGTCGTCGTCCTTGGCCGACTCCGCGATGTACCACTTCGGGCTGTCGATCGCGCCCGATTCGGCGGTCACCGACGTTGCGGACGAGGTGCGCGCACGCCGGGAGCTGGCCGACCTTCTCTACACCAAGCAGCGGAACGACTCCGCACTCGTGATCTACCGCGCGGCGCGCGTGGTGGCGGCGCGCGGCCGCGATCGCATCGCCGAGGCGCAGATTCAGCGCGGTCTCGGCATGACCTTCGATAGACTCGGGCAGCTCGACTCGGCAGCCGTGTCGCTGCGCGCATCGACAGCACTGTTCCGCTCTGCAGGCGACCGTGCAAACCTCGTGACGTCGAGTGGATTGCTGGGGATGGTGGAAGGGAAGCGCGAGCAACCAGCTGCTGCGGTGGCAGCCTTTCGCGAAGCGCTCGAGCACCTGCCAGCGAGCGGCAACGAGGCGGCGCGGCGGACGTTTCACGCGAGCATCGCGAACGAGTTCCGGAAGCTCGGTCAGACGGACTCGATGACGGTGCACCGCCGGTTGGCCGAAGCGAACGATGCGGGTGCGTCGTCGCCAGAGTCTGCGATCGCGGCCGAGCGACGCGAGCTTGCGCGGCACGGGGCAGCGGGCGATGCGAAGGGAGTTCGGCTCGTGACGGCGCAGCTCGCGGCGCGATTCTCCAAGGTCGGCCCCGTCGACTCGGCCATCGCCTGGAACTGGCGGTCGCTCGCGCTCAACCGCGAGGCGCACGACTCGATGCCGATGGCGGTTGCCATGCTGTATCTCGGTCTTGCCTACGCAGACCGACTCTCCTTCGACACGGCCCGCACCCAATTGCGCGATGCGGCAGCGATGCTCCGTGCCGTCGGGCAGGAAGGGATGTCGCTGACGCCGCTGCTCCGCGTGGCTGTGTCGTTCCGGGAAGAAGGACAGGTGGACTCCGCCATCGCCATCGGGCGCATCGTCCTCGCGGGCTGGCACAATCTTGGCAACCGCGCGGAGGAGACCAGCGCGACGATGTTCGTTGCCGGTTTCCTGCTCGCCCGCAGCCGGTTCGACTCGGCGCTCGTGCTGACGGCATCGGCGCTCGCCACCATGCCGCCAGGCACTGACCCGCGAACCGTCGCACTGCTCCATGGTGTGCGCGGCGTCGCGTTCTCGGGATCGGGGCGCTACGACTCGTCGCTCGTGAACATCAAGCGCACCGTCGGACTGTGGGAGAAGACGGGGGATGCCGCCAAGCGCGCGCAAGCGCTCGGGCACGTGGGGAGCATCTACCGTCAGCTCGGACAGTTCGATTCGGCGCTCACGTATCACAGGCAGCAGCGAGCCGTGGGGGAGCAACTGCGATCGCTGTCATTGCAGCGCAGGGCGGTGGGACTGCTCGCACAGGACTTCGAGTCTGCGGGCGCCAGTGACTCCGCGATGCGCATGTATCGCGAGTCACGCGAGCTCGCTGCGCGTGACGGCGATGCGCAAGGGGAAGCCGAGGCGATGCGCGGAATCGGACTGCTGATGGAGAAACGTGGCGACGCCGATTCAGCGGTGTTCGCCATGCGCGAGGCGCTCGCGCGGGCCCGTACGTCACGAACGATGCGACAGTCCGCATCGGGGCTCACCGATCTTGCATCGCTGTTCGATCGCGCGGGCGAGCGTGACTCGTCGTTCGCCGTGTATCAGCAGGCGAGGGCGATGGGGGCGGCCACCGGAGACCGCGCCTCGGAGACGCTCGCGCTGAGCGCCCTCGGCCGACTCGAGGCCGATCGCGGACACCCTGAGGCAGGGCTCGAGTTGTTGCGGCAGGCGCTCGCGCGTGAGAGGGAAAGCGGTTCGCTCGAGACCAGTGCGGCACTGCTCGGGAGTATCGGCCACATACTGCGCAGGCTTCCCAGACCGGATCTTGCCGCGGCCATTGCGGCGTTCGACACGGCGGCGGCGTATCGCACCATGCTGCGACAGGATGCGGGTGGCGACGAGAACAGGCTCAGCATCGGCGCGCAGAGTACGCTGTCGGCGGGCGAGTGGGAATTGACATGGATTGCACGTGCCCCAGAGCTCGGGTCGGAACCCGCCGCGCTTGGTGCGCTCGCGGCCACTGAGCGCTTGCGCGCGCAGGCACTGCTCGACCTCATGCGCCGTACTGCCGCGGCGCGCGCGGGGGGTGCCGACCTCGTCGCCGAGGGGCGCAGGCTGATGGGCGCGGCGGACAGGCCTGGTACCGCCATGCTCGTGTATCTGGTGACCGAGGACACGCTCATCACATGGTATGCGCGCCCCGGCGCGCCGCTCTCGGTCCGCACCAAGCGCGTCACGTCCGATTCCATCGCGAGACTGGTGGGAGCGTGGCGTCGTGCGCTGCGCGCGGACGGTGCGACCGCCGAGGCGAGCCGGTCTCTCGAACTTCGTCCGCGACCAGGTGACGCATCGGCCCCCGGAACTGCGGGTGCGCTTGGCCTCGCACTCGCACGGTTGCTCATTCCTGACGATCTGCTCGCATTCGGCCGTGCGCAGGAGATCGTGATCGTTCCGCACGCTTCGCTCGCTCTCCTTCCATTCGGTGCACTTCCGCTTGGCGAGAAGGGCGAACTGCTCGGGAGTCGCTACGCCCTGCGGTATGCACCGTCACTGGCGAGCCTGGAAGAGGTGGAGCGCGGGCCATCGATCCCCGCCGGTGCGGCCAGACGCGTGGTGCTCAAACGAGCGCTCGTGGTGGGCAACCCCGTGATGCCGTCGGCGCGCACGTCGGATGGCGATCTGGTGCAACTGCAGCCGCTCCCGGCGGCGTCGCGCGAGGCGCAGTCTGTCGCAGCGCGCGTTGGCGCCACGATGCTCACCTCGACGGCCGCCAGCGAGGTGGAAGTGCGCCGACGTATGACCGACGCTCCGCTGATCCATCTGGCCACGCACGGCTACGCGTATGCGACCGCGGGTCAGGCGCGGAATTCATTCGTGGCGCTGGCGCCAGATGCGGCGGCCGATGGGTTGCTCACTGTGGGCGAAGTGCTTGACGGCCCTGCGCTGCACGCCGAACTCGTGGTGCTCTCCGCCTGCCAGACCGGACTTGGCAACCTCACCGAAGCCGAGGGGACGGTGGGACTGCAGCGCGCATTCCTCGCGCGTGGTGCACGCAGCTTGCTGGTGAGTCTCTGGAGCGTCTCGGATGCGGCGACTGCGTTGCTGATGGAGCGGTTCTATTTCCACTGGCTCACTGGCACCGGCGGCACTTCCAAGTCGGAAGCGCTCCGGCGTGCCCAGGCCGACGTGCGCGGCACCAAGGGTTATGAGGCACCACGCTTCTGGGCGGCGTTCCAGCTCGTGGGTGGGCGCTAACGCGGAGCGGCGCGTGACATACGGCGCGGCCATCGCCACGCCGGTCACTCGAGTGGGTGCGTCGTCCTGTGATCGAGTCACTTTCGCAGTCGCCTGACCTCACGCGCGTGGACCGGCTCTGCGTGAACATCTCGCGGAAGTCCGCCGGTGATCCGTCCGCCGACGGTGCTTCGCGCTATGGCTTCTCGTTCACGGCGATGTCACAGCCGAGAGCGCGATCACGCCCTTGGCCGATGTCATGACGATGACCAGTCCAGCCACCGAAGGAAACTGGGCGTATGTCTGGGCCGACCCGAGATCGTACTTCCACAGCAGCGAGCCGGAATTGAGGTCGATCGCAATGACATTGTTTTGCGTGCCCGATGCACCGAGATATGCCGCAGGCGATGGGCCAACGGCTGCGATGCTGAACACGGAATTCGGGGTTGTCTTGCTCCCGAGCAGACTCGTGAGACTGACCGTCTGAATAACCGCGCCCGTGAGCTCGTCCAATCGCAGCACGTTCTCACCTTGGACTGAGGTCACCCAGACCCCGCCACGCGGGTCGATGGCCGGCGATACCTGCAGGTTCGTTCCGCCACCACTGAGCGGCCCTGTATCCATGGCCCACAAGAGCGTTGCAGCAGTCCCGGAATCCTGAAGTCCGAATTCACACAGGCAGGATGCACCGGTGCCAGGCATCGCGCGTCCGTCGAAGTAGATCCGATTTCCCGAAAGCGTCGGACTGCCGCCGGTAGTCCCCGTGAAAGCCCAGAACCAGGCCACTCTCAGCGTGCCCCCGGTCGTTTCAAGCGCGTAAAGCCGACCTTTGGACGAAGCGCGGCTGCTCTGCGTAGCCACGTACATGCGCGTGCCACTGACCGATGACGTGTTCAGCGTGATGAACTTGTCCGCACCGTCTGCCAGGGTCACGGTCGTAGCGCCTCCGCCGTCCGATTGGCGCACACCCCAGGCCGGGCCGGACTTGCCCGCACCAACCAGCAAGCCTTCACTCGTGAGGTTCAGTCCGAAAGGTTGAGCCGCGGACGGATTCGCCACTTTCCAGATCACCGCGCCCGATGCGGAAAATCGGATGACCCATTTCGAATCGGCCGCGTAGACCGACCCGTCGTCCCCAACGAGCGGCGGACAGAGGTCCAGCTTGCCGAGCAGCGAGCCGCTCGTCCACCGTACGGAACCATCGAGATTGAGCACCTGCAGGTACGGGGTCTTTACGGAGAAGGACACGGCGACGAAATCCAGCCCAACGACCGAGCCCAGACCCAGCGAGCCGTTGGTGGTCACCGCGCTCCATGCCTGTTTCGCCGACGTGATTGGCGCTACCGGCATCTGATCCGAGAGGGAGATGCCACAATGCGCCATGGGGCAGGGAGAATTGGAGGGGCTCACAAGTGCGGCCACCAGCGGCATCGAGGCGGCTGGCTCCGAGGCAGTGCGGTGGGATATGCCGCGCGCCGATTCAGACGAGTCGGTCACCGCGGGTTTGTCGCATCCTGAGAAAAGTACGGTCAGGCACGACGCCAGGGCGAATTTGCGGAGAGGGACCATGATTGAGTAACTCCTGCGAGCCACGTGCGCTGGAGACATGCTGTTCGGCCAGTACGTCTGGTCCGAGCGGCACGAGCAGCGCCACGCATGGATGTTGTGTCGGAAGAACCGGCAGTGCAATGAACTGGCGGAAATGCTCGCGTTATCCGCGCCGCACAGCGTGCCGGTTGATGATTTCGGCTCGGAGACCTGGGCTCCCACCGGTGCGAGAGGATTAGAAGGGACATGGCAACGTTTCGGCAAGAAGTGACGCCGAACGTCGGCGCGTCGCAGTTGCGGCGCGTGTTGGTATCGATTCGATCCACGCTCGACTTGTGCGTGTGTGACGGCAGGAAGCCCGGTGCAATGCACGATTCGCGTCAACGTAATTCCCCCATTACGGTTCATGTCACGGATTGTCTCCAACGCCTTCGTGCCCGATCGATGGGCTTGCGGCCGGCATCGACCTGCGCGGCACTCCCGGCTCTCACGCGATGACGGGGCTCAGGAAACGAGAGCCCCTCTTCTGCACCGCAATGCAAATCCGTTGACGGTCAGCGCCCCCCGCCGCGTCAGAAGCGCAGCGACACCACAACGGTCGGCCCGCCGCGGGTGTAGGTGAGCGCTGTCCGCGCGGGTACCTCAAGTCGATCCCACCGCTCGGATTGCACGGCGGCGCCAATCCCGGCCCCGAGGAGAGCTCCACCAAAGACACTCGCGGCGAAAATTTCGCCACGGGAGGCACAGTTTCTGCTGCAGTTTTGCTGCCCCGAGTCCGAGAAGAGCCCGGACAACACGCCAAAACCGCCGCCCCAGATCGCCCCCTTCATCGCCCCCTTCGACCGGCTCTTGCCCCGGCTGATCTCGACCGACGTCAGCGCTGAGATCGGCAGTCGGACCGGCACGCCGTTCTCCATCGCGATTGACAGCGAATCCGCAGTCCGGTTGACCACGGTGCCCGTCAGACGCCCGGACACCGAACCAGGTGCACGGATCCGTGTGCGAACGCCCGGAATGAGGGTCGCCACCTGAGCCTCTGCACTGCTGACCGTGACTGCGCACATCGACAACAGCAAGAGTGCTGATCGCCGTGCCCTTCGTCCAGACATTCAGCCTCCTCTGTTCGCGCGATGCTTCGAGCGCTTGAAGGTTGCGCGGGTTCACCGCAGAATTCTGTCGGACGATGCCGGACACGCCCAGCACCGTTGTAGCTCCTGTTTCTGACGGGCTGCCGACGTCATGCCCCATCGGAGACGGACTCTGATCGCACGGGAGAAGTGCGGCGAGGTTCTTCAGGGTGGCGGCCGCTGCGTGCTGGGCTGCAGCAGTGGCGGCAGTCCCAGTGGAAAGCGGGCGTGTGCCACCAGCTGGTCCCATTGTTCCGGCGGGACTGTTTTCCAATCGCCACCCCGTGCGATGGCGCTCGACAACAGCGACAGAGCAGACGTCACCGCGAGCCAGCCGACCCCCACGGTGCCACATCCGCTGCCAGGCTCTACATCCGGAGAATTGCAGGCTGCGACGATGCCAAGCGTGGTGACGCCACTGATGGCAAGCCCGATGCCCAGCGTGCGCCGTGCACCGAACTTGTGCCTCCGATACTCGACCGTCGACAGTCCGAGTCGTGGCAGAGCGACCATCCTCGACTTGGTCTGGATCCAAAGCGAATCAGTGCTCACTGCCAGAAGTTCACCGCGTGTTTCCTCCGCGTTGATCCTGACGCGCACCTCGGTTCCGAACGGCGAACTGGGCGATGATGTCTGCGCTCTCGATGCCACAGGAGATGCCGCGAGCAGTGCGGCGCAGATGAACCACGCGCCGAACGTGCGCTGGCCGCGCCTCGTCATGCTGAGACGCAGAAGAAGAGGGATGGTGTTCATGGCTGCTTCCTCCGGATCCGACTCATCCAGAACGCGCGTTCGTTGATTGCCTCTCGCGCCTTGTATGCGGGAGCCAGGGCGCGAAAGGCGTCGCGAGGGGCATACAGCAACTGCGCCGCGCGCGCGGGATCCTGCTCGGCGCGCCACTCCTCACGCATCCACTCGTAGTACCAGCCAGAGCTCTCGAGGAAGACTTCCCATCGATCCGATGTCGGTGGCAGCGTCTCGGGCAGCTCGAACGCGAGCGCATATGTGTCGCCCGGGCCGGTGACGAGCACACGGTTCGAGTCGGCGAGTGCTGCCGCGGCACTCGGGCCGGCCACCGTGCGCCCCTCTGCCGTCACCGAGACTGGAGACAGGATGGTTGGCTCAATTCGCGGGCCCAGGTGCGCGAGCGCTGCGTAGTCCAGGCGCCAGTAGCCCTTGGTGAGCGAGAGGCGGACGTGAACCGCCCCGGCACCCGGCATCATTTCGAGCGGGATGACCTGAGGATCGGTTGCCAGCGGGCCTGCCTCGAACAGGTGACCCGCATCGGTCCAGTGCACCCCGTCTGCGGAAACCGACACCTCGATCGTGCCGAGCGTGCGGAGCGCCGAGAAGAGCGGTGGCTGATCCGCCACCGTCCCGCGCTCGATGCGCGCCATGGCATCTCCCGCCTGATCCCCGGCGAACGCGAGTGACTGGTAGAACAGGAATGTCGACACGAGGGTGTGTCGTGCACCAAGGACCAGGCCGAGTCGACCCTCGCTTCCGCCTGGGCCACGGAAGCGTGGAAGTGCTGCACGGTCGAACGTCAGCTCCACCACCTCCCGTGTTGCCAGATCCGCGGAGTCTGTCGTGGACTTCCATTCACGCGTGTCGAGCGTGGCGACGTCTCGCGCGCAGTCTCCCGTCGCACTCGTGCAGCCGATCGGAGAACTCATGCCGTCGGCTGGAAAGAGTTCGTCCGACGGTGAGTGGAAGACGCGTCCTCCTGCCGGTCGCGGCGCGATCAGCAGTCGAACCGAGCGTACCGCGTGTGTCTCGAGGGCCTCGTTGCGCATCCGCAGCGTGAACGGTCCTGGTCGCGACGCCGATGCATACAGGTGATCCACGTCGCGGGCCTCGAGCGTGCGCAGCGGACTCGCGGAGAAGCCTTCGGCCTGGATCGACAATGAGTCGTTGCCCACGTAGAACGTTGGACACGATCCGAAGCAGGACTTCGGATCGGCGAGGCACGCCACCGAGACCACGCCGGCAATCGTGCCCCAGATCGCCGTCGTGATCAGCCCACCCGGGTAGGCGGCACCGGCGGTGTTCGCCTGCAGCAGCGCTATCGAGTCCAGTGGCACCAAACGATCCACGGCCCCGGACGGCCTTCGATCGACGGTGTATTCTGTGCCGACGACATGAAGCACCCTCGCCGTGGTGTCTTCGGTCCACGTCCTTGCGATGATCAACTCCCCCGACCGCAGGTGCAGCTTGAGCGTCGAGGTGTCGGTCGGTGGTTTCGCGAGCGCTGCGGACGATGGGGCCGCGACCGTCGGAGTCCAGACGCGCAGGCAGCTGCCCAGCACGACGACCGACACGAGCACTGATACAGCGCGCGCCATCCGCATGAGACCCACTCCGGCGCGAGGCTGCGACACGTGCTGCACATCACCCTCCGTTTGACAGGATGTCAGGAAACGCTACCTGTTTCAGCGGCTCTGCGAAGGAGGTGAACACCCCGGCATCGTGTAAGGCTTGACCCGACGCGCGGTGTTGCGATGGTGGTCGCGTAAGACGGTCACGTGCCTCCGCCCTGCTGCTGGGCATCGACCGAGAGGCCTGCCACCGTGCGAACCAGCGGCGTGGATGTGGATGAGCGCGAGTGCCAGCGGTCGGAGAATGCGGAGGACGGCACCATTATGCACCGCCGGATCGCGACCAGTCGGGAACGCGTCATCACAGTCTTTGGTGCGCGGCTGCGCCCCCGTCTCCTGCTCGAACCGGGCACCGGGTGCGCGTGCCTGGCGCGCCACGCGGAGTCGCTCGGACGTGCATTGATCGTGCCGACCAGAAGTGTGCGCTGATGTATACCAATCGCTCGCGTCGCACCAGGACCGGCGAGTGCGATGCGCGTGGCATCCAGGCGGCCGAGCAGCGACGGTTGTTCAATTGCCCCGCGACGCAGGAGTGACGCGCAGGCGAAGATGACGTCCGATGCCGCGTACTGACGGATGGTTGAGCGGACCGCCACCCTGTTCGTACCGGGCAGCACGCACGACGACATCTGGCGTACAGGGTACGGCCTGGCGTATGGATCATATCCCCCGCCGTCGAACCACGTGCGCGCGGCGGGGACGGCACGCTGCCCTCGCAGCGGTTTCAGCGCCGATCGGACATCCGTACTTCGCGATCGGCATGGCATGCGCGGCACGTCGCGGACGTGACGTCGTCTTCGAGGATTGCCGTGAGACCCAGCACGGCGCCGTGAGCACGCAGACGGGGACGAATCTGAGAGATCGGCGAGCGCGGAAGTCAAGTCCGGGCAGGCTGCGATTGGTCGCGATTGCGCCGCGTTTGTAACGGCTACACAGGCCGTCAGTTGTCGCCTCGCGAAACCTGCGCGCACCACCGGGACGACTCGTGACGCACTGACCGATACACGTTCCCGGGCGCCGGCCATCTGAACCGCGACGGGTGGCTCAGGCGTGCGCAGGCGATTAGATCGTGGTGTTGGGACAAAGTGCACCCGATCATCAATCCTCATGCTGAGCACAGACACCGCAGGACTCCCCACACGCGGCAAGTCCACGCTTGCGTCGGACGCATCGGCGGGACTCGTCGTGTTCCTCGTTGCGCTCCCGCTCTGCCTCGGCATCGCGCTCGCATCTGGCGCGCCGTTGCTCTCGGGCGTTGTGGCGGGCGTCGTTGGCGGCATCGTCGTCTCGCTGCTCTCGTCCTCGGCGGTGAGCGTGAGCGGCCCGGCAGCGGGCCTCGCGGTGATCGTCGCCAGCGCAATCCAGGCGCTCGGGTCGTTCGAGGCCTTCCTTGTCGCGGTGCTTCTCGCGGGGATCGCGCAGATCGGTTTCGGTCTGCTGAAGGCGGGACGCCTTGCCAACTACGTCCCGAATTCCGTCATCAAGGGCATGCTGGCGGCGATCGGCGTTGTGATCATCCTGAAGCAGATTCCCCACGCACTGGGCCGGGACAAGAGCTTCGAAGGCGACTTCGACTTCTTTCGCAGCGCCACCGGGGGATCAACGACGCTTTCAGACATTATCGACGCCGTTGCATCCGCGAATGGCGAGGCGATCCTCGTCACGGCCGTGGCGCTCGGCGTCCTCATCCTCTGGGAGCGACCGTGGGTGAAGGCGAACCGCGTGCTGCGGATGGTCCCCGGAGCGCTGATCGCCGTGCTGCTCGGTGTCCTGTTGAATGAAGTCTTTCGGGTGGCGTTCACGAACTTCTGGCTGCGCGCTGAAGATGGCCATCTCGTCACGCTGCCTGACGGTGGCCCGTCGCAGTTCCTGTCGATGTTGTCGTCACCCGACTGGTCGCGGCTGTCCGATCGTGCCGTGTACTCAACCGGTTTGACGATTGCGATTGTCGCCAGCATCGAGTCGTTGCTCTCGCTTGAAGCATCCGACAAGCTCGACCCGCAACGCCGGCTCTCGGATCCCGACCGCGAACTGATCGCGCAGGGATGCGGCAACATTGTCAGCAGTCTGTGCGGTGGCCTGCCCCTGACGGCGGTCATCGTTCGGAGTTCTGCCAACGTGTACGCCGGTGCGAAGACGCGATGGTCCTCGTTCTCGCACGGCATCCTGCTCGTGGCCTTCGTGCTCCTGATTCCGTCCCTCCTCAATCGGATCCCGTTGGCCAGCCTGGCTGCGGTGCTGTTGATGGTCGGCTACAAGTTGACGAAGCCGGCGCTGTATCGCGAAATGTGGGCCAGTGGGCTCGATCAGTTTGTGCCGTTCATCGTCACGGTGCTTGCGATCGTCTTCACCGATCTCTTGACGGGCGTGCTGATTGGCATTGTTGTCGGAGTCGTGTTCGTGATCCGGACCAATCATCACTCCGCGTTCACACTCGTGCGGCAGGATCGGATGTTTCTCCTGCGATTCAACAAGGACGCGAGCTTCGTCAACAAGACCGAATTCAAGCGCGCCGACCGCTGGTTTGGCGCCGGGCGCCTGCGGCTGCGACTGTTCGATCGGTGAGCCA
>JANMNM010000163.1:0-11478 GCA_031373905.1 Gemmatimonadaceae bacterium | reverse complement strand
GTGGCGCTCAATCCGACCGGGTTGATCGTGCCGGTCGTCAAGCGCGCCGACGATCTTTCGCTGGGCGGACTGACGCGCACGATCAATGATCTTGCCGCGCGGGCCCGTTCCAAGGCGCTCAAGCCCGATGAGGTCACCCAGGCAACGTTCACCATCACGAATCCCGGCGTGTTTGGTTCTCTCATGGGCACACCGATCATCCCCGTTGGAACGACGTCGATTCTGGGGCTGGGTGCAATCGAGAAGCGACCGAAGGTCCTCACCGGTGCGGACGGCGAGGACACCATCGCCATTCGCACGTGCGCGTACTTCTCGCTGTCGTTCGACCACAAGGTTGTTGACGGCGCAGATGCGGACCGCTTCATGGGCGACCTGAAGCGCGCGCTCGAGACCATTCCCGAAGCGACCGGGTGACTGCCGTGCGGGCGCTTGTGATGAAGCGAACGATCGTACCGTTGCCCGAGCGGGCGCGGTACATGGAACGGCTGCAGAAGCGGAAGGCCTATTTCGCGGGTGCTGAGTGTCGTTTCTGGGTCTTCGAGGAAACGGCGCTCAATGGAGCGTTCATCGAGTTTGCAGAGGCGGAGAGCCGCGAGACGCTTCAGGCGGCGCTGGCGGCTGCCCCTGATCTGATCATGGACGTCAACCGCATCTATCACGAGGTTCCGCTCACATGATCGAAACTCGCGTTATCGAGCACCATGGGACGCGCTGGGCCGTCGCGCCATCAGGGTTCATCACACAGTGCGTCGGCGATGAATTCGGCGTCGTCTTCAGTCGGCTCGATTCCGAGATGAAGGAGATCCGTTTTTCCCGATACTCGCCCGGCAGCGTACGCTCGCGCGAGGCCTCGTTCGAACGACTGACCGACGGCATGCTGCTCCGCCTCCTGATGCAGTCGCAGTCGAGCGCCCGTGCCCCAGAGGGCGGTTACCGGTCGTGACCGCGGCGTCGGGGCAACAGGGCCCGTACGTCGATCTGCATGCGCACACCACCGCGTCCGACGGCCGCGCGTCGCCGGCGGAATTGGTCGCGTTGGCCAAGGCCGCTGACCTGCAGGCCGTTGCGATCACTGATCATGATACGCTGGACGGACTGGCGGCAGGACAGGAGGCTGCCGATGCACTTGGCATCCAGCTGGTGCACGGTATCGAGCTCAGCACGATTGACGGCGTACGTGAGATTCATTTGCTCGGGCTGCACCTTCGCGACACGGCGGTGCTTGGAGCGAGACTGATCGAGGTACAAGCGGCCCGTGTTGATCGCGCGGTCGAAATCGTTGCGAGACTGAACAAGCACGGCATGCCGCTCACGATCGAGATGGTGCAGGTACAAGCCGCCGGCGGTGCCGTCGGACGGCCGCACGTGGCGCGCGCGATGGTCGCCGGTGGATGGGCGCGCGACCTGCGAGATGCGTTCGATCGCTGGCTGGGTGACGGGAAGCCTGCCAACGTCGGCAAGCTTCGTCTCGATCTCGCCGACGGAATCGCGCTCATCCACGACTGCGGTGGCGTCGCAGTCTGGGCGCATCCGCAGGGCGAGGGCACACGGGATCGCGTTGAACGCTTCGCGACACTCGGACTCGACGGCCTCGAAGTCCGGCACCCGAGTCACAGCAGCGAGGATCTGTCGCGGCTGGCTGCCCTGTGCGAGCAGTTCGGGCTGCTCATGAGTGGCGGCAGCGACTGGCACGGTGCCTTGGATGGGTTTCGCCCCCTCGGCTGCATGCACGTCCCCGCGCCATGGATGGACGCACAGTTTCAGCGCGCGCTGGACTGGCGCAGTCGCCGCCCTGCCGCACCTGCCGACTGAGCATGCCGTCGCTGAAGGGAAAGTCGGCGCTGGTGACGGGAGGCGCCCGACGGGTGGGCAAGGCGATTGCACTCGCGCTTGCCGAACGTGGCGCAGACATCGTCATTCACTACAACACCGGCACCCGTGAGGCCGCGGAGACCGCAGGTGAAATCGCGGCGCTCGGCGTCCGGGTGGCGCTGCTGCAGCGGGACCTGAGTGATGTCGAGCTGGCACAACGGCTGCCCGATGCTGCGGCGCGCGAGTTCGGGCGCCTGGATATCGTCGTCAACTCTGCCGCGACGATGATGCGCACCCCGGTGGGCGAGGTGACGCCGGCGGACTGGGACGCGATGTTCGCGCTCAACCTCAGGGCGCCGTTCTTCATTGCCCAGGCGGCGGCTCCGTTCCTCCGCGTGAGCAATGGTGTGGTGATCAACATCGCGGACCTTGCGGCGTACGAAACGTGGCCCGCCTATGTGCCGCATGGCATGACGAAGGCGGGCGTTGTGCAGATGACCCGCGCGCTCGCGAAGGCATTGGCGCCCGAGGTGCGCGTGAACGCTGTCGCGCCAGGTGCGGTGCTGCTCCCTGACGACTGGGCGAGCGAGCCGGCGGAGCGGCTTGTCGCGACAACTCCGCTGCGCCGGCTCGGGACCGCGGCGGATGTGGCGCAGGCCGTTGTGTACCTCTGCGAGGCAACGTATGTGACGGGCGAAGTCATCATCGTTGACGGCGGACGACACATCCGCACGTGACATACGGCACGATCGTGGTGTGCGGCGGCGGGTGTTACGGCGGATACTACGTGCGGCAGCTGGCGCGCGCGAGGGCCGCGGGCGCCGCCTCCTTCGAACGAATCCTCGTCGTGGACCGTGACCCCGCGTGTCGTGTTGCGCGGCTCGTCGAGTTCATTCATCGCGGTGATGAAGCTGGAATTGCAGCGTGCGGGTGGAGCCTCGCAACCTCGAATGGGGACCGCGGCGCCGACGCACCTGATCCCGCGTACGCGACGCTCCCGATTCGCTTCGCGGCGGCCGAGTGGCAGCCGTTCTTCGCCGACTGGTTCGCTGCCGCGATCGCCTCGCCAGCGCTTGCTGCACATGATGCGGTCGTTCCCTCGCCGCTGATGCCGCACCTGCTTGCGGATTGGGTTGCCTCGCGAGTTGCACTCCATCGGCCTGGCGCGGTGATCGAACGGGTCGCGTTGTCCGTGCGTCCGGAGACGCCATGGCAGCGCACCGCCGCCGACAACGCGCACTACGCATCATTCGCGACGTGGATGTGTCCGATCAATTGCATCGAACCCCCGCGCTGCCCGGAAACCCGCGGCACGCGCGACTGGACCATGCCCGCCTCCGTGAGGCTCACCGCCGCGCGTGCGGCAGAGAAGGGCACGCCATACGATGTGATCGCCCTGTTTCACACCACCCACAGGGCGTACGGCGTCGGCATGTTCAACGTGACCGATGCCCTCGAAACCGAGACTGCGATCCAAAACACCGCTGACACCAGTTCGCCAGCGCGCGCGCTCGTGGCGTCGGTATCGCACTGCCACGGTGCACTCGCGGAGGTGCTGTGGCGCGACCCGTGATCTGCGCGTCGTCGCCTGCGGCGCTCGTGCACCGGGCTCGGAACCGCCTCCTCGCGGATGGCTGAGGGAAGCTCCGGTCCGCTGCACTGAACCGGTCCTGGCGCTGTACATTACGACGCATCGGATGCACCCTCGTCCCGTTTCCACGCCGTACCAGATACCTGAGTCTCACGCCGTCATGACCACCAGTCCAGTCGAAGCGATTGCCATTATCGGATCCGGCCCGGCCGCATGGACGGCTGCCATCTATGCGGCGCGCGCCAGCCTGAATCCGATCGTGTTCGAAGGAGAGCAGGTTGGCACGGAGGGGCCGGGCGGGCAGCTCATGCTCACGACGGACATCGAGAACTTCCCGGGCTTTCCCGAGGCGGTCACGGGACCGGACCTGATGGATCGCATGAAGGCGCAGGCAATGCGCTATGGAACGCGTGTCGTCTCGGAGCTGGTCACGCGGGTGGATTTCTCTGCCGCACCCTTCCTCCTCACGCCGAACTACAGCGCTGCGGTTCGCGCACACACCGTCATCGTGTCGACGGGCGCGTCTGCGAAGTGGATCGGCCTCGAGAACGAAATCCGCCTGGCCAAGAATGGCGGAGGAGTGTCTGCGTGCGCGGTCTGCGATGGCGCGCTGCCCCACTATCGCAACAAGCGCCTCGCCGTTGTCGGTGGTGGTGATACGGCGATGGAAGAAGCGCTGTATCTCACCAAGTTTGCGAGTGAAGTGGTGATCATCCATCGCAAGGACAAGTTCCGTGCATCGAAGGTGATGGCCGATCGTGTTCTGGCGCATCCGAAGGTGCGTGTGGAATGGAACTCGGTCGTGACCGACGTGCTCGGTGCCGATGAGATCACGTCGGTACGGCTGCAGAACACGCAGACCGGGATGCTGCGCGATCTGGACGTCGGCGGCCTGTTCGTGGCGATCGGACACGCACCGAATACCGCCTTCCTCGGTGGTCAGCTCGAGCTCACGCCATTCAACTACATTAAGGTCGCATCCTGGCGCACGCAGACCAGTGTCCCTGGCGTCTTCGCCGCGGGTGACGCGATTGATGATTACTACCGCCAGGCGATCACCTCGGCCGGCACCGGCTGCATGGCGGCGCTTGAAGCGGAGCGGTATCTGGCGCATCACGGCATCGGAGAGGCTCCGATGCTCGATGATGCTGCGGCTGCGGCAGGCTGAATGTCGCTTCGCATCGAACCTCGGCCCGTCGGCGCGTTCCAGGCGAACGCGTACCTGGTGATTGATGATGAGACGCGACGAGCCGCGATCGTGGATCCGGGCGACAGCGGAGACGAACTCGCGTCGATCCTGAAGGCCAGGGGCCTCGATCTCGATGCGATCTGGGTGACCCACGGTCACCTTGATCACGTCGGTGGGATTGCCGGCGTACGCCGCGTTTTCCCATCAGCCCCGATCTGGCTGCACGCCGCGGATCGCCCGCTCTACAACAACGTCGCAGGTCAGGCACGCATCTACGGCATCCCGCTCGAGTCGCCACCACCGCCTGACCGCGAGTGGATCGCCGGCGACACCGTCTCGCTGGGCGCGCACGCATTCGAGGTTGTCCATCTTCCAGGTCATTCCCCAGGCCACGTGGCGCTCCTAGGCGACGACATGGTGTTCGTCGGCGATGTTGTTTTTGCAGGTTCGATCGGCAGGACTGATCTGCCGCTGAGCGATCCTCGCGCGATGCAGCAGTCGCTCGCCACGGTCGCCAACTGGCCCGCTCGGCTCGTCCTCCATCCTGGACACGGCCCGAGCACATCCGTGGGAGAGGAAGTGGCGACGAATCCGTTCCTTGCCGGCGTGGCGCGCCCGCGCGGCGTGAGCGATCGATGAGTTCCGGTATCGGCGCGGTCATCGCCGCCAGGAAGCGCCGCGAACGCGACGCGGCTGATCCAGCGGGGGCGGCGCTGCGCAACCGGCGGCGTGCGCTGGCGACGCTGATCATCGCCGCAATCTGGGGCGGGGCAGCGCTCATCGTCGTGGCGACGGTGGCGCCTGCTGCGTTCCGGGTGCTTCCGACCAGGGCGCTTGCTGCTGCACTCGTCGGGCAGGTCCTCCCCGTTCTCTTCGGGACAGGCTTCCTCGCAGGCATGCTTGCGCTCGTGCTCGCAACGCGCGGCGCTCCCCAGGTCATGTCGCGTCGCATCGGAGCGGTGGGCACGCTGGCAGGGTGCATTGTTGCCCAAGGCGTGATCGCGCCCCGGATCGAGGCACTACGGGTGAAGATCGGCCCGAGCATTGAGGTGCTCGCAGCGACTGATCCACTGCGCGTCTCGTTTGGCCGTCTGCACGCCTTGAGTGTGTTGTCGCTTGGCGTTTCCATGGTGTTCGCACTCGTCACACTCGTGGGCGCGACACTCGCAGTGCAATCGACCCTCGACCGCGAGTGACGGCAGCGCCTGAATCCGCGCGTGCGCGAGCGACTGGTCGCCGCCCCTTGTCCGCGGACCCGCGCCGGGCGATCCTCCGCTCGTGAGGATTACGACGTGGGCCGAATATGGCCTGATCAGCGCGCTCCATCTGGCCCGCCGTGCTGGCGAGGGCCCCATCACCGGCCGTGCGATCGCAGCCGGTGAATCGCTCCCTGTTGACTACGTCGAGCAGATACTGCTTCGGCTCCGTCGCGCAGGCATCGTCGACAGCACGCGTGGCGCACGCGGCGGCTACGTGCTCGCGCGGCCTGCCATCGATATCACCGTCAAGGACGTCGTCACGGCCTCGGAGCTCCAGACGTTCGACATGCACTGCACGAGCAATCCGCTCGACCCGCAGCGGTGTGCCGAGTCGACGTCGTGCAGCATCCGGCCCGTATGGGCACTGTTACAGTCGAGAATCGATGAGGTGCTTGACGGCGTTCGCCTTGCGGATTTGCTCGGCGACGAGCAGACGGTACGGGTTCGGGTGAAGCTCGATGCTCCGCCGGAATTGGCCGGGCGCATGCTTCCCGTCGTGTCCGCTGGGTGATGGGCGCGTCACGCTGGACGGCGCAGCAGGCTGAGCGCGACTGGGAGCGTCGCGCGACGTCATACGTCTCCGCGCTCATGACCGAACCTGACCCGCAGGCTGTAGAACGGCTTGCTGCGGCCGGCGATTCAGATCCGGATCACGCGCGCTGGGAACTGCGATATCTGCGCCGCGCCGTTGGGTTGCTCGTTGCCGGCCGGGACTCACTCGACGACCGTACTGCCTCGCTCGTTGGCCGGGCACTGGCGCGAGCTGTCGAGAACGATCCTTCAGCTGCGCCCGCGATGCGCGCCATGTCGGCAACACAATTCAATGTGCGGCTGCGACGCTACCGGGACGTGATCGGCCAGCGCGGCAGTGCCCGGACGCCGATCGCACAGGTCGCGGCAGCCCTGCTGGCCTTCGCCGGCGGCCAGAACGGCGGGGAACAACCGGCGTGGGCAACCGCCTGGGTCGCGGCCGAGATCGATCGGTGCAACGAGGCGCTGCGGAAGGAATTCGGTGCGGCAAACCTCCCTGACGACATTGCGCCGAGCGCAATGCCCCCACAGCCGCACTGAATCCGGGAAACGAAAAGCGGTGCCGGACAGAATCCGACACCGCTGATCGTTTCGAGTGCCGAAGGGGGGACTCGAACCCCCACGGGCTTGCACCCACTGCGCCCTGAACGCAGCGCGTCTACCAGTTCCACCACTTCGGCAGAGCGGGGAGGATACCGATACCGGGCGGAGCTGTCAACGAGGTGCAACAAGTTTGTGTGCCGCGGGTTACGACTCGGACGCGGCAACGGTCATGAGTCGAGGAGCTGCTGCCGCGACGGCCACGGTTTCCGCGCTGCCGACATCCTGCGTGCAGAAGCCGGAGTCGCTTTGGTTGTTCGTGGCATCCGTCCGGCCGAGCTTATTTGGGTGGGTTGGCGAATCCAGCCCGCCACCGTCCGAAAAAACCACAGGTATCCAAGTCGCGCACCACAGCCGATGACGCGCCGACGATTGAATCGATCGCCAAGAATCGTCGCGCCCGTCACGAGTACCAGATTCTGGACACGTGGGAGGCGGGCATCATGCTGACCGGTTCCGAGGTCAAGGCGTTGCGCGACGGCCGCGCCAACGTCTCGGACGCGTTCGGAGTCATCAACGGCGACGAGCTGTTTCTGCTGAACCTGCACATCTCGCAGTACGAGCAGGCCGGCTATAGCGCGCACGAGCCGACACGCACTCGCAAGCTGCTCCTGCACCGCAAGGAGATCGAAAAGCTGATCGGCGCGGTCACTCGCCAGGGGCTCACGGTCGTGCCACTCGAGCTCTACTTCAAGAATGGGCGGGCGAAGGTCGTGATCGCTCTGGCGCGCGGCAAGAAGCTGCATGACAAGCGCGAGGACCTGAAGAAGAAGGACGACGTGCGTGCCATGGCACGGGCGATGAAGAAATGATGCCTGTGACGCGCGGTGCGCGTTCGATCGGCCACCGGTTCGCGGCCGCGTGTTCGTTCGTGCTGTTGCTTGGCGTGAGGCCCGAGGCCGCGCGCGGACAGGCTGACGGGCTGCACATCCGCACCGGGACGCAGGAGTCGCTCGTTCCGTGGGTGACGAGTCAGGGGGCACGTTTTCTGCCACTCGCGTCGCTGGCTCGCGCACTTGGAGGCAGTGTCACCACCGCTGCCAATGGTGCGACGCTGGATGCGTGCGGCATGTTGGCTCGATTCGTCGTCGGGCAGCGTACGGTTGCCATCGGCGAATCAGGACTCGAGACGATGCGCATTGCCGTGATCCGTGGTGGGATCAGTGGCACGCTCGTCCCGTTGGAGTTCGTGACGGACGTGCTGCCACGGTATGGGACAGGCATTGTGTGGGATCCCGACGAGCGGGAATTGCGGCGCTTCTCGACGTATGCGCGGCGAACAGGTGCGACATCGGCGGTGCCGCCTGTCCAGCTGCCGACGCCCGATCCCGAGGTGAACGCACCGCGCACTCCGCCGGCAAGCGCGGCGACCCCCGCGAATGGCGACGGGGCTGTGCTCCGGCCAGATCCCGATGCGCGACCCGTGAGCATTGGCGGCGCCGCGCCACGGACGGGCGCCTCGAGCGCTCTCCCGTCACGCCCGTCGGCACCGCCCGCCGCGAACTCCGCCGCGCGGCGCAAGGTGCGAAGCGTCGTCATCGACGCTGGACACGGCGGGCCTGACAATGGCATGACTGGCGTGACGACAACCGGGAATCGCGTTTACGAGAAGGACATCACGCTGGCAGTGTCACTGAAGGTGGCCGAGGCACTGCGCGCGCGCGGTGTGACCGTCTACCTCACGCGCAGTCGCGATACACTGATCGCCCTGAGCGATCGCGGGCGCATCGCCAACCAGCAACGCGCCGATCTCTTCATCTCGATTCACGTCAACGCGGCGAATCCGCGCTGGCGCGACGCGTCCTCCTCTCGCGGCTTCGAGACGTACTTTCTCGCGGAGGCGAAGACGGAGGATGAAAGCCGCGTTGAGCGAATGGAAAACGAGGCGATAAAGTTCGAAACCGGTGCCAATGCCCCCCGCGGCGACCCTCTCAGCTTCATCATCAACGACATGGCGCAGAACGAGCACCTGCGCGAGTCGAGCGATCTCGCCGGCGAGGTGCAACGGCGGATCAGGGAGGCGCACCCGGGCACGGACCGAGGTGTCAAGCAGGCGAACTTCGCGGTCCTCCGTGGTTCATTCATGCCGGCAGTCCTGGTGGAACTGGGCTTCGGGACCAACCGGCAGGAGGCTTCGTTTCTCTCGGCATCCGCGCGGCAGACGGAGCTCGCACGATCCATCGCGGACGCGACGGTTGAATACCTGAATCGATACGAGCGCCGCGTTGGTGGCGGGACCCGGTGACGGCGCTGTCGGTGTCGTTCGCGGGGATCGACGTGCAGAATCCAATCGTGCTCGCCTCCGGTACCGCCGCGTACGGTCGCGAGCTTTCCGATATCGTGAACCTCGAAGCGCTCGGCGGCCTGGTGACGAAAGCGGTGTCGCGTGCACCTCGGACCGGCGCGAAGGCGCCACGTGTTGCCGAGTTCCCCGGCGGGATGATCAACGCGATCGGGCTTGCAAATCCGGGCGTGGACGTCGTGCGCGACCGGGAACTGCCGTGGCTCGCGACACACCTGCGTCGCGCGCGCGTGTTCGTGAACGTCGTCGGCAACGAGATAGAGCACTTTGCCGAGGTGATCTCCAGGTTGGACGGCAGTCCCGGCATCGCCGGGTACGAGTTGAATGTGAGCTGTCCCAACGTGAAGGCTGGCGGCATGGAATTCGGCGCGGACCGCGGCGTCCTTCAGGCGCTGGTCGCGAGAGCTCGGACCGCGACCAGGCGGCCGATCGTCGTCAAGCTGTCGCCGACCCTTGCCGATCTCGCTGGAACGGCCCAGGCCGCAGCGGACGCCGGCGCTGACGCGCTCACCCTCACAAACACGCTGCCGGGACTCGTGATTGACGTTGAGACGCGGCGGCCACGGATTGGATTCGGCAGTGGAGGCGTGAGCGGCCCTCCGCTGTTGCCGATCGGCGTTCTCGCAACCTGGCGCGTCTCGCGTGTCGTCACGCTTCCGATCATCGGCCTCGGTGGCGTTTCGCGTGCAGAGCATGCGCTCCAGTACATCATGGCCGGGGCGACTCTGGTCGGTGTCGGCACCGCCGGGATGGTCGATCCCCGGTCACCAGAGCGCATTGTGACCGGTCTCGAGCGGTGGTGTGCGCGGCACGGGGTGGGGTCGATTGCCGCGGTACGGGGCACGCTCGAGTGGCCGTCATGAGGGGACCAGCGGAGCTACTGCTTGCCCTCGACGTGCCGACCGCGGCGCAGGCGCTGTCGCAGGTCGACCGGTTCGCTGGCCGTTGCCGCTTCTACAAGATTGGCCTGGAACTGTTCACGGGGGCCGGACCAGCACTTGTGGAAACCCTTCGCGGGCGCGGTCTGGACGTCTTTCTCGACCTCAAACTGCACGATATTCCGAACACGGTGCGACAGGCGGCGCGCTGTGCCGCGGCGCTGGACGTTCGACTCCTCACGGTGCACGCATCCGGCGGCCATGCGATGCTCGCGGCCGCGGTCGAGGGAGCCGGCGAACGGTGCGGTGTGCTTGGCGTTACGGTGCTGACTAGCCTGGCGGCTTCCGATCTTGCCGAGGCCTGGGGGCGGTCACCGTCGCTCGAGGTGCGTGCGGAGGTGCTGCGGCTGGCCGGCGCCTCCGCAGCAGCGGGCGCGCATGGCATCGTCTGCAGCGGGGCGGAGCTTGGTGAGGTGGTCTCCCGGTTCGGTGGAGTGCTGGCGCCGCTTGTGCCAGGAATCCGGCCGGCGGGTACGTCCGCCGATGATCAGGCCCGCGTCGTGACGCCCGAGGCCGCTGTTCTGCGTGGCGCCCGGTACCTGATCCTCGGTCGCGCGGTGACCGCGGCGCCGGAACCGGAAGCGGCGTGGGATGCGATCGCCGGCGGCGTGGCCGGCGTGTCGTGATCCGACGCACTCTTGCACGCCGAAAATCGTACACGTCGGTCGGTGGGCGGTGTCAAGAGGGTTCCGCAAGAAAAGTAGTCCCGGCCCTTGTATGCCTTGTCCTGTCTGGCTAGCTTGAGTGTCTTGCCCCAAAGTCGTGACCTCGACAGGAGTACCGCGTGAAAGTCCGGAGCAGCGTGAAGCCGATCTGTGAGCACTGCAAGGTGGTCAAGCGTGACGGCGTTCTCCGCATCATTTGTGGGAGAAATCCCAAGCACAAGCAGCGGCAGGGTTAAGGATTAATGGCTCGTATTGCAGGCGTGGATCTTCCGCGCGAGAAGAAGGTGGAGATCGGGCTGACGTATATCTTCGGCATCGGTCGCAAGACGGCACGCGAGATTCTCGCCAAGACTGGTGTTGATGCCCAGCTGCGGGTGAAGGACCTCGTCGAAGCCGACGTCAACAAGCTCCGCCAGATCATCGAGCGGGACTATCGCGTCGAGGGTGCCTTGCGCACCGAGGTCGCGATGAACATCAAGCGCCTCATGGACATCGGGTCCTATCGGGGCACACGCCACCGTCGCGGACTTCCCGTCCGTGGTCAGCGTACGCACACCAACGCCCGCACGAAGAAGGGGCCGCGCCGCGCGA
>JANMNM010000142.1:0-2940 GCA_031373905.1 Gemmatimonadaceae bacterium | reverse complement strand
CCGCTCGCGACCGGCTCGCGCGTCGAGCGGATCTGCACGACCACGGTGTCGTCGGCAGCTCCCGCAACGCTCGAGCCGATCCCTTCAAACTCATGGGCGAGGTCGGCAGACATCGCCGCCCGATGAATCGCCGTCGCAAATGCAACCGATGTTGGCAGCAGTTGCCAGTACGCCTCGCGCAGCCGTCCCGTGCTCCGCATCACCAGCACGAGCTTTCCCGTCACGGCGAGATGCTCGCTCGTGTCACCGCCCCAGCCGGCGTCTGCGGTCTCCGCAATCGGTACCAGCGCGCCGAGCGACGGCGGCGGCACGAAGCGGCGACGAATCGCGTCGGCATGGTAGAGCATCCGCTGCCGTTCGGCGTCGGTGAACTCATGCTGGTTCCACGCCTTGCCGGCGCTGATGATGACCGTGGCCGGCGTCGAATCCAGTTCCGGGCGTGCGGCTGGCCCGCAGATCGGCGCCGCGTGGAGTGCGGTCGCCGACGTGACCTCGGGGCGCGTTGACTGCGCCACCGCCGGTGCGCTGGCCGCGACACAGCCCATCACTGCCGCTAGCGCCAACGCACGCGTTTCGGCGCCGACATTCGCTGCAGGGCGCATTTGTGGCCTCAACGGGACGCGTGTGACATGCACTACAATACAACTGCAGGACCAAGTCGTGACGAGCCCTGACACTCCGCCGGAACGCTGCGACGCGGTCCGGGAGTCACGAGGCTCGGCGCGCCAACAGCGGGAGCGGCGTTGTCCCGGGTACTCATCCCAGTTCCGGCCTCCGGGTTCGATCCAACCGAAGCGGCGGTTCCGTGGCGCGTGCTGCGTGGCCTCGGTCATGAGGTGTCGTTCGCCACCCCGGATGGCGCGCGTGCGCACGCTGATCCGCTCATGCTCAGCGGTGAAGGGCTTGATCCATGGGGCTGGATTCCCGCACTCGCGAAGATCACTCTCGCTGGGCGATTCCTGCGCGCGAATCAGGAGGGTCGCGATGCGTACCGGGCGATGAGGGAGGACCGCAGTTTCCAGCAGCCGATGCGATGGGACGCCGTCACCATCGACGACTTTGACGGATTGCTCCTCCCAGGCGGTCACCGCGCCGACGGCATGCGCGAGTATCTCGAGAGTCCGGTGCTGCAGTCGCTGGTGGTACAGTGCTTCCGTGCCGGAAAACCCGTCGGCGCGATTTGTCATGGCGTGTTGCTCGTCGCGCGCAGCATCGATCCCGCCACGTCACGCTCGGTGCTCTTCGGCCGCAAGACCACGGCACTCACGTGGCGACTAGAGCGCGCGGCCGCACGGCTCGGCCGCCTCGTTCGCTTCTGGGACCCGACGTATTACCGCACGTATCCGGACCCGCGCGGGCAACCCGCGGGGTACATGTCGGTACAACAGGACGTGACGCGCGCGCTCGAGCAGCCATCGGACTTCATTGACGTGGCGCCGGATGCGCCCCATCGATGGCGCAAGACGTCGGGCGCGCATCGCGATACGCTGAGCGATTGGACGCCCGCGTGGGTGGTGCGTGATGGCCGGTACATCTCGGCGCGCTGGCCTGGGGATGCACATCGTTTCGCGGTGGAGTTTGCGTCGTTGCTCCGCTGAGCCGCTGTCGCGCGCGCTGTGGCCCGCTCCGGCGCCAGGCGCCAGGGAGCAAGTGCCACTGCCGCCGCGGGCTCATGCCGGGAATACCAGCGTTCAGCGCTTGCGCGACGTAGTTCTGCGACCGTTCTTCATCAAACGATTGGCAGCGCTGCCGCTGTCCCCGCGTCCTGCCCCACCCAAGGAGATTCGCGTGATGTTCGCGCCGACGAAACCCAGCGCAGTACGTGCTGGTCTGCTCGTGCTGTTGGGTCTGCTTCCGATGGCTGTACATGCTCAGGCCGCTCGAGCGGTGGCCCGTACCGTCCGGCGCGACGTGCCGCCTCCACCGAGCGCACCGCTGACGTTTGACTCGACCGTCTTTGGCGGACTGCGCTGGCGTGAAGCCGGCCCCGCACGCGGTGGACGCTCGGTCGCCGGCACGGGCTCCGTCCAGCGCCCGAACGAGTACTGGATGGGCACCACCGGTGGCGGTGTGTACAAGACCACCGATGGCGGCCTGAACTGGGCCGCGGCCAGCGACAACTACTTCGGCGGGACCATCGGCGCGATCACGGTCGATCCGCAGAACCCGGACATCGTCTGGGTCGGCGGCGGAGAAACGGACATCCGCGGCAACACCGCCGGTGGAGATGGCCTGTGGAAGACGCTCGACGGCGGCAAGACGTGGACGCGTCTTGGCTTCCTCGATGAACACATCGCCGCCATTCGCATCCATCCGATGAACAAGGATGTTGCCTGGCTGGCGGTGTTCGGGAATCCGTTCAAGGCCGGCGAGACGCGCGGCGTGTTCAAGACCACCGATGGCGGCAAGACGTTCACGAAAGTCCTCTTCGTCAACGATTCCACCGGCGCGATCGACATTCAGCTCGATCCGAGCAACCCGGACATCATCTATGCCGCCACGTGGCAGGCCTACCGGACGTCATGGTCGCTGTCATCGGGCGGCATGGGCAGTGGCATCTACAAGTCGCTCGATGGCGGCGCGACGTGGACAAAGCTGACCGGCACCGCTCCGGGATTGCCGTCGGGTGTGATCGGCAAGATCGGGCTCGCCATTTCACCGGTGAAGCCAAGTCGCGTGTGGGCCGTGATCGAGCACGACTCGGGCGGCGTCTATCGATCCGACGATGCCGGCGCGACATGGAGTTACATCAACCGCGAACGCAAGCTGCGCCAGCGTGCGTGGTATTACTCGAACATCGTCGCCGATCCAAAGGATCCCGACTTCTACCTCGCTTAGCCAGCGGCGCTTGCGTCGCCTCTGTGACGCCGAAGGCGGCACGAAATGAATAGCGCATCGGCCATCGGCCGATTCCGTTGAATTCTCTCGCGTTAGTTCTGC
>JANMNM010000131.1:0-69500 GCA_031373905.1 Gemmatimonadaceae bacterium | reverse complement strand
CCGACGGTTGGGTCGGAGCCCCTCGTGCATTCCCGGTGGCGACGTGTCAGCCGCGCACCATCAGGTACTCTGGCGGCGCGCCGCGGCGTTGAGCTTCTTGCGACTGTCCACGATCGATGCGCTCTTCTTGAGCCCCTCCAGATAGTCACGCACCATCTGTTCGCGCATGCCGCGCAAGACCTGTGCACGCTGCTGCTCCTTCTGCTTGTCGAACTCGGCGCGGTCCGCAGCCTTGCGCTGATCGACACGAATCACGAAGACGCCCTCGGCGGTTCTGATCGGCTGACTCACTGCTCCGATCGGCAGCGCAAATGCGGCACCCACCGCTTCATTGAAGCCCCCGAGTCCCTCCGTCTGCATCGTGCGCGCAAACATGCCAGACTTCGCAACGGTGAGCGCACGGCGTTGGGCGGCACCCTCGAAGCCGAGGGTCGCGGCTGACGTCGTGAGGTTGCGCCCGAGGGTCATGAATTCGTCCATGACCTTTTCGCGCGCGAGTCGATCCTTGATTTCGTCCCTGACTTCGTCGAACGCTGCGACGCCCTCGGCGTGCGCGGTATCGAGGCGTGCCACGTAGTAGCCCGACGCGTCGTCGAACATCTCCGAACTTTCGCCCGCGCGCGCTCCGCTGAATGCCCACGCACCGACATTCGGCACGTATCGACCGCCGACCGTCAACGGCTCGCCTTCGAAGACGGTCGCTCGCATGACAGGCAGCCCGAGCTTTTTCGCCGCGTCATCGAATTTCTGGGGCGTTTCCGCGCTAGCAGCAAGGCTGGCCAGGGAGTCGGCGCGCTTCGACACACGAGTCGCGGCGGCGTCATTCATCGTGACAGTCAAGAGGATGTGGCGCAGGCTCAGCGAATCACCGGCACGTGCATCGAGGCGAATCAGATGCCAGCCGAAGTCGGTCTTGACCGGCTGGGAAATCTCACCGACGGCGAGCGCTTTCGCGGCCGCAGTGAACGGGGGTACGTACCCGTCACCGGTACTCTTGCCGAGATCACCGCCCCGGGTTGCCGAGGCGGTATCGTTGGACACGCGCGTGGCAACATCCGCGAACGCCGCCTTCTGATCCGCAGCCGCGAGAATCTGTGCCCTCAACCTGAGGATGGAATCCCGAGTGGCAGCGCTGTCGGCAGCACTGATGGTCAGCGGCAACGCAACGACCGATACTGCTGCGCGCGCGGCACGCTTGAACTCGGTCTTGTTGGCCTCATACCAGGTGCGTGCCTGAGCATCCGTGATCTCGGCCGGTGACACGGCCGTCGGCCGCATCGCCAGAAACGAGACCTGCGCAGAGTCATGCGAGTCCTGATAGATCTGCCAGAGCCGGGCATCGCTGACGAAGGCGCCGGCGGCAACCTGCTCGAACAGCTTCTGCTTCGGGATCGTGCTTCGGTAGTACCCTTCGAGTTGCGCCAGAATCCCCTGCTGCCGCGCCTGGGGACTGCGGAGGAACCGCTGGTATTTTTCGAAGTCGAACTGGCCGTTGGTCTGCAGTTCCGGAAGTTGCGCGTACTGTGGCGGCGGCGAGAATTTCGCATACTCCACAATCTCTTCCTGCGTGACGGAAATCCCTCGCTTCTTGTATTCGTGCTCGAGCAGGATCTCCGTCACGATTTCATCGTACGCCTTCGTCTCGACTTGCGACCGCTCATCGAGCGTGAGTGAGCGACCGCGCTGTTGCTCCTCAGACTGAACGGCGGCTTCCACGGCGCGCTGGTATGCGCCGTAGGGAACCTCCTGTCCATCCACCTTGACGACGGTGGTGCCGAGCGTTGGCCCGGTGTCGCGGCCGAAGAGCCCGGACGACTCGTAGAAGACGAAGCCGCCGACAAATGTTACGGCGACGGCCCAGAAGATGTATTTGGCGTACGAACGGAACGTCTGCAGCACTGAACAGAACTCCTCGAGGGAACGACCTGGACCACGCGCGAGAACAGCCGCGAAAGCTAGGCCTGAAGGGGGCACAACTTCAAGTGAGCGCGCCACTTCCCGCGTTCGCGGCGATTTGCCACTGCTCAGGCATCTCCGCTATCTTCACGCATTCGTCGTCCCGGGCTGAACCGGAGCGTCGGCGGCAACTCTTCGAGGACGCGATGGCGCCAGGTTCCCGGCTGCAGGATTTGACGGCCAAGTACATGCAGAACCCGCGACGCTACTTCGTGCCGCTGGCGAACGAATATCGGCAGGCGGGGGAACTCGATCGTGCGATAGCCCTCTGTCGTGAACACCTGCCAGCCCAGCCCGGCCACATGAGCGGCCACATCGTGCTCGGGTGCGCGTACTTCGAGAAGGGCGACGTTGATGCCGCTCGCGAGGTGTTCCTGACGTCGGTCGCTCTGGACGACGAGAACATCATCGCACTTCGGCATCTGGGAGACATTGCTCGGCTGCAGGACGAGACAGCCGAGGCACGACAGTGGTACGCCCGCGTCCTCGACGCGGATCCGCAGAATGCCGAGGTCGAGCGCCTGCTGCGGTCGCTGAGCGATTCCCCTCGTATCGCGCCGGCACAAGGGCAGGCGTACGTCGCTGCGGTGCCTCGGGTCGGAATGCCCACGCCCTACTCCGGTGCGTCGCTCATCGCCGCGACGCCGGTGAGCGTGCCGCCGGTGCTGCCGGCTGAGGTACCACCCCTCGCGCCCTCGGCTCCTGCTGAGCCCGCACCACGAGCAGTTCCGTCTTTTCCGTCGTGGCTCGACTCATTGGAAGCGCCGGCGCCCGCACGGCCGGCGGATCATGCCGGCTTCGACCTGTCTGACGCCGCCCTTGCCCTCTCGGAGCCGACGCCACCAGGCCTCCGGGCGATCATTGGGGCAGATGATGATGAGGATGAATCTCAACGGCCGAGTGCGGCATCGACTCACAAGCCCCTCGAGATTCTTGATCGCACAACGCTTGAGTTGACACCGCGTCCCGCGATCGAGCCCGAGTCAGACGGCGCCGGCTTCGTCTTCGCAGAGCTTGATGAGCTGACCGAGACGTTCTCGACGTCGTCGTTCGCCTCGGCCGAGACGCTTCCACCTCCGTCGGCGGCTGATTTCCTGTCAGACACGCTTCGGCCTCCGGCGGCTTTGGACTTCCCCGGCGAGGCGCTTCCGCCTCTGGCGGCGGAATTCCCGGCCGACACGCTCCCATCGCTGGCGGCCGCTGATTCCTCGGTCGAGACGCTTCCACTTCCTGCGGCTGATTTTCCGGCCGAGACACTTCCACCTCCCGCAGCTGCCGATTTGTCGGCGGGAGTGATGACTCCTGAGGTGCTCAGCGCCATCGCCGGCTCTCCGCCCACGCCAGCCGAGGATTTGTTCTCACGGCCGGCGTTTGGAGCGCTGGCGAGCTTCGCTGCCTGGAGAACGTCGCAAGAGCGTGAGACGCCAAGTGCCACTCAGCCGACGCTCGAGCAGCCGACCGTCGATGAGCCGGTACTCGAGTCCACACCTGCACAGCCCGTCATCAAGGAAGAGCCCGCCGAAATCGAGGATGACTCTGTTGAGCTCGGTGGCGAGGCTCCTCCGCCGTCGCTCGAGTTCGAGACGGAGACGATGGCTCAGCTGTATGTTCAGCAGGGTTACGTCGAAGAGGGACTCGCGGTGTATCGAGCGCTCGCGGCACGATCGCCCGGCGACGATGCAATTGCAGCGGAGATCCGTCGGATCGAATCGCAGCTGCTGCGGGAATCACCCCGGAATTCACTCCAGATCGACGCAGACAATGCGTTGCAGTTCAATGAGTTGGAGTTGGCACAAGATCTTCAGGGCGAGTCGTCATCCGTCCTCGAGGACATGTATCTGGCGTCACCGCTGCCAACATTCGACGCGCCTCCGGTGACGCAGTCGTTCGGAACCGGATGGCGTCCCGAGACGGACGCCGAACTTGCCTCCGACGAGGATTGGTTTGCCGAAGAGACCGCGGCTGCGGAGAGAGAGGAGGAGCGCCCGTCCCCCGAAGATGAGATGTTCGGCGTCGCGCTCGACGGTTTCTCATCGCCGCCGGATCTCGGACCGGCGGGAACAGCATCGGGGTCACCAGTTTCGACCGCGGGCCTGTCGTCCGCTTTGGCCGACGTGTTTGGCGCCTCGGCAGCGAGGATCGCCGTTGCTGATGACTCAGCAGGAGAATTCCTTGTGGCACTGGCCGGACAGATGGTAGGTCGGCTGCCGAAGGAGGCGCCCACGCTGCCGGTTCCGGACGTCCTGGATCTTCCGTCGGGCGTGGGTGATGACGAGTCTGCGGGGGCACCGGCAGCGCCGCTGCTGTCCTTCGACCGTTTCTTCTCCGGGAGTGGATCAGCTCCCCGGACGCGCGTCGACACGCCGCCTCGGACTCCGCCACTCGTTCCATCGGTCGCTCCTGCGCCTGCGTCGTTGTCGCCGACCTTTGGTGGCGTCCCGGTCATTCCTCCGCCGCCTGCGGCGGCGACGGTCCCTTGGGCAAGTTTCGAGCATCCGGCGTCGGGGCAGTTGCGCGCCGATGAGCCTGCTGCCGATGCGGGGGGGCGCCGTCTCCCTCAATGGATGACCGCTGACGAGTCTCCCGCGCCACAGATGCCGGAGACGGTCCCACCGGTCCACACCGTACCGACCCTGGCATCTCCGCTGCACGTTTCAGACGCTCCGCCCGCGGCGGACCTCCGTGAGCGGTCCGAGCCGCCCGGCGCACCCGCGCCGGCGGACTCGTCGTCCGGCCCTGATGGAGGCGAGGCGGCCGCGAGTCAGGCCCCACGCTCGGAGCCGCCTCGTCCGGCGCCCTCCGAGTTTCACCGCTGGCTCGAAGGCTTGTCGTGACCTCTGGTGCGGCAGCGAAGTCGCTCAGCCGGATCGCCGTGCTCCATGGTCCCAACCTCAATCTTCTGGGATCCCGGGAGCCGGCCATCTACGGTCGGGACACGCTCGCGGCCATCGACGCGAGGCTCCATCACGTGTCGCACGAGCTCGGCGTGGACGTCGAGACCGCGCAGCACAACGGCGAAGGTGCACTGATCGATGTCATTCAGTCCTGGGGCGGTGGGCGTATCTCCGGTGCCCTGGTGAATGCCGGCGCGTATACACACACATCGCTCGCCCTGCGCGACGCGTTGGCTGCAGTGTCGGTGCCCTTTGTCGAGGTGCATCTCTCGAACATCTTCGCGCGTGAGCCTGAGCGACGGCACTCGATGATCGCACCCGTCGCCGTTGGTGTGGTCTGCGGGTTTGGTGCGGCGAGTTACGAAATTGCGTTGCGCGCCCTCGTCTCTCACCTGGCGCGCTCCTGATGTCGTCTGGCTGCGACGCCAGAGTCGCCGCGCTGCAGGATGGGATGGCCGAGCTTCACCTTGACGCGGTGCTGATTGCGAGCCTGCCAAACATCCGGTATCTGACCGGCTTTTCCGGTAGCAACGGGCTGGTTGTCGTGACTGCACGCGGCGCGGTGACGCTCGTGACGGACTTCCGATACCAGACGCAGGTCCTCGACGAAGTCGGTGACAGCGTGCGGGTCGTGATTGCGCAGAACAGCCTCTGGTCCGAGCTCTGGAGCAACCTGGCGTCGCTGCCCAACCTCGAGACGTTCGGCTTCGAGAGCGCGCACATGCCGCATCGGGATTTCGAGCGGTTGCTCACGGATGGTGCGCGCTGGCAATGGCGCCCGACCCGGGATCTGATCGAATCGTTGCGCGAGCGGAAAGACGCCGGAGAGGTAGCCCTGATCGAGGTCGCGGCTCAGATCGCGACGCATGCGCTGTCGGAGACACTCCCCATGATTCATGTCGGGCAGTCGGAGACGGCGATCGCCGGTATCCTCGAGAAGTCGCTTCGCGACGCCGGGAGTGAGGGCTTTCCGTTCGCGACGATCGTCGCGTCGGGGCCCAGGTCGGCTCTCCCGCACGCGCGGTGTTCGGATCGTATAGTTGAGTCCGGTGACTTTCTACTGCTCGATTTTGGGGCGGTTCACGAGGGCTATTGCTCGGACATCACCCGCACGGTTGTGCTTGGGGCCGCCTCAGCGGAGCAGCGCAGAGTGTATGATGCGGTGCGTATTGCGCAGGAGCGCGCATGTACCGAGGTTCGCGCGGGGATGCGCGGCCGGGAGGCGGACGCGATAGCGCGAGACTATCTCAGGGAAGTGGGTCTGGCTGAGGGGTTTGGGCATTCGCTCGGCCACGGCATTGGGCTCGAAGTGCATGAAGGTCCTCGCCTCGCGTCATCCGCTGACGCAATATTGCCTCTCGACGCGGTAGTCACCGTCGAGCCAGGTGTGTATCGTGCGGGGTGGGGTGGCGTACGGATCGAGGACGACGTGCTCCTCGCGGCGTCCGGTCCCCGTCGCTTGACCGTGTTTCCCCGCGAGTTGCTGGAGTTGAATTGACTGTGCCACTCGCGACATCCGACGTCAGAGCCAACTCATGATCGACCTGCGATATCTGAAGAAAGTGCTCGAAATGCTCGACGAATCGACCGTCGACTCTCTGGAGATCACCTCGGACAAGGGGATGAAGCTCCGCATCTCGAAGAGCCCCACGCAGCGTGGCAGTGCCGTGATGGGCACACACATGATGGCAGCGCCGGCGATGCCGGCACCCGTCGCGCCTGCGCCGATTGCTGCACCGATCGCGCCTGCGGCAGTCGCACCAGCCGAGGCCAGCAAACCTGCGTCCTCGCTGCTCGAAGTGAAGTCTCCGATGGTCGGCACGTTCTACGCGAGGCCCGAGCCTGGTGCGAACGCGTACGCGAGCGTCGGCACCCGGGTCTCGAAGGGGCAGATTCTCTGCATCATCGAGGCCATGAAGATCATGAATGAGATCGAGTGCGAAGTGACAGGGATGATCGTGGATGTGCTGGCGCAGGACTCGTCGGCGGTGGAGTACGGTCAGGTCCTCTTCCGCGTCGACCCGAATGTCTGATCCGCTGTCCGCAAGTGCGAATGCATCGGTCAATGACAAGCCGATCAGCGGTCAGGGCAAGCAGCTGTCGGCGCAACTGCGCGGTTGGCTGGCCGCGCTGATCGAGCGCGAGGGCTCCGACCTGCATCTGAAGGTGGGCCGTCCGCCGACGATTCGACTTGCCGGCGACCTCGTCGGGCTCGACCACCCGTCACTGAAGGCTGAAGATCTGTCAGCGCTTGCGGAACAGATCATGCCGCAACGGTATCTGAAGGAATTCCAGCAGACTCGCGAGGCGGACTTTGCCATCGGCGTCTCAGGCATCGGACGATTCCGCGTCAATGCGTATCAGCAGCGCGGGACGGTTTCTTTTGCGCTGCGTGGCATCCCGTACCAGACGCGGACGGCAACGGAGCTGCACCTGCCACCCGTCGTCGAGGAGTTGGCGCTGCGTCCGCGTGGCCTGGTGCTGGTAACCGGGATCACCGGCTCGGGCAAGAGCACCGCGCTGGCGGCGATGATCCATCATGTGAATCACAATCGTGCTGCGAACATCATCACGATCGAGGACCCTGTCGAGTTCCTGCATCGTGACATGCGCAGTCATGTCAGCCAGCGTGAAGTGGGGACGGACACACTGAGCTTCAGTGCGGCGCTCCGACGCGTGCTGCGTCAGGATCCCGACGTCATCCTGATCGGTGAGATTCGTGACCTTGACACGCTCGACACGGCACTGAAGGCGGCAGACACCGGTCACCTGGTGTTCTCGACCCTGCACACGACTGACGCGTCCTCGACGATTGCGCGCATCCTGAGTTTCTACCCGCCCCACCAGCAGGCGGAAGTCCGCTTCAACCTCGCCAACGCGCTGGCCGGGATCATCTCGCTGCGGCTCGTCCCGCGCGTGGATGGCAAGGGACGCGTGCCCGCATGCGAGGTGCTGGTCAACACCGCTGCCGTGCGCGACAAGATCCGTGATCCTGCCGCGTCGCTCGATATCATCGAGCTGATCAAGGATGGCACCGTGCAGTACGGCATGCAGACCTTTGACCAGAGCCTCTTGTCCTGGTATTCCCGTGGCATCATCAGCTACGAGCAGGCAATCTTCTACGCGACGAACCCGAGCGAGTTCGCGCTGCAGATCCAGGGTGTCGGATCGGCCAGCGACAGCTCGTGGGATGCGTTCCGCGCCACGGTGTCGAGCTGAGACGACATGTTCAAGAAAGTCCTGATTGCCAACCGTGGTGAGATTGCGCTGCGCGTGATTCGTGCGTGTCGGGAGCTTGGCATCCTGACGGTCGCCGTGTACTCGGAAGCGGATCGTGACTCACTGCATGTCCGCTTCGCTGATGACGATGTCTGCATCGGGCCCGCAGCCGGGCGTGACAGCTACCTGAAGATCCCCAGGATCATTGCCGCCGCGGAGATCACCGGCGCGGACGCGATTCATCCGGGATACGGCTTTCTGGCCGAGAACGCAGAGTTCTCGGAAATCTGCACCGCGTCCGGCATCACGTTCATCGGGCCCAGCGCACACCAGATTCGCATGATGGGTGACAAGGCGTCGGCGCGCAAAGCCATGCTGGAATGCGGCGTGCCGATCGTGCCTGGCAGTCCCGGTCCGGTGGAGGATGTGGACGAGGCGCTCGCGTTCGCCGAGAAGATCGGGTTCCCCGTGATCATCAAGGCATCGGCTGGCGGCGGCGGGAAAGGCATGCGCGTGGCCACTGACGCGGATGATTTCGCGCGGAGCTTCAACCTTGCGCGGAGTGAGGCGCTCTCGGCATTCGGCAATGGCGATGTGTACGTCGAGAAGTACCTGTTGCGGCCGCGACACATCGAGTTTCAGATCCTCGGCGATACGCACGGCAACTGCATTCATCTGGGCGAGCGCGATTGTTCCGTGCAGCGCCGGCATCAGAAACTGATCGAGGAGGCGCCATCGCCGGCGATGACGCCTGATCTGCGGAAGCGGATGGGCGAGGATGCCGTGCGCGGTGCAAAGGCGATCGACTACGTCGGTGCAGGTACGATCGAGATGCTGCTCGACACCGACGGCTCGTACTACTTCATGGAGATGAACACGCGCATTCAGGTCGAGCATCCCGTGACGGAGATGCTGACCGGCGTCGATCTGGTGCAGGAGCAGATCCGCGTTGCCGCAGGCCTGCCGCTTCGGGTCACGGAGCTGCCGGTGTTGCGCGGGCACGTCATGGAGGTGCGCGTGAATGCGGAGGACCCCATGCGAAACTTCCAGCCGTCGCCCGGCAAGATCACGACGTATCATGCGCCGGGCGGGCCGGGCGTTCGCATTGACAGTCATGTCTATGCTGGGTACACGGTCCCGCCGCACTACGATTCGCTGCTGGCCAAGCTGATCTGCCAGGCGCCAACGCGTGAGGAGTGCATCAAGCGCATGCAGGTTGCGCTCGAGAGCTACATCATCGAGGGACCCACCACGACCATTCCGTTTCTCGCAAAGGTGATGCAGAACGCCACGTTCCGCTCCGGCGACTTCGACACGAAGTTCCTCGAACGCGAAACGGATCTCTTCGCGAAGGACTGAGCGGTGCGACTGGATGTTTTTCTGGCCCCGTCGGAGCTGACTCCGGCGGCGCTGGAAGGTCGGGTCGTTGCGGTCGTCGACGTCTTGCGTGCGACGACGACGATCGCGGCTGCGTTGCATGCAGGTGCGCGCACCGTCATTCCCTTCGTGGAGACGGAGGACGCGGTCCGGACGGCGCGGCAGTACGAGCGCGGCGAAGTGACACTCGCCGGTGAACGGCACATGGTTGCCATCCCGGGATTCGCGCTTGGTAACAGCCCGCTCGAGTTCACGCCAGCGACGGTCGGCAACCGGACGGTGCTGCTCACGACGACCAATGGGACGCGTGCGTTCGCGGCTGTGGAAGATGCGAAGGCCGTGTATGCCGCCAGTTACGCGAATTTTGCATTGACGTTCGAACTGCTGCGCGGCGTGTTGGCGCGCGGGACGTCGGTCGCGATCGTCTGCGCGGCCAGTGAGGGGGTCATGGCCCTCGAAGATGCCGCCTGTGCCGGTCGGTTCGTGCTCGGGTTGCGGGCTGCCCTGCCGGATCTGTCCGTGAACGATGGCGCCGTGCTGTGCGCGCTCCTGGCAGCGCGGTACGGCGACGACATCGCGGCAGGTTTCGCGGCGTCGGAACACGGAAGCGCGCTGCAGGTTGCAGGCTTTCAGGCGGACCTGGACGTGTGTGCGATGCTGGATGTCTACCCCGTCGTGGCTGAGTATCGCGAGCGGGCGCTGCGTGTGGCGTCTCCAGGCGCCGTGGGAGCGTAAGCCCGTGATGAAGCGCGAGATGAGTGGTGTGGGATTGCTGCTGCTGGCTGTGTTCCTGGTCGGGCTTCTCGCGACGTACGCGATCGGGACCGATGGTGGCTTGCTCGAGGTGCGAGGTGCGTTCGGGGCGATCGGCGCAGCCATCGTCGCACCACTTGTCACGATCCTTGGCTGGAGCGGTGTAGTGTTCCTGCCGGTCATGCCTGCGGTGCACGGACTTCGGTTGCTCGGGCGACTGAATCGCAGCGAGGATCGATCGTGGCTCTGGTTCGTGGGCGGGCTGTTGTTGCTCGTGCCCGTTGGTGCCGCACTCGGCCTGCGCGTCGGGCGCGACACCAGTCTCGTGGCCGGAGTCTGGGGTGGGCTGATTGCATTCTATCTGGAGCGCCTGATTGGTTATGTCGGCGCGTGGCTGGCCGTTCTGGCCGGGGTGAGCGGACTCACGATCGGCACGCTGGCGTGGAATCCGATCCTGGCTTTGTTCGATCGGGCGCCAAAGGTCGCAGCGGCGTTGACGCCTTCGCGAAGCTCGTCCCATGACCCGTCGCTGGCCGCCCTGCGACTCGAGCCACTGCCGGAGGAAATGCCCGCCATCGATGACTATGGACCCGCGGTCGTCGTGCGTGAGCCGGTGCGACCTGGGCGTGGACGGAAGCCTGTGGCAATTGTGCCGCGGGAGACCGCGGATGCCGAGGAGGACGAGGACATCGACGAAGAAGTGCCGACGGCGATCGACAGGCCTGTCGAGCGCAAGGGCAGACCGCCAGCGCCGTCGCGTGAGGAACGAGTGACCGCGGCCATCGAGGCGACAGCCGTGCCGCGTGATGGTTCCGACGCCCTCCTGCCGCCGACTACGCTGCTCGCGGAGCCGCCGCCGCGGAACGTCGATGCGAATCGGCGCGAGCTCGATGCGGCTGGGCTCCGCCTGATGGCGGCGCTGCGCACATTCAGGGTCGAGGGTCAGCTCGTCGGGCGGACGACCGGGCCGACCGTGACGCAGTTTGAGGTGGAGCCGGCCGCAGGGGTGAAGGTACGCCAGTTCGCATCGCTGTCGAACGATCTTGCGCTGGCAATGCGTGCCAACAGCATCCGGATCGTGGCGCCGATTCCGGGCAAGGGTGCAGTCGGGATCGAGGTGCCCAATCCCAATCCGGAAATGGTCGCGTTCCGCGAGATCGTCGAGCATCCCGAGTACAGCTCCGCGCGGGCAGCGCTTCCGGTGGCGCTGGGCAAGGACCTGGAGGGTCGACCGGTCATCGCCGATCTGGCGAAGATGCCCCACTTGCTCATCGCCGGTGCGACAGGGTCGGGCAAGTCCGTGTGCGTCAACACGATCATCACGTCGCTGATCTATCGTCACACGCCAGCCACACTGCGTTTTCTGATGGTGGATCCGAAGATGGTCGAGTTGTCCGTCTACAACACGCTGCCGCATCTGCGTCACAAGGTGATCACTGACAATCGCGACGCAGCGGCCGTGCTCAAGTGGGCCGTACTCGAGATGCAGGACCGGTATGCCCTGCTGGCTGCGAACGGGTGTCGCAACGTGCAGGACTTCAACCGCCGCGTGCAGGAGGGCGCCCGACTGCAGAAGCCGCGAAATCCGGAGGTCGCGTTCGAAGTGAACACGTACGATGGCGGCATCCTGCCGTACATCGTCGTGATCATCGATGAAATGGCCGACCTGATGATGACGGTGCAAGGCGAGGTCGAGACACCGATTGCGATGCTGGCGCAGAAGGCGCGAGCGATCGGCATCCACCTCATTCTTGCCACCCAGCGCCCGAGCGTGAACGTCATCACGGGCCTGATCAAGGCGAACTTCCCAAGCCGGATCGCGTTCCGAGTGGCGAGCCAGATCGACAGCCGGACGATTCTCGACGGATCGGGGGCGGAAGCGTTGCTAGGCAATGGCGACATGCTGTTCCTGCCGCCGGGCAAGTCGGAGCCCGGTCGACTGCAGGGCGCCTATCTGTCGAGCGACGATACCGAGCGGTTGATGCAATGGTACGACGCGCAGCGGTTGCGGACCGCGGCCGAGCGCGAGGCGCTTGGCGCGGCGGCTGCACCTGCGCCTCTCGAGCCGGACATTCTCGAGCAGATCCGGGCGCGTGAAGCCGCGGATGTCGGTTCGGCCGATGACGATGGTGATCCGGTGGATCGCGACAAGTTGTTCCGCGAGGCGGCCGAGCTGTGCATCCAGCATCAGGGCGGCAGCACATCGTTGCTGCAGCGGCGCTTGAAGGTCGGATATGGTCGCGCGGCACGGATCATTGACCAGCTGCATGACGCCGGGATCCTCGGTCCGCCAGATGGCAGCAAGCCACGCGATGTGCTGAAAGGCTTTCAGGATCTCGACGAGATCTGCGGGAGCGCTTAGCGCTCGCGCTTCGGCGATGCCCATGCAGGGAAATGCTGCAGGCCGCACGATTCCAGGATGCATTGCGGCGCGCGCTGCCTGACATTGGCCCCATGACACAGACCAAAGCACAGGCGCTTGGAGCGCTCGGGGAGCGGATCGCGGAGCGGTGGCTGGTGCGCGACGGTTGGCGGGTCGTGGACCGCAGATGGCGATCCGGCCGCCGCGACCTCGATCTGGTTGCGATCCGTGATGATGTGGTCGCATTCGTCGAGGTGAAGACTCGACGGAGTACCTGGTCAGGCGAGCCGGTCGAGGCCGTGAACTGGCGCAAGCAGCGGGAACTCACCCGCTCCGCACAGACGTGGATCGATCAGCGGGGAACGGTGATCGCGCCGGCCGCCGCGATCTATCGCTTCGATGTCGTCGGAATCGTCGCGAGTCGGGAGCGTGTGGCCATCCGCCATGTCGCCGAGGCGTTCCCGGCGTTCCAGGCGCAGTAGCCTCGGCGGTGCGAGCGTGGCACGACGGAACCACGGTGAGGCATCGGCCTCGCGGGGTGGGGGAGTAGTCGTTGGGGCTTGACGGCTTTTGTTCGGTTTCGTATTATCTTCGGGCGCCGGGGCCTTTGCCCGGATTCACTAGATTGCGGTTCCGGGCCTGATGGCGCCGCGACTTTCCATGCAGGAGAGACCGAGATGGCTTCGATGGCGATTGCAGACGACAACAAGAAGAAGGCGCTGGCGCTGGCGGTCGCGCAGATCGAGAAGAACTGCGGCAAGGGCTCCATCATGCGGCTCGGTATGGATACCCGTATCAAGGTCGACTGCATCCCGACGGGTGCCATCAACCTCGATGCCGCGATCGGCATCGGCGGTGTGCCACGCGGACGCGTGACGGAGATCTACGGGCCCGAGTCGAGCGGCAAGACCACGCTCTGTCTCCACGTCGTGGCCAACGCGCAGAAGACGGGAGGCGTCGCGGCTTTCATCGATGCCGAGCATGCGCTGGATACCGAGTATGCGCGCAAGCTGGGTGTCGATGTCGAGAACCTGCTCATCAGCCAGCCGGACACGGGTGAGCAGGCGCTGGAGATCTGCGAGATCCTGGTGCGCAGCGGGGCGGTGGACGTGATCGTCATCGACTCGGTCGCCGCGCTTGTGCCGAAGGCGGAAATCGAGGGCGACATGGGCGACAGTTTCGTTGGCCTTCAGGCTCGCCTGATGAGCCAGGCGCTGCGGAAGCTGACGGGTGCGATCGCGCGTTCGAACACCTCCGTGATCTTCATCAATCAGTTGCGCGAGAAGATCGGAGTCATGTTCGGCAGCCCGGAGACCACGACTGGCGGCAAGGCACTGAAGTTCTACGCGTCGTTGCGCCTCGACATTCGTCGTATCGGACCGGTGAAGGACAAGGAAGACGTGGTGGGGTCGCACGTTCGCGTGAAGGTGGTGAAGAACAAGGTTGCGCCGCCATTCCGCCAGGCGGAGTTCGACATCATGTACGCGGAGGGGATCAGCCACGCCTCACTGGTGCTGGACATTGCGGCAGAGAGCAACATCATCGAGAAGAGCGGCTCGTGGTACAGCTACAAGGGCCAGCGCATCGGTCAGGGGCGTGAGAACGCCAAGATGTTTCTCAAGGACAATGTGGAACTGCTGGCGGAGCTCGAAGAGCTGGTGAAGGGTGTGTTGGGCATGAAGATGACTGAGCAGCCGGTGATTCCGCCGGACGCTGACGGCGAGGAGTAGGCAGATGCCGGTGCGTATCGTCATCGCCGGAGCCGGGCGGTGTGATGCGCATCGCTGATGCGGGAGACGACGAGGGGGTGGAGTCGACGCCGCACAGGGCCCGGAACCCTGTGACTGTCGGCGCCATCCTTTCGTCGCGTTCGCGCGATGGTGAGCAACCGAATGAGTCCCGGCGATCGGCGGGTCGTGGACGAACGCGGCGCGCTGCCCCGGATGATCCGGTGCTCGAGCCGCCGATCCGGGTCACGCGTGTCGCGGAGGATCCGCGCGTGCAGGGCCGAGTTCGTGTCCGATGCCAGGCACAGGCCGGTGTCGTGACGCTCGTCATCAGTGCCAGCGGCGTCCTCGCGTTCAACGTGCGCACCGGCATGGTGCTCGATGGTGTGGGTTGGGCCGCGCTGTCCCGCGAGGCGCGTGTCGTCCACGCACAGGACGCGGCGCTCAGAATGTTGTCGACCTCGCGCCGCAGCCGACGGGATCTGGAGCAGCGGCTCCGGCGGTGTGAGGCAGATCCGACGGTCATCGGTGATGCTCTTGGCAGGCTGGACTCCATTGGCCTGATCAATGACGACGAGTTTGCACGGGCCGAAGCGGCCGCGCAATTGAGGAACGCGGCACGCAGTAGCGGTGCCGTGACGCGCCGTCTGCGTCAGCGCGGTGTGGCTGCCGACGTCGCGGAGGCGGCAGTTGTGGAAGCTGTCGAGAGCGAAGGTGTCGATGACGCGGCCCGGTGCGACGCGGCGGCCCGGAAGCGTGCCCGTCAGCTCCGTACTTACGCCCGGGCCACTGCGGAGCGCCGCCTCATGGGATTCCTCATGCGGCGTGGGTTCTCTTTTGATCTGATTCTCGCCACGTGTCGCTCCGTCCTCGCCGGATGGGGTGCGACCGACGGTGACGATCCCAGTGACGGTCGAAGTGGTGGGAAAAGCCGCGGCGAAGACGACCTCGAACCGGATCTTCCGACGGCAATGCGGTAACGGCGACGTGGCGTCGCCGTAACTGCAGGTCCAGCCTATATTTGGCGGATATGCTCGCTCACGAGATCCGCTCCCGATTCCTGGCCTACTTCGAGCGCCAGCAGCACGTCGTCCGTCCGTCGTCGTCGCTGGTCCCGGCCGATGACCCGACGCTGATGTTCACCAACGCGGGCATGGTGCAGTTCAAGCGCGTCTTCCTTGGCATTGAGGAAACCGCGTTTGGCAGGCGTGCCACGACGTCGCAGAAGTGCGTCCGTGCGGGTGGCAAGCACAACGATCTCGAGCAGGTGGGCCATACGGCGCGCCACCACACCTTCTTCGAGATGCTCGGCAACTTCTCGTTCGGCGATTACTTCAAGCGCGATGCCATTCGCTTCGCGTGGGAATTCGTCACGGAAGAACTGAAGATCCCGCGTGAGTGCTTGCGAGTGACGGTCTACCACGAAGATGATGAGGCGCGGCAGTTGTGGAAGGATGTCGCCGCCGTGCCGGACAGCCGGATCTATGGACTCGGTGCGAAGGACAATTTCTGGCAGATGGCTGATACGGGGCCGTGCGGCCCCTGTACGGAGATCTTCGTTGACCTGGCCCAAACGGCGCGGGATTGGGCGTTTCCGGCGGGTGCGGCTGGTGAATGGACTCGAACGGATCTGTCGGAGTTCTCACTCGACGCGTTCGTCGAGGGTGCAGAGGCGGGGCGCTTCGTCGAGATCTGGAACCTCGTCTTCATGCAGTTCGACAAACAGCCGGATGGGTCGAATGTCCCGCTGCCCGCGCCGAGCGTCGATACAGGCGCCGGCCTGGAACGGATTGCTGCCGTCATGCAGGGGGTCAGCAACAATTTCCACACCGACCTGTTTGCCCCGCTGATTTCGGCAGTGGAGGCGGCGGTCGGAGTGGCATACCCGTATCGGCCAGGCGCTGGCGATGGGATGGCGAGTGACGCACTCGGACGAGCGATCGATCCGGCGAGCTTTCGCGTGCTGGCGGACCACGCTCGCGCGACCGCTTTCCTCCTTGCCGACGGTGTGTTTCCCGCGAATGATGGCCGGGGCTATGTGCTGCGGCGAATCCTACGGCGGGGTGTGCGACATGCCTGGCTGCTCGGCCGGCGCGAACCGACGCTGGTGCGCGTGGTGCAGGTTGTCATCGACAGCATGGGCGATTTCTTCCCAGAGCTTCGCGCGCGGGAGCAGCACATCATCGATACGACCCGTGCGGAAGAAGTGCGCTTCCTCGCAACGATCGACGCGGGGATGTCGCGGTTCGATGAGCTTGCGCCGACAGGGAGTACGCAAGGATCCAGCTCGATTCGTGGCTCGTTGAGCGGGCAGGATGTGTTCACGCTGTACGATACCTTCGGCTTTCCGATCGATCTCACCGAGCTGATGGCGCGCGAGCGTGGCTACCTGGTGGACATCGCTGGCTTCGACGCGGCACTGCAGGTGCAGCGTTCACAGTCGCAGGAAGACCGAAAGAGCCGGAAGCTTGGCGTTTCGGCTGATGCCTTCTCGGACCTCGCGGCGTGGACATCGGAGCCCGCAGCACTCGGTACCGAACGGTTCGTTGGCTACGAAGCCCTGGAAACAACGACGGATCTCGTGGCCTTCCGCGCGCTGGATGACGGACGAATGGCGGTGATTGTTCGCGATGCGCCGTTCTATGCCGAGGCCGGTGGGCAGGTGTCTGACGCGGGCGAGGTAGACGGCGAGGGTTGGCGCCTGTCCGTTGAGGATGTGAAGAAGGTGGATGGCCGTACCGTGTTGATCGGTACGGCGAGCGGGCGCATTGCGTTTGGCACGGTGACTGCGCGTATCGCGGCGGATCGGCGGCATGACACCGAGCGTAATCACACGGCAACCCATCTGCTTCATGCCGCGCTGCGTCAGGTGCTGGGTGAGCATGTGCACCAGGCGGGATCGCTGGTGAACCCGGATCGGCTCCGCTTCGATTTCACGCACCACGGACCGGTGACCCCAGCTCAGCGCGCCGAGATCGAGTCGATCGTGAATCGCGAGATCTGGCGCGGGAGTCCCGTATCGACGCGCGTCATGGCTCACGCTGACGCCGTCGCCGATGGTGCGATGGCGCTGTTCAACGAGAAGTATGGCGACACCGTGCGTGTTGTCGGGATCGACGGCTTTTCGAAGGAGTTGTGCGGCGGCACACATGTCCGCAACACCGCGGAGATCGGGATCTTCGTGCTGGTGCACGAGACAGGGATCGCTGCCGGCGTGCGTCGCATCGAGGCGCTCACGGCACGCGCGGCATTTGCGCACCTGCGCGGCCGTGAAGCGCTGCTGGTGGAATCGGCCGAGCTGCTGAAGGCAAATCAGATTGAACTCGTGCCGCGCAAGGTGCAGCAGGTTCTTGACGAACGGCGGCTGCTGGAGAAGCGCCTTGCCGATGCCGTGAAAGGTGGCGGCGGCGGACTGACCGAGGTGCTGAGCACCGCACAACGGATTGACGGCGTCACCGTCGCACGCGGCGAAGTGGTTGGCATTCCAGACATGAAGGCCTTGCAGGCGATGGGCGATGCGCTGCGAGACCAGCTCAAGGCTGACGGGATCGGTGTCCTGGCGACGCGGTTCGAGGACGGCAAAGCCGCGATGCTGGTGACGGTCACTGACGCGGTGCGCGCACGCGGAGTTGGTGCCGACGTCGTGGTGAAGGCGTTGGCAGAAGTCGCGGGCGGGCGCGGCGGTGGCAAGGCGCACATGGCACAGGCGGGCCTTCCGGACGCGGGGGCGATCATCGTGGCGCTTGAGGCGGTGGAGCGAGTCGTTACACTGCTCTTGCGCGCCTGAGGCGTGCCGAACCGCAAGGCAGAGGACTGAGAATGACGGGATCAGCAGCGGAGTGGGTCGCGGCACACGCCGAGCAGCCGCCTGCGGCGCTCCGCGCGCGACTGGACGCAATCCTGGGTGGCCTGCACAACGGCGGTCGGGATCCAGTCGTGACAGCGTTGTTCGAGTCGGGACGGGATCTGCTGGCCTCCGTGTTGCGCGCAGGCACCACGCAACGGGACGTCGCCCTCGATCTCCTGACGGCCGATGCGCTCGTCACGTATGCATTCGAGGCAGCGGCGGAAGCTCCTGAAGCGCTCGATGCACATGCAGCGGCGGCGATGCGCGCCTTGGCCGCCGTCGTGGACGCACGGGCGAGCTGACCGCGTGATGGCGTGCCGATGATTGACATCCATACGCATCTCCTGCCCGGTGTTGACGATGGCTCGCGATCGATGGAGCAGTCACTCGAGGTCCTCAAGCGGTTTGCGTCCGTCGGTGTGACGTGCGTGGTTTGCACGCCGCATCTCGCCGCCAGCGAGGCGGCGCGGATGCCAACCGACCGGTATCGGAGCGTGCATCGCGAGCTGTGTGAAGCGGCGCCAGCGGGCATGACGATCCAGCGTGGATGGGAGATCATGCTCGACTTTCCCGGTATCGACCTTTCGGCGACACACCTGCGGCTTGGTGCGTCCAACGCGCTGCTCGTCGAGTTCCCGCATGGACCGCTGCCGCCGGGAACCGATGCCGAGCTGGCGCGTCTCCGTGAGAGCGGCGTGCTGCCGGTGATCGCGCATCCGGAGCGGTACGGCGGCGCATCCCTCGATCTCGTGCGCAGGTGGCGCACGGTGGGCGCGGTGATCCAGACGGATACGGCGTATCTCCTCGGCGACGGTGATCGTTCGACGCTTGCTCGCGGCATGTTGGCTGAGGGTCTGATTGACATCCTGGCGAGCGACAATCACGGTGATGCGCGGTCACTCTGGGCGGCAGAAGTCTGGTTGCGCGAGATCGGTGCGGTGGATGCCATGACGCTCCTCACCCAGGTCAATCCTGCGGCGCTGCTCAGCGACAAGCGACTCGTGCCGGTGCCACCGGTGCGACCGGAGAAGGGAATGTTCACACGGTTGCGCGAACTGATCGGACGCCGTCGCGATACGCCGCTGCGCAATACGCCGCTGCGCAATACACCATAAGCCCGAGACCGGATGTCGCGAGTCGACCATATCACGAGGGCGCTGCAGGAGCTATCGGAAACCGCCTTGCGCACCGCAGCCACGATCGGCCCGCAACTCGATCGCGCGGCAGCGATGATCGAAGAGACCGTCGCACGCGGTGGCACACTGTTCTTCTGCGGCAACGGCGGGAGCGCAGCGGATGCGCAACATCTGGCAACTGAGTACATCGTCCGATATACACGCAGCCGACGCGCGTATCCGGCCGTGGCGCTGACGACGGACTCGTCACTGATCACTGCGGCGGGCAATGACTTTGGCTTCGACCAGATCTTCGCGCGCCAGGTGCAGGCGCTGTGTCGTCCCGGAGACCTGCTCGTCATTCATTCCACGAGTGGCAACTCGCCGAACGTGCTCCTCGCGGCCGCCGCGGCCCGGGAGAAGGGTGTCCCGGTGCTCGCCTTCAGTGCCCGGGATGGAGGCGAGCTTCTCCGCGCGGCGGACCATTCCGTCGTCATCCCGACCACGCGCACGGACCGTGCGCAGGAATTGCACCTCACCATCGAGCATGCCATCTGCGACCTGATCGAGGCGACACTATGATAGATCTGCGGGGACGACGAGTGGTGGTGACGGGCGGCAGTCGCGGGATCGGGGCTGCTGCAGCCGTCTTGTTCGCCCGTGCGGGTGCCGACGTCGTGATCGGTTTTCGCTCGCGGCGCGCTGCCGCTGACGCGATCGTGGCGCAGTGCGTTTCACACGGGGTGCGCGCCGCGGCTGTCTCGGCCGACCTGTCTCGTCGTGGCGGCGCGGATGCGCTGTGCATTGCGGCGACTGCCACACTGGGCGCGATCGACGTGATGGTCGTCAATGCGGGCTTCTGGCCGACGACACCTGAACCGCTTGCGACGATGAGTGACATCCGCTGGCAGGATACGGCGGCGCAGAACTACGAAGCCATGTTCCAGTGTGCTCGTGCCGCGTCGCGGAGTGTGACCGACGATGGCCGGATCGTGTTCGTGAGCAGCACGGCGGGCCAGCGTGGTGAGGCGTTCCACGCCGACTACGCGGCGGCCAAGGGCGCGATGATCTCGCTGACGAAATCCCTTGCCATCGAGCTCGCCCCACGACAGGTGACGGTAAACGCCGTTGCGCCGGGTTGGGTCGACACGGAGGCGATAGCACCTGTCGTCTTCGGAGAAGAAGTGCAGCGGATCGCGGCCTCGATTCCACTTGGCCGCATCGCGTCGCCGAACGATATCGCCGGCCCGATCGTCTTTCTCGCGAGCCCGCTGGCGAGACACATCACCGGTGAGATCCTCAACGTCAACGGCGGGAGCGTGCTGTGCGGGTGATGCGTGCGGCGCACCTGTCGCCATGATTGCCATGGTGTTCACCGGCGGCACGATCTCGATGCGTGTCGACCCATTGGCTGGAGGCGCTGTGCCCGCACTCGACGCGCGCGACATTCTCAGTGCGGCGCGCGGGATCGAGGACGTCGCGGAGGTGCGGATCGAGGAGTGGGGGCGATTCCCCGGGCCGCACATGGATGCCGAAAGAATGTGGGCGTTGCGCGCCAGACTGGTCGAGCTTGTCGCGGAGCCGGGCATCGACGGCGTCGTCGTGACGCATGGCACGGATACCGTCGAGGAAACGGCCTATCTGGTCGCGCGGTCAGTGCGCACGGAGAAGCCGATCGTGTTCACGGGAGCGATGCGAAACCTGAGTGAACTTGGATGGGACGGGCCGGCAAACCTGGTGGATGCCGTGCGCGTCGCCTCACATCCCGATGCCCGAGGGTACGGCGTTCTGCTGGTGATGAATGGACGGGCGTATTCTGCGGTCGACGTGACGAAGGCGCACACACATGTGCTGGACGCGTTCGAGAGCCCGGGCCTTGGCCCCGTCGCCGAAGTGGATGACGAGGCGGTCATCTTTCGACGTGCCCTGTCGGTGCAGCGCCCGATACTCACGCCGGCGGCACTGGCGGGTCCGGTGGACATCGTCGGCGCGTGGGCCGGCGCCGATGCGCGCCTGCTCGATGCAGTGTTGCCGACAGCATGCGGCGTCGTGCTCGCGGCGCTCGGTCGCGGCAATCTGCCGCCCGTCATGGCAGACGCACTGCACGCGTGGCGTGACGCAGGAAAGCCGGTCGTGATCACATCGCGCACGGGGCGAGGCCGCGTCGGACAGACATACGGTTACCCCGGTGGTGGCCGCCGGCTCGGGGAGCTCGGGACGATCTTCGCTGGGGCGCAGCGTCCCACGCAGGCTCGCATCGATCTCATGCTCGCGCTGGGTGCCGGCCTGAGAGGCGACGCACTTTCGTCGGTGTTCGCCGGCTCATGACGGTGCCGCGGTGCAGTCAGGCAGTCTGAGTCGCGCGACTGGTGGCACGGGTCCAGTGCGCGAAGCATTTCCAGTCAAACTCCTGTGCAGCGCGAATCTGGTCTGGCAGCCCGAAATAGTCCACATAGCCAAGTTCGCGTGCTTTCCACTCACAGTTCCACTCGAAATCGAAGACATGTGATTCGCCGTCGGCGTCCTGTGCCGTCAGTGTGCCAACGAAATCGGCGCAGCCGCTGACGGCTCGCACGTTGATCCTGTCCACTTCGAGCGCGGGCTCCGAGTGCAGCAGCTGCGCGATCGCACGAAGCACCTTGACGCGCGGGGCAGGGGAGGATGAGGTGACGCGTTCCGCAGGAAGGCGGGCCGCGTACGCGGCAAGATCGGCGCGGAACGCGGCAGTGGCGTGCGAGGCCGCGAGAAGAGTTTCGAGGTCGGCAATCATCATCGTTGAAATGTAATGCGTCTGAGCTCGTTAGCTTTCGGTCATGGTCCTGCCTGCGCCTCGTGGCTCAACTCCGTCTCGACGCACGTGTGCGCCGTCTCGTCACGGCGCGTCCGGATTCCGGCAGTCGCATGAGTGATCCGCTCATCCGTCCCCCGACGGCGGTCCTGGAGATCGCCAGGCGGCTTGAAGCGGCTGGTTTCGAGACGTGGTGTGTTGGCGGTGCCATTCGCGATGCGCTGCTCGGGCATGCGGACCTGGACTGGGATCTCGCCACTGCGGCCACTCCGCAGGAGGCCAGACGGCTGTTTGCCAGGACGGTGCCGGTGGGGATCGAGCATGGGACGATCGGTGTGTTCGGCAGTGACGGACGCCTGCATGAGGTGACGACGTTTCGGGCGGACGTGGAGACCGATGGACGTCACGCCGTCGTGCGTTTCGGTGTGTCACTCGAGGAAGACCTTGCCCGCCGTGACTTCACGATCAATGCGATCGCCTGGTCGCCCAGTCGCCAGGCCCTGTCTGACCCTTTTGGGGGCCGCGCCGATCTTGAAGCGGGAATCATTCGCGCCGTCGGCGACCCCTCGCGGCGGATGGCGGAAGATCGGCTGCGCGCGCTGCGCGCGATTCGTTTTGCGTCGCGATTCAGTTTCTCCATCGAGCCGGCGACATGGGCGGCGATCGTGGAAAGTGCTCCCTCGCTCGGCAGACTCTCAATTGAACGAGTGCTCCAGGAGTGGACGAAAACCCTCGATCAGGTTCGGTACCCGTCGAGTGCGTTCAAGCTGTGGCGGGAATCGGGCGCACTCGGCGTGCTGGTGCCGCGATTGACGACCGTGCCGGAGCTGTACTTCTCAGCGATTGACCACGTGCCGCTCGCTTCGCAGACGGCACGGCCGGAGCGAGCGTCACTTCGGTCATTGACCAGACTTGCGCTGCCGTTTTCGGCGCTCGGTGGTGCCGGTGCCCGGGAGGCGCTTATGGGGCTTCGCGCGTCGAATCATGAGGCTGCATTTGCTGGTGCCGTTGCCGAGTCATGGGCGACACGGGGTCCGGACCTCGCGCGACTTGCAACCGGCGGAGGCTCGGGTACGGCAGAGTTGCGCCGAATCGTGTCCGGGATCGGCCGGCTCCGTGTGCACGGCACCTTGCGTGTCTTCGCGTCGCTCTGGGCTGCAATGCGGGATGCGGGCGAGGCGGCGCCGACAGCAGCAGAGGTTGCTCGCCTCGCCGCACTCATGCTGACGATCGCGTGGCGGGACCCGATCGCCCTCGGGGATCTCGCGGTCAGCGGGAGCGACCTCCAGGAGGCGGGTATCAAGGCGGGCCCGGCACTGGGGCGTATCTTGCAGTCATTGCTCGACCGCGTGCTCGATGACCCGACATTGAACACGAATGCCCAACTGCTCGTGATGGCGCGGCAGCCCGCAGAGGAGACCTGATTGGCGTACTTTCGCGAACCGGTTCCAGAGGTGTCCGTCTGGCGTCGCTTTCGCGACACGACGGACACATATGCCGTGATGCGCCGCGACGGCCTGGTTGGCACCCGGGCAGTCGGGAATGCGGAAGCGATGGTCGAGTTGTTCCTGGCGCTGGTGCCCGATTTCCCTGGCTTGTTCACGCTCACGGTTGACGATTGGCGCTCGGGCTCCGTATTTCGCGCCGACAATGTGACGCAGGCCGCGTTTCTCGATGCGTTCTATCCGCTCCGGATTCCTGTCCTCGGTGCAGGTGGCGTGGAGTTCACGATTGATGGCATGGGGGAGCAGCTCTCACTGTCCGCGCATCTCGAAATCGTCACGTGGTCCCGCACCGATCGCTGGTTGTACCTTCACGACCGGGCCGGATTGCGCGAGCGTCCACGCGTGCGTGGACGGCTGTGGCGTCCGGCGCGCGGTGCATTCCCACCGGCCCCCGCGCTCACTGCGGGCGTGGCGACGCTGGTGCGGGTACTCGCGCTGCACCCCGCGTGAGTATCCGGCGCACGTTCGAGGGCGCGACTGCCGCGCCAGGCTTGTTCAGTGAGGCAGTGAGCGCCGCGCCGTTGGCGCACCGACTGCGACCGCGAACGTTGGAAGCGTACGTCGGTCAACGCCAGTTGTTCGCGCCCGGAACGCCGGTGTACGACGCGATCAATCGCGGAGTGCTCGGCTCGATGATCCTGTGGGGGCCACCCGGCACCGGCAAGACGACGCTGGCGCGGCTCGTTGCGCAGCGCGTCGGCTGGACGTTCGAGCCGTTCAGTGCCGTGAGCGATGGTGTACCCCGCTTGCGCGTCGTGGCGGAACAGGCACGCCAGCGTTTGCTGGCCGGTGGAGGCCGCACACTGTTGTTCGTGGACGAGATTCACCGGATGAATGCGGCGCAGCAGGACGCGCTGCTCCCGATCGTCGAAGACGGCACGGTGACGCTGATCGGGGCGACGACCGAAGCGCCGAGTTTTGAGATAAACGCGGCACTCCTCAGTCGTGCGCGGGTTGTCGTGCTGCAGCCGCTGTCGGAGGATGACTTGCGGGGGCTGCTGGATCGTGCGCTGCGAGACGCTGACCGTGGCCTTGGGTCGCGGCGGCTCTCGGCTGAAGCGGGCGCGTTGGAAGCTGTATGCCGGTGGGCAGATGGCGACGCACGACGCGCGATCGGGACGCTTGAAGCGGCGGCGGCGGGGGTCGATGATGGTGCGATCCTGACACGTGAATTGTTCGAGCGTGCGCTGCAACAGCGCTTGCCGCGGCACGATCGAGTCGGTGAGCAGCACTTCGATCTGCTCTCGGCGTACCATAAATCACTCCGTGGCAGCGACGTGCAGGGCGCGCTGTACTGGATGGCACGCATGGTCAACGCGGGAGAGGACCCGATGACGCTGTTCCGACGCGCCATGGCGATGGCTGCCGAGGATATCGGTGTGGCAGATCCCCGCGCGTTGCAGCTGGCGGTGGCCGCGCGCGATGCGTTTCACATGCTTGGTGCACCGGAAGGATTGATTCCGCTGGCGGAAATGACCATCTACCTTGCAACAGCACCGAAGTCGAATCGCGTCAAGGTCGCGCTCGACGCAGCGCTACGGAGCGCGCGCGACACTCCGAATCTGCCGGTGCCGTTGCAGCTTCGGAACGCGCCGACACGCCTGCACGCGTCATTGGGTTACGGCGCGGCGTATGAGTATGCGCACGATCAACCGGCTGGCGTGCCCGCGCATTCACACTTGCCTGACGAGCTGGCGGAGTCGGTGTACTACACGCCGGGGCCGTTGGGGTATGAGAAGGAAATCAGCAAACGGCTCGAATGGTGGGCGGCGCGACGTTCCGAACGCCAGGCCGCGGACGAAGGAGGTTTGACGGATTGATCCGCTGTGACCGCGTTGGATTGACTCGCGATGGAGGAATCGTGGCTGGTATCGTTTTTGGTCGTCGGCCGCTGTGGGTGCTGCTGTTGTGTGGCGCGGCCGTCGTCACGGGCTGCGCGACAGCGGCCCGTGCGGTGTTCACGCAGCCCGACGTCGCCTTTCGCGGTGTGGGCGTTCGCTCCGTCGGCCTCGACGGCGCTGTGTTCGAAATACAGCTGCATCTCTTCAATCCGAACTCATATTCACTGGGCGCGTCGGCGCTGCGGTACCGGTTGATGGTCGACAGCGTCGAGGTTGGTGCGGGCGCGCTCGACAGCGGGTTCACGGTCGCGAGGCGTGATTCGATCCTGGTGCGCCTTCCCGTCCGGATCGGTTTTCGCGCCGTGCAGACGGTCGGGCCGCAACTGCTCCGCGGGGGCGAAGTTCCATATCGGCTGATCGGCGACGTTACCTTGAAGTCATTCGCGGGGACGTTCTCCCGCCAATTCAACGAGGCGGGCCGGTTTGACGCCTTCAGGACGATTCGACAGTGACAGAGGTGTATCATCGCGCGTGATTCGATCACACTGACGGCTCCCACCGAACGTGCCCTGCTGGTCGGCGCGCCGCGCAAACGCACGGCAGCGAGACATCAGGTGGACGAGCATCTCGCGGAGCTCGGCCGTCTTGCCGACACGGCAGGCGCGGAGATCGCCGGAACACTGACGCAGCAGATCGACAAGCCGCATGTCGGCACCTACCTCGGCAGCGGCAAGCTGGAGGAGCTGCGGGAGCGCGTGAACGAGCTGGATGCGACGCTGGTGATCTTCGACGATGAGTTGACGCCGACGCAAGGCAAGAACATCGAGCAGATCGTCGGCAAGCGCGTGATGGACCGTGCAGAGCTCATCCTCGACATCTTCGCCACGAGGGCCCGAAGCAGCGAGGCGCGAATGCAGGTGGAGCTCGCGCAGCTGAACTACATGCTGCCGCGCCTGACGCGGATGTGGACGCATCTGGAGAAGTTTCGCGGCGGCATCGGCATGCGCGGCCCTGGCGAAACGCAGCTCGAGACCGACCGACGACTCATTGGCCACCGAATCCGCGTCCTGCGCTCGCGGCTTCAGGAGGTGACCCGCCACCGTGCCACGTTGCGCGCGCATCGTGAAGGTGCATTTCGCGTCTCGCTGGTCGGGTACACGAACGCGGGAAAGAGCTCGATCCTGCGCGCGTTGAGCGGGTCATCAGATGTGTACGTCGAAGACCGTCTCTTCGCGACGCTGGACCCGCTGACGCGCGATGTGGACCTCGGTGAAGGGTACCACTGCCTGGTCACCGACACGGTCGGGTTCATCAGGAAGCTGCCACATCATCTGGTCGCGAGCTTTCGCGCGACGCTCGATGAAGTGCGCGAGGCGGACCTGCTGCTGCATGTTGTCGATGCCAGTCACGCGAGCTGGGAGGAACACCGGCTGGTGGTTGACGAGGTGCTGACGGAACTCGGCGCCCACGACACGCCGCTCGTTCACGTCTTCAACAAGATGGACTTGCTCGCTCCGGACGTTGATGATGCGGTGCGGACACGGGTTTCCAACCTCATTCCGGGCTCGCTGTTCGTTTCAGCTGAGCTCGAAGGCGCCCTCGAGCCATTGCGTGAGCGACTCCGTGAGGGCGTGCGGGCAGTGCGTCCGATCGTTCGGGTGCGTGTGCCGGTCGCCAACGGCAAGCTGCTCTCGACGCTCTACAGCCAGGGCGAAGTCCTCGAGCAGTCGGAGGACGGCGAAGACCTGATAGTCCGGGTACGCGTGGACGCCGTGCTCCGCGGCCGACTTGAGCGCGATGGTGTGCTGGTTGCCCCGCCGAAACGCTAAGCTGCTGTCAGCTCAGGACTTCGGTGGAATCCGGGGCCGTGCTCCGCTAGGTTTTGTCGATCGTATCCGGTCACACCGAGTTTGGTGCATCCCTTCACGTCATACGTCAGCGCATGTCACCTCGCAAGGCACTCATTACCGGCATCACCGGGCAGGACGGCTCGTACCTGGCGGAGTTTCTCCTCGGCAAGGGCTACGAAGTCCATGGCGTCGTGCGGCGCGCAAGCACCTTCAACACCGAGCGCATTGATCCGTTGTACGAGCTGCCGCACATCGCGTCAGGCTCGCACCTGCAATTGCACTACGGAGACCTTGGCGATTCCTCGTCGTTGCAGCGGGTGCTCGCGACAGTCATGCCGGATGAAGTGTACAATCTTGGCGCCCAGAGCCATGTCCGCGTGAGTTTCGACGTGCCGGAGTACACCACGGACGTTGTCGGGACCGGCACACTCAGGCTCCTCGAGGCGATGCGCAGCCTTGGCATCGCGCCCAAGTTCTACCAGGCAAGTTCGAGCGAGCAGTACGGCCTCGTGCAGCAGACACCGCAGTCAGAATCGACGCCGTTCTATCCACGCTCGCCGTATGGGTGCGCCAAGGTCTTCGCCCACATGCTGACGGTGAACTATCGCGAGAGCTATGGCTTTCCGGCGAGCTGTGGGATCCTCTTCAACCACGAGAGTCCGCGACGCGGCGAGAACTTCGTCACGCGCAAGATCACCCGCGGCTTGACCCGCATCAAACTTGGCATGCAGGAGTCACTGGCACTCGGCAACCTCGAGGCACGCCGTGACTGGGGGTTTGCGGGTGACTATGTGGAGGCGATGTGGCTCATGCTCCAGCAGGATGAGGCGGACGACTTTGTCATCGCGACCGGCGAGACGCACAGCGTCGAGGAATTTCTGGATGAGGCCGGTACTTACCTCGATCTCGACTGGCGGGCCGTCGTGACGCACAGTCCGAGGCACCTGCGGCCGGCGGAGGTCGACCTCCTGCTGGGTGACGCGTCCAAGGCGAAGCGCGTCCTTGGCTGGGAGCCCAAGGTCACATTCCGCGGGCTGGTCCAGCTCATGTGTGACGCCGACCTGGCGCTTGCGCAGCGAGAGGCTCGCTAGGGCGCGCCGCACTCACGTGACACCGATCCCCAACCACTGTTCATGACCAGGATTCTCCTTACAGGTGCGGCCGGCTTCATCGGCTCCCACGTCGCCCACATACTGTTGAATCGGGGCGACGAAGTGGTCGGCATCGACAACCTGAATGACTACTACGATCCGACGCTCAAGGACGCGCGACTGGCGCGGTTGACCGGGAAGGCGGGATTTTCGTTCAGGAAACTGGATGTGGCTGATCGTTCGGGGATGGAGGCGCTCTTCGCCGACGGCAAGTTCGAGAAGGTGATTCACCTTGCTGCGCAGGCCGGCGTGCGATACTCGCTCGAGAATCCGCACGCGTATATCGACAGCAATATCGTCGGCTTCACGAATATCCTCGAGGGATGCCGGCACAGCGGCGTCGAGCATCTCACGTATGCGTCCTCGTCGAGCGTGTACGGGGCGAACACGGCGATGCCGTTCAGCGTGCACCAGAACGTGGACCATCCGTTGTCGCTCTACGCCGCGACGAAGAAGGCGAACGAGTTGATGGCTCACACGTACAGCCACCTCTACCGACTGCCGACGACGGGGCTCCGGTTCTTCACGGTGTACGGTCCCTGGGGTCGCCCCGACATGGCAATGTTCCTGTTCACCAAGGCGATTCTCGAAGGCCGCGCAATCGACGTGTACAACAATGGCCAGATGCGCCGTGATTTCACCTTCGTTGACGACATCGCCGAAGGGGTGGTGCGCACGAGCGATCGCACGGCGTCATCGAACGCGGACTGGAATGGTGCGGACCCGGATCCGGGAACGAGCGCGGCACCGTATCGCCTCTACAACATCGGAAATCACAATCCGGTGGAACTGATGTACCTGATCGAGACGATCGAGAAGGCACTCGGTCGGACAGCAACGAAGAACATGATGCCGATGCAGATGGGCGATGTTCCCGCCACATTCGCCGACGTGCAGGACCTGACGCGCGACACCGGGTTCACCCCAGCGACCCCGATCGAGGTTGGCGTGGAGCGGTTCGTGACGTGGTATCGCGAGTACTACCGCGTCTGAGCCGGGAGTGAGTGCGGGGTGGCGCTCAGTGACGCGTCGCCCCGACTGCCAGCGCAATGCGCTCCTCGAACTCCGGCGGCGTCACTCGTGGGGCGCGACGTTCGGGACGAAAGTCAGGCACGATTTCCTCGAGGCAGCGACGGAGGTAGGAGTCGCTGGCATTCCGCGTCGCTGACTCGATCAGCTGCACGATCTGCATGTATACGCGGAGGTCGGGGGCATCATACCGCGCCTTCATGATCTTCGGGTGCTCCGTCCCCAGGACTTCATCGCCGGCGAAGAACAGCTCCTCGTAGAGCTTCTCGCCTGGTCGCACACCGTTGAAGACGATCTTGATGTCCTCGCCTTCCGTGAGCCCGGAGAGTCGGATCAGGTCCAGCGCGAGATCATAGATGCGGATCGGCTCGCCCATGTCGAGGCAAAAGACCTCGCCGCCAGAGCCGATGGCGCCCGCCTGCAGCACGAGGCGCGTTGCCTCGGGAATCGTCATGAAGAACCGGCGCATCTCGGGATGCGTCAACGTGATCGGGCCGCCGTTGCGGATCTGACGCATGAAGGTCGGCACAACGCTTCCACGACTTCCGAGGACGTTGCCGAAACGCACCGCGACAAAGTGGGCCTGATGCGTGTGTGCGGCGTGACAAACGATCATCTCGGCAACACGCTTGGTAGCGCCCATGATGTTGGCAGGACGCACCGCCTTGTCGGTCGAGACAAGGACGAAATGCCTGACCCCGGCGTCGAGCGCACTCGTCACGACGTTGCGCGTGCCGACGATGTTGTTGAGGACCGCTTCGATCACATTGTCCTCCATCAACGGCACATGCTTATGTGCCGCTGCATGGAAGACCGCGAACGGACGCCAGTCCTGGAAGACCCGGTGAATGCGTTCCGCGTCCTTGATGTCGGCGATGATGGGCACCGTGCGCACATCGGGGAATCGTTCGCGCAGTTCGGCGTGGATCTCGAAGATCGAGTTCTCGCCGTGCCCCAGCAGGACGATGTGGTCCGGTGCGAGGGTGGCGATCTGTCGACACAGTTCGCTCCCGATGGAGCCACCGGCACCAGTGATGAGAATGGTGCGGTTGGCGGCGAGCGACTGGAGCCCGCGCAGATCGACCTCGACAGGTTCGCGCCGCAGCAGGTCACCGATCTGGACTTCGCGCAACGCGGTGATGGACACACGGCCGCTGAGCAGGTCGTCCAGCGCGGGCACAGTGCGTGCCTCGACACCGGCCTCGCGGGCAAGCTGCACGATGCGACGGATGAACGACCCGGGCGCAGACGGCGTGGCGATGACGACGAAGTCGAGACCTGCGCTGCGGACGACCGATACCATCTCACTGGTATGCCCGACAACCGGCAAGCCGAGAATGCGCTTGCCGTGCAACGATGGGTCGTCGTCAAGGAATGCGAACGGTACCATCCCGGTCCGCGCATTCTCCAACATCTCGCGGGCAACGAGCTGGCCGGCAGACCCGGCTCCGATGATCAACGTCTTCCGGCCACTGCGCTTCGGCTTCACCCGCCCCAGTGCGCTCTGCCGCCATGCCCGCGCCAAGAGGCGAAGACTGATCGCGGCTCCCATGAAGGCGGCGCAGTCGAGCAGCACCACCGACCACGGTACCCGTGTCCCGGTGACAACACCGACGCCGATGCCGACGGCAGCGGTCAACACGACGAGTCCCAATCCGGTATACAGCAGTCGCATCGCTTCGCGAATGCTGGCATAGCGCCACGCTTGCGTGTATGCCCCTGTCGCAGAAAACACACCGAGTCGCAGTACGCAGACAATCAGCGCGTAGGTCAGCATGCTGTCACGATACGGCAACGGTACGGGCCAACTCTCGAAGCGGGCGATGTACGCGAGCAGCGACGCTATCAGGCTCAGTCCGAGGTCCGCCACGACGAGAACCCGCGTGCGTGTCGCGGCCATCCGTGGCTGACCTTGGGGTGTTTGGACACCCGTCATTATTGCGAGGTGTGAAGTGGTTTTGCGGATCCTGCCCGGAGTCGGGTGGGTAGACTCCGTCTTCCGTACTTCCAATCGGTGAAACCGGTCACGTGGTGCAATGCGGCTGGCGTGCTGATCTCTGATGTACAAATATGGCTGTAACCCGATGCAATTGTTAGGGATGCGGGCTCTGACCCTCGGCTGCACGATTGCGCGTTGGGATCGCTCAGGCGGCACTTCACACTTTCTGTGCCAGCACGAGAAGACGCCGTGCGTGTTTTCCAGTCGAGCTTGTTGCACGAGAACAGGTCGAGTTGTAGGAGGACGGGGCATTCCCTACGTTGGACCTCTCCCGTGGCAGCGGGCCGAGCAGATTCACACAGGTGAGGAGGCTCGACACCAGAGGTTTAGAGACCACTCATGTTGTGCGCGACTCGCGGTTATTGCGGTGACCGAACCCAGCTTTTTCTCTCTTGATTCCTGAAAATCTGGCGCGGCATCCGCGCACGGTTCGGTCCGCGGGCGCGTTCCACGGAGTATCCAGGCGACCTCACCTCATGCGAACATCTGTCTTCTCCTGCGCGCTGTTCGCGCTGACCTGCATTGGCGCGCCTTCACTCGCGCAGTCAGCGGGGCGCGAGTGGCGTTGCGCCAAGGGAGCGGTTGCCACCGAGCTCCCTGGCGGGCTGGTGGACGAGTTGGCGCGTGCGCGCGGCCTTCGTGCCGGCGAGTCGTTGTCAATGGCCCGACGCGCGACGGATCTTGCCCGCGACCAGATGCTCGCTGACAGCTCCCCCGCAGCGATTCGCATTGCGGCGGTGTTGCCAGAGGTCCTCGTGACGTCGCAGCAGGCCTTTCCGATGCCGGCGAACGATGGCCCGATGTGGGCAGGCAAGGGGCTCAGCTACAGCGTCACTGGTGGCATCGCCATCTGCGGCAGGAACGCGCGGTGGGGCGCAATCATCGCGCCGACGTCCTGGTATGCAGAGAACGCGGATTTCGAGTTGCCGGACAACCCGCAGTTCGTACCGCCGCTCCGGCAAGACTACAGCCCGTGGGCCTCGCCGTACCATTACATCCCGCGATCACTCGATGTGCCGCGACGATTCGGGAATATCCCGTTCCGTCGACTCGATCCTGGCGCGCTCTCCCTGTGGTTCCGGGCGCCCCGTGCCGAGGTCGGTTTCACCACTGAGTCAGAGTGGTGGGGGCCGGGTCAGCACAATGCGCTGCTGCTTGGTTCACAGGCCGCAGGTGTTCCGCGTGTCTATGTTCGCACGACGCGACCAATTCGAGCGGCAGGCGAACTCGAGTTGCGGTACTTCATTGGCGGCATGTCGTTCTCGAAGTTCTTCTTTGCCGTACCGGAAGACTCGAGCCGGACGCTGTCTGGCTTGCAGGCGGTTTGGCGACCGTCCGCGGCACCTGGGCTTTCGATCGGCGCAGCGCGTCTTGTCGCCGCTCCAATCCTTGGCAACGCCTGGCTGCGACATCTCGTTGACCCGATCATCCCGGTCGGGACGCCGAATGCACTCGGAATTGGCGACAGCACGCAGAACGCCGGCCGCGATCAGTTGTTCAGCATTTTCGCTGACTTCCGCATGCCTGATGACGGTGCGGAGATCTGGGTCGAGTGGGGCAGGGCCGAGTTGCCGAATGGCGTGCGAGACTTCTTCGAATCTCCTGATCACACCCAGGCGCTGACGATTGGTCTTCAACACACGCGGCCGTCGCGGTGGAAGAACTGGTCGGCACGCATCGCCGCAGAGTACTCGCAGACCAATCAGAGTTCCACCTATCGTGAGCGTCCGATCGGCTCATGGTACACGAGCCGCGCCGTGCAGGGTGGGTTCACGCAGAAGGGCCAGGTGATCGGCGCCGTGATCGGGCCGGGAAGCCTCACGCAGCGAGTGAGCCTCGACGCCGTCAGTCCGACTCGATCCCTCGGGCTTGTTGCCTATCGCATCAAATGGGACGACGACTCGTTCTACACCATTCCCCGGCCGAACGGCAATGGACTCTGCAAGCACGACGTGAGCTTGGCCTGGGGCGTGCGCGCCACCGCACTGACGCGTGCCGGGTGGCTTGAATCCTCCCTCACCACGCAGAATCGACTCAACTTGTACTGGCAAGCACTCGGTCTGTGTTTCGAGAACGAGGAGTTGCAGATCGACCAGCGAAACCTCAGCATCGAGTTCCGCTTCCATCCCCGGGCCGGTCGATCGGGGCGGTCGAGACGATAGAGGCGATGCGATTCGCGGCCAGGCACGGTCGGACCCTGCACGTCGTGAATCTGGCGCCGGGCACGGGTATCTGAAGGTGACCAGTGTCCGTACCGACACTATCCGGCTAACCTTCCCGAACAGCGCGCCTCGCGCCGGCACACGCCGCCGGCGTCCACCTGCGTGCTGCTGAAGAGACGAGTGCACCGCCTGCCTGAGCCAGCCGCCCTCCGAGCACCATGAGCACACGACCGCCTCGAAAGTCGAGGTTGCGGTCGCGTTCGCTCGACCCCACGCCCGTCGGGCCAGGTTCGTCGACGGAGTACGATGGCGTCCCGCTCCCCGACATCCTGCACGCGCGGGCACCGCACGCGGTCTGGCGACACGTGTGGCGCAGCCTCCTTCGAATACTGATTCTCGTGTGCGTGGACCTCGTCACGCTCGAGGCGCTCCGGTTGGTCTTGTCTGCGGCGCGCGATCAGGCCTGGATGGGTGAGCGTGTTGCTGCCGCGCTCGCTTCGATCGTGCCGGCAGGAAGCGTCCCTGCGGTGCCCCTCGAGGCAGCCGTCCTGCTTGGCCTTGCCATCTGCGGCGGGTATGTCGGCGGCGCCAGAAAGCGCCACATTCGCAGCGTGGCGCTGGGTGCGCTTCTCGGCGTGTTGTTCGTGACATGGACCGATCTCTTTTCCCCGCCCGCCGTCGCCCGGCTCTTGAGTGTCACCTTCGTCGGGTTGGCGATCGCGACAGCACTCGTCATCGTGCGAGTCGTGCTCGACGTGCTTGTCGATCGCGTGCGTCCGCGCGCGAACCTCGCGCTCCGGGCGATTCTCGTCGCTCCAAGCCGGGACCTCCGCGCAGGGCGCACGAACCCGGCCTTTGCGGATCCAACGGAATTTCGCTTCGTCGGCGAAGTGGATGCCACGGAGAGTGAGGAGCGCGGCGGACCGCTCGGGCCCACCAGTGCGATGATGCGGCTCATCGATGAGCATCGTGCCGACACCGTCGTGCTCTTCGGGCATCTGAGTGAGCCACTTGCCGAGCGCCTGGCACGCGTGGCCGACGCCGCTGGATGCAACGTGGTCTGCCTGCCGCGCACGCTGAATCTGCACGGCTTCGAGCCGCAGCTGGTCTTCCATCATGGCGACCCGTTGATGCGACTGGTCCGACCCGGTGAGCGAGGGCGCCAACTGGTGGTGAAACGCGCGATGGACATCGTGATTTCACTGCTGCTGCTCGTCGTGCTGGCGCCACTGTTCGTGCTGATCGCGCTGGCCGTACGCGCCACCTCCCGCGGGCCGGCGCTGTTCCGTCAGGAGCGAGTGGGGCAGGGCGGGCGGACGTTCCACATGTGGAAGTTCCGCAGCATGATTGCGTCCGCCGAGGAGCAGCAGGCGGAGCTCTCGAGCCGCAACGTGTACGGCGACGAACCGCTCTTCAAGGTGGTCCACGATCCGCGCATCACATCGCTCGGATCATTCCTTCGTCGCACGAGCCTGGACGAACTGCCGCAGTTCTGGAACGTGTTGCGTGGGAGCATGTCGCTGGTCGGGCCGCGCCCGCCGCTTCCCGACGAAGTCGCCCGGTATGCGGCTCGCCACTTCATCCGACTCGACGTGCGCCCGGGTCTCACCGGTCCGTGGCAGGTGTCCGGCCGCAACCGCATCATGCATTTCGAGGACGTCGTGGCCCTCGAGTCGGCGTACATTGCCAAGTGGTCATTCGCCCGCGATGCGATGATCCTCGCCCGCACGCTTCCGGCGGTGATTCGCATGGATGGCGCGCTCTGACGTTCTGCGTGTGACGATCCAGCACGCGTGACGCTCTGCCGACCCGACAAGTCTTTTCAGCATGAATTCCCTCGTTCAGAAGATCCGACGGAGTCTGGAGCGCGACGGCGACCTGCCAATGGCCGAGCGCGCCCGGAAAGGGCTCGCGTTTGCCTTCGGCACACTCCTCGCTCCACGATACCTGCGCGAGGCCACGCATCTCGGAGCGCGCGCGAGAACCGTGGGCAAGCCGTGCGTGGTGAACGACGGCACCATGCGCCTGGGTGCAGACCTCATGGTCACGAGCACCTTCAGTCCAGTGGAGCTGGTCGCGCAGGCCGGCGCGCACCTGGTGATCGGAGACAGTGTCCTCCTCAATTACGGCACGTCGATCCGGGCGGCCAGTCGGGTGACGCTCGGGAGTCGGATCCTGGTTGGCCCGCAATGCATCATCGACGACACCGACCTGACTGCGGAGGGTGGTGTTCTCGCGTCGCCGATCACGATCGGCTCAGGTGTCTGGTTGGCCGGCCGGGTGACAGTGTTGCCGGGGACAACGATTGGTGATGGCACTGTGATCACCGCTGGGAGCATCGTCTCGGGTGACGTTCCCGCAGGCGTGATCGCTGGCGGTGTGCCGGCGCGGGTCATTCGCGTTTTGGACGACCCCGACAGGGCGCAGTCGGTGGTCAGCGCACCCGCTGCGGAGAAACGATCTTTTGTCGTCACTCCGGACGCGATTCCCTCGGGAGCGCTCACCGCGCTCCGGGGCGTCGTGCTCTCGGACTTCACAGTCGGTGATCTGGCGGTTCGACTTGCTGACTCGGTTGACGAACCCGCGATGCACGTCGTCGATGCCCCGTTCTGCCAGACGACGCAAGGATTGCTCTCCGGCCCACCGTCGCCGGAGGCGAAGGACTTCGTGCTGGTGTGGACACGTCCGGAGCTCGCGCTGCCGTCCTTTGATCGTCTGGTGCGCGGTGCTGCTGCGACTGACGAAGAGCTGCTGACTGACGTCGATGCCTTTGCAGAACTCGTGACGCGTGGCGCGAGCCAGTACCGTATGACGTTCGTGCCGACGTGGTGGCAGCCGGCGCACCAGCGTGGGCTCGGGATGATCGATGCTCGGCCCGGCGGCATCACTTGGGCGCTGACAATGGCGAACGCGCGACTCATGACGCAACTCGCCTCGGAGTCGAACGTTTTCGTCCTGAACGCCCAGCGATGGGCCGAAGCGTCGGCGAGCCATGGCCGATCAATGGCCAAGGCGTGGTACCTGGGGAAGATCCCATTCCCCGCCGAACTGTTCGCCGAAGTCGCACGTGATTTGAAAGCCGCGGCGCGTGGGATCGCAGGACGAGCGCGAAAGCTACTTGTGGTCGATCTTGACGACACACTTTGGGGCGGTGTCGTTGGCGACGTCGGCTGGGAGCATCTGCAGCTTGGCGGGCACGATGGCGCCGGGGAAGCGTTCGTCGACTTTCAGCACGCCGTCCGTGCACTCCGGTCGCGTGGCGTCATGCTCGGCATCGTGAGCAAGAATACCGAGGCCGTCGCGCTGGAGGCGATCAAGTCCCATCCGCAGATGGTGTTGCACACTGACGACTTCGTCGGCTGGCGGATCAACTGGCACGACAAGGCGCAGAACATCGCTGATCTCGCGATCGAGCTGAACATCGGACTCCAGTCTGTCGTGTTCGTGGACGACAACCCGGTTGAGCGCGCGCGCGTTCGAGAGGCACTGCCTGAAGTCTTCGTGCCCGAGTGGCCGGAAGACTCGCTGCTCTACACGGAACGTCTGCACGCGCTGCGATGCTTCGATATGCCCGCAATCAGCCAGGAAGACGCTGACCGGACGGCGCTCTATGCCGCGGAGCGCGCGCGCGACTCGGGGCGTACCAGCGTCGGATCGCTTGACGAGTGGCTGCTGAGTCTCGGCATGCGCGTGACGGTGGAGCACGTGGGCTCCGGCAACATCACCCGGATCACTCAGCTGCTGAACAAGACGAACCAGATGAATCTCACGACGCGCCGCCTGAGCGAGGCCGAATTGCTCGAGTGGTCCCGGCCCGAGACGCGAGTCGTGCTGGCGCTCACCGTCGAGGATCGGTTCGGGTCGGCGGGGCTGACCGGCATCCTTGGCCTGGAGGCGACCGATCAGTGCTGCGAGGTCACTGACTTCGTGCTCAGTTGCCGCGTCATGGGTCGGCGTGTCGAACACGCGATGCTGCATCTCGCCGCCAGGTGGGCGCGCGCGCGAGGAATGCAGACGGTGGTCGCGCGGTATCGACGGACCGCAAAGAACCAGCCATGCCATGACATGTTGCTGTCGTCGTCGCTCGATCGCGATGTGGCGGGCGAGACATTCACGTGGGATTGCTCCGGCCCGTTTCCGCTGCCGGACGCCATCCAGCTCACGTGGGTCAGCGGGCCACCAACGGACGCGGTGCGATGACAGCACTGTCGCACCGCATCTCCACCGCGCGCGCCCTGCGACGATGCACGATGGTGGGGCAAGACATCGTCGTCGAGGGGCCGCTGCACGTGCACAACCTCGGGCGGATTTCGATCGGTGACGGTGTGCTGTTGCGCTCAACTCCCGTCACGTCGCATCTCGTAACCGGCCCACGCGGTGATCTGCGGATCGGGCACCGGACGCAGATCGGCCATGGGGCGTCGATCGCGTCGCATCATTCGATCCGGATCGGCGAAGACGTTCGCATCGGTGCGTTCGTGACGCTGATCGACACCGACTTTCACGCCGCTGACGACCACGCGGCAGACGGCGCGACGGGAATGATCGAGATCGGCGATGGGGCACGCCTTGGGCCGCGTGTCACGGTTCTGCACGGGTCCGTGATCGGAGCCGGTGCGATCATCGAAGCAGGGAGTGTCGTGAAGGGTCAGGTTGCGGCGGGCGCCCGGTTGCGCGGAAATCTCGCCCGGCGCGTGGTGCCCGACGATCTGCACTTTGGCGATGTTGCGCTCGGCGCGGCTGCCGTTCCCGGTGTCGTTGCGTACACGTTCGGTTTGCCCCTGCCGCCAGCCGCCGGGACGCATCGCGACGACATCGCGCAATGGGACTCGCTCGGCACGCTCAATCTGCTCCTGTCGCTGGAACAGACGTTCGGCGTGACGCTGGCTGAGGATTCAATTGCGACGGCGCGCACCGTTGCTGACCTGATGGAGATCGTCCGGAAAGCGCTCGCCGTATCAGCCTGACTGCGTGGCCGTGTCTACCCGCGCGGCGAACGCACGATGTCGAGCAACCTGCGCACGTCGGCCGGCGTCACGACACGGATCACAAATGCGAGCAGCGCGTACGATCCCATGTCTGCCAGCAACCGAATCGGTCCGATCGGCCTGATCCAGAAGTCGAGCACGACGACGACGAGGCCGATCGACAATGACTTCGCGATGGCAAGCACCGACCGGCGATCCACTGAGTCGCGACCGCACATATAGAGCGCGACGACCGCTGTCAGACTGATGCCGATGACTTCGGTGAGTGCCGCACCGACCGCGACCCCGCCGACACCGAGCCAGATGCCGCCGAGCTCCGCCAGGGGGCCAATCAGCGCTGCCCTCGCAAGGATCGCGACAATCGACGTCGCGGTCACCGCCCAATGGCGACCGTTGAGGATCAGGACAGTGGACGCGATGATCGACAGATACATCGGCATGAAGTCGAATGCCAGCACGCGAAGACTTGCCGCTGATTCGATGAAACGATCACCGAAGGCGAGCCGCACGACGTCTTCGGCAGCCAACCAGATGAACAACGTCACCGGTATGATCACGACCATCAGCACTTCGATTGCCCGCCGCAGAATGGCGTATGCCTCGCGTTCGCTCCGCTCCCGCGCGCGAGCGAGGAGCGGCATCATGACCCAGCCGATCAACGGCGAGAGGAGCATGGCCAGCCCGGCGAGGTTCGCCGCCGCACCGTACCAGCCGACCTCCCGTTCGTCACTGCTGACGAATTCCAGTGCGGCGACGGTCAGGCGGGCGCCAACGATCACTGCGCCCGTGTTGATGAAGTACGGCACACTTGCCTGGAGAACACGCTTGGTCTCTGCGACGCGCACGCGGAACTGCACCTGCGCAGCTGAACGCAGGACCGGCAGCAGGATCGCGGTCTTGATCAGTTCCGAGAAGAGGAGTGGGAGCACCAGGAGTGGCAACGAGCCCTTCATCACGATCACTGCCGCGAGGCCGACTCCCCAGAGTACCTTCGACAGCACATTCGCGACGGCCAGCCGGCCGATGTTGGTGGACGCCTGCAGCAGCGCCGCGAGTGAGTTGTTGTTGATGACAGCCAGTTGTGCAAGGCCAAAGACCAGAACGGCCTGCTGCACGATGACCGGGCGGGCGGACGCATTCAGCGTGACCCACATTGCGAGCAGCAGGACCGATGCCGCGCAGAGCCGGGCAACGAGCATTCCACCGACAAAGTCCGAGGCATGCTTTGGACGGAGGCTGACCTCCCGGATGATGTACATGTCGACGCCAAGGTCTGCGAGTGCGAAGAAGGCGGCGGAGAATGCATCGGCGAAATTGAAGGCTCCGAAGAGCTCTGGCCCCAGATACCGGGGCAGCTGAAACCGCACCAGAAATGCGACACCCCACGTCAGGATCAACGAGCTGCCGAGCGTAACCGCATTTCGGCCAGCGACCCGGAGATCACGTGCTGCGGACTCCGCCTGTTCCGTTGACCGCGGTGTCAGAAGCGGACCGCCTGCCGGAAACATCGGCGCGGGTGGTGTCTCGTCGCTCAGCGTTCCGCCTGCGCGTGGTGTCCACGCCCTGCTGCCGGCTGCTGAGCCAACCCCAGTGCGGTGCGCAAGCGTGACCGTCCGATCGCAGCCGAGTGAGAGGTTGCAAGGAACGCGCTTCCGGTGTGCCGCAGGGTCTCGCGCAAGGCGGCGTTGCCAAGCAGGCGGACAACTCGCTCCGCAAACGCCTCGGCGGTGTCGGCAATCAGCAGCTCCGCGCCATCGGAGACGGCGAGACCGGCGGCCCCATCGCTCGTGGTCACTGTTGGCATGCCCGCCGCAAATGCCTCGAGGAGTTTCATGCGCACGCCACTCCCACCGATCACCGGCGCGACCAGACCGAGTGTGTCGCGATACACGGTCTCAAGGTCGGCGACGAAACCGAGGGCGCGAATCCCGGTTTGCTGCCACGCCGTCGGCATCACCGGTTCTCCCTGCGCACCGCGCGGCAACCCGCCGCCGGCGATCATCAGCGTCGCCGCTGGCACGCGCAAGCGAATCAACGGCCATACGTCGCGACAGAACCAGTCAAGCCCCTGCATGTTGGGCTGCCAGCCCAGTACGCCGACATAGACGAGCGATGGCGCAAGCGTCTCCTCGATGCGCGGTGTGCGTGGCTCGAGAAACGGTGGCACCACGATGGCGCTCACGCCAGACATCGCTCGGAACGTGTCCGCATCAGTCTGTGAGATGGCGATGACAGAATCCACCCGCGGCATGACGCGTGATTCATATGACCGCACGGCACGCGCCTCCCAGCGCACGACCGGGCGCATGCGTGGCCCGAAACTGCCGGCGAGCCGATCGAAGATCTCCCACTCGACGTTGTGTTGCTCGAGAATCACGCGCGCGTTCGGCGCATGTTGCCGGACATCGTCGAGGTAGGCGGCCATGCCGAGCGAGCCGAGGTACACGGCGTCGTACGTTGTCTGCCGGAGCTGCTGGATAAGCAGCATGCGCATCGCGGTGTTGTCGCACTTGCCGACGATGTACGGCACGCGCCGGAGAAATCGCAGTGCCAGCAGCCGGGGCAGGGTTTCAGGATGTCGGCGCATGTGAATCGGCTGAAAGACCGGAGTCTCACATCGGACCTTTGGCAGCTCGGCCATCAAGGCGCTGAGACAGCTCTGCGGCACGTCGAGGTTCCGCAGGGAGAGCAGCGTGATCTGCTCGATCTCGTCGATCCCGGCGAGCAGCCGCAACTGCGTCAATGTGCGAACGCGCAGGCCGCGGTCGGCCGGAAGCGGAAAATCCACCGAGACAAACAACAGCTTCACGGACGAGCGCTCTCCTGTTGCTTCGGATGAAGTCGGAATGCGGGGACGGTGCGCGACTCCTGCAGGACTTCGTCGATCAGGGTGTCGTCACGTCAGGCGTGGGCGGCCGGTCTCGGAGCCACCCGTAAGGATACGCCGTCCAGGGACGTGCGAGAAGGCGAGACGCAAAGCCCCACTGCGCAACGGCTGCGCGGCCCTGCAGACGAGCGGCCCCGGGTTCGTCCCGCAATCAAGGAATGCGGGGTGCAGGCTGGAGACGGCTCGAAGCAGAATGTGGCGGACTGGGCGCGGTACTCGTCTTTGTCTCAGCCGCCCAGGCGCCTTATGCTTCCCGTCGTGCGCGCGACCCGCCGCCGGGCGCTGTGCGGTGCACGTCCGAGCCTCCCTTCGTTTCTTCCGTCACGAGTCCCGCGACACATGGTCAAGTCTGCCGTCAAGAAATCGCTGACTTCGGTCGGCCTCTTCGACGCGTTGCGCTACTCGTTTCTCTACGACGTCTTCCTCAACGTGTTTCGGCGCGATCAGGTACAGGGTCGCCGGAGCGAAGTGGCATTTTACCGGAGAACGCTGGTTGGCCTCCCAGCCGACGCGGTCATTTTCGACGTCGGCGGGAATCGAGGATTCAAGACCGAGGTCTTCGTCCAGCTGGCGGCGCACGTTGTCTGTGTGGAGCCGGATCGCAGCAACGTCGAGATACTTCGCAAGAAGTTTCGCAGCACACCCACCGTCACCGTGGTTGACAACGCCGTCGGAGCGGAGCCTGGGCAGCTCATGTTCAACGTGATCGAGGCCGGTTCTGCCTACAACACGCTGAGCACGAAGTGGGTGGAATCGCTTGGACAGGCTGACGGGAGCGGACGCCCCGTCAAGACTCTCTCGGAGCAGTACCCTGTCGCAGTCGTGACGCTCGATGGCCTGATCGAGAAGTTCGGGACACCGTCCTACATCAAGATCGATGTGGAGGGCTTCGAGCTTGAGGTGATCAAGGGCCTCACACAGCCGGTTCCCTACCTCTCGTTCGAGCTCAACCTGCCGGATTTCAGGCCCGAAGGGATCCAGATCCTGCAGCTGCTGGCGTCACGCATGCCGGCCGTGCGATTCAACTACTGCGCGGAACCAGCGGCGGAGGCGTTTTCTGCACATCAGGCGCTCAGGAACACGCACTGGCTCGATCTTGCGGAGTTTACTGCGCTGTTGACCGAGACGAGGGAACCGTATCTCGAGGTCTACGCGCGCAATGTGGAGACGGTGTGACACCACGTTCCGCGTGACGCCGTCGCGGCGAAGAGCACCGTGAGCGCCTTCGGTGAGTTCACGTCGGCACTCCGCGCTGATCACGACGCACTCATGGCGGGCGATGCGCGATACGGCAACCGCGCCACCGCGTCGCGACCCTCGCTTCTTGGAGATCTCTTCCGTCGCATCGGGTTTCAGATGATGTTCGCGTACCGTGTGATGCGCCTGTTCCGCGCGCTGCGGCTGACTCCCCTTGCCATGATTGTCTCTCGCTTTATGCGGCATCTCTACGCGGCGGACGTCCACTGGGACGCGACCCTCGCACCGGGGGTGTCGATCGTGCATGGAACGGCGCTCGTGATCAGCCGCGAGGCACGTGTCGGTCGCGGGAGCATTCTCTTTCAATCCGTGACACTCGGCGTGAGCATCGATCCGGCCACGCGCGAGGTGGGCGGACCGACACTCGAGGAGGACGTGCACGTCGGCCCGGGTGCGGTGATCCTCGGACCGGTGACGATTGGCCGGGGCAGCAAGATCATGGCCAACGCAGTCGTGATGACATCGGTGCCGCCGTACACCATCGTCGAGATTCCGGCGCCGACCCTGCGGACTCGGCCACGCCTGGCTGGTACGAACCCGGAAGAGGCTGCGGGTTCCCCTCGTGCTCAGGGATCGAGGACGAGCGTCGAGGCGGAGTAGGCGGGCAGCAGCATCGCGAGGCTTTGGCCGATCGGGACGACGACATCTGACTCGCGAGTCGGGATGGGCACGCCCGCGCGCATCGTCCAGACCTCTGCTGACCGCGGCTGCGGTCCTGACCGCATCGGGATCGATGCGAGGAGCGCGTGACTCGTCCGGTTGATCGCAACCAGCACACGCTTCCCGTCTGCGCGCCGACTGGCATAGATCGATGCGCGGTCCGGATCCGAACTCGATGCGCCGAGCCCCACATCGCCGAAGGTGTTGCCATTCCCGTCGTAGTCACGATAGAGTCGGAAAGCACCGAAAACGTAGGCGTACGCCTTCGCTCCATCGTTCCCATATGCGCCGAGGCCGGCCTGTGGCCAGAAAGTGGCGGCAAACAGCCCCTCGCGGCCGAAGATGCCCAGCGCGTCAGCCTGGGTCAGGCCACCGGAAATATCCCCGGCCCGACCGTAGAAGTACTCGCTGATCGACAGGCCTGTGCCAGGGTAGTGCTCGGCCACCATGCGTCGCAATCTCGGGATCAAGGCGATCGGGCCGCCAACGACTTCGGAGACCCAGCTCCCCTCGTTGTACGTTGAATCCCACAGTGAACGCGTGGCTCCGAGTCGAACACGAATCATCGCTGAGTCCTGCTCGGCCCAGTCGTTGGAGATGGTCCCGGCACTCGTCCCCATCTCTGGATACCAGTGCACGTCGAGCACGTCCAACAGCCGACGACCAGCATCCTGCTCGGCCTTCCGGAACTGATCCAGATAGACTTCGAGGAAGGTCGCCGTGCCGTGTGCGGGATCGTTGTCCGGATGCTGACCGAGCGTCGCCACCCCGGCCCAGGTCGCGACGGCAGGGCCAAAAATCGTCGCGCGTGGCTGTGCCGTCTTGATGGCAGTGGCAAAGCTGATGCTGGTGGCCGAGAAGCCATCATAGGTCTGGGTGCGCCGCTTGCCGAGCGTGTCACTCATGATTTCGCGGTGTGTCGCGTGCCAGATGTCGGGTTCGTTGTCGAGTGAGTAGAAGATCCGGCGCGCGGTGTCAGAGCCTGCCGAGGCGACGGCGGAGTCAAGCCAACGGACGAATTCGCCCTGGTAGACCGTCCCCGGTGCATCACCTGTCTCCCGACGTGCCTTGTTGGGAGAGAAGTGTGTTGCAAGCCGCTGCGCCCGCGTCGCGCCCGCCGTGTCGAGCGGGACGCCCGCATCGTCTGCCGCGACATACGGAAGCATCGGGATCGTGACCAATGTTGCGGCGCCTCGCGCCTGGTCAACCGCGATGCGGCGCCTGACCGCTTCGCCGGGGATCGTCGATGGCTCGAGGTAGCGATCGTTCTGAAAGCGATAGTCGGCACCGGCGTTGGAGAAATTCGTGCGCCAGTTGTAGGCAGAGAACCGATTTCCTCCCAGCCGGTCGAGCGTCAGCGATCGTGGTACGCGTGCGCCGTACCACGGCGGAAGCGACGCATCAGCGGTATCGTCAGCGATGAAGTTCGCGCCGTAGATGAAGCGCGAAATCGCGAATGACGAACGTGGTTCAACCGCCAGAGTGACCGCTCCAGGTGGTGTCACGGAGAACCATGCCGTGTCCGGCGTTGCGTGGCACTGCTCCTCACAGGTCGCCACGACTCTCGTGTCGCCGGCGCGTGTGCCGCTGACTCGTCCGTCGCGCGTGACCGCGGCCCGGCTTGAATCTCCGACCTGGCTCCACCGGATGGCGACTGGCAGCGCAGGCCTGCCGTAGGCGTTGCGGCTTTCTGCACGGAGCTGCGTCGTCTCACCGACCGATACGCCGGCTCCCGCCGGGGTGATTCGGAGCCAACCGTACGGGTTCGGCACCGGTGCCACACCAACGAGTGCGAAGCGTGCGCTCGCCGCGCCGGTGGGAATGCGCAGTCGCACCGGCAGAGCGGCAGAGGTGGCCCCGCTGTCGAGGACCACCGTGAATTGCACTGCGGATTGCGGGCTTGCGAGCGAGGTGTCGCGTATGACGCCTGCACCCGCCATCAGCGTTGCGATTGGCCGTGTATCACCGGAGTCAGGCGGCGTCACGAAAACCAGGCGAATCCCGCGATCATCCGGCGTGACACCGTTGCGCGTTCCAATGCGTTGCCCCATGAGGCTTCGGACGGCGATGTCGAATGACACGACAGAATCCGACCACTGCACGCTGCTCACGCGCACCGAGAGATCGGAATCCAGGCCGGTGAGCAGGATCGCCGTCTCGGAGCGGTCGGTGGCGGGGGTCGTCGCACTGGTGCCACTCAGGCACCGGACGCTTGCGGTGCTTCTCTCCGCAACGCACGACACATGCGCATCAACGGTGTGCACGACCGTCGCGTCGCGTCTGCACGCGGCGATGAGCAGGATCGCCGACACGATCCACGCCTTCGCGGCCGTCATTGCTTGTGCAACCGGCGAGCGAACTCCATGCTCGGTCGTTCCGCGAGCCACCAGAAGCACCATGCGGCCACGCAGTTGATCACGAGCACAATGAGTGCGGCCAGAACGTCATTCACGACCGTTGCGTCCCAAAGACGGGAGAGGAGCGAGAATGCCGCGCCGCTGACCGGAACGTGCAGCAGATAAAGGCTGTACGAGATCTTCCCGAGGAATTGCGGCAACCAGGAATCGCACCAGCTCGACAACGAGCCGGCGCGACCGACGAGGATGATGAGCATGGCCGTCGCAAGGCATGCGATGATGAACGAGTCGCGCGTCCTCGACCACACGGCCAGCAGCGCAACGGCGAACAGCGCGACCCAGCGTGGATGCAACCGACCGGACAGACTCCACGACGCAAAGGCACCTAGCAGAAAGGCATACCAGTTGATGAGCGCAACACCGCGGGCGTGCAGGGCGGGGATGAGTGGCCACGCAATGGCCACGACGGCCGCGAACGTAAAGACACCAGCCTCCGGCCGTCGATCGCCGGGGGTGTGGCGGAGCCTGTGGGCAACACCGAGCAGCACGCAAAACAGCAGGTAGAACTGCACTTCGTATGTGAGGGTCCAGTACACCGGGTTGATCGGGTGCAGACCGAGGAATTCCTGCAGATAGAACATGTGTGCCAGCACATCGCCAGGTGAGGTGGTCGGCTGCACGGCCGCCGGCAGGGCGAGACGCTTCAACTCGACGAATGCGAGCACGACGGCAATTGACGCCCAATACGGTATGTCAAGGCGGATCGCACGGCGAAGCACGAAGCGCCCGATGTAGCGCGGCGTCACGTGGCCATCACCAATGGAGCGCGCGATCACGAAGCCACTCAACACAAAGAACACCGGGACCCCGAAGTGGCCCGCCGCAAAGATGCTCTGGTCAAGCCATGATGGCAGTGCGGCTCGAAGCCTGGTGATCTGTCCTCCATCACCAAAGTGAAAGAGCACGACCCAGGTCGCGGCCGCGCCGCGTAGGGCATCCAGAAAGGCCAGCCGACGAGTCGGGCTCACCGGTGACATCTCGTCGCCTGTCACGAGTCGCAATGGCGTCAGATCGGCTTGAGCGACGGCGGCCCGGCGGTGGAACGCAACGGGCTCCAGGTGGCCGGATTGCCCTGTGCAAGCGAGAACGGCGGAATGTCGGAGCGCACCACGCTGCCGGCGGAAACCACCGAATCATTGCCGATCGTCACGCCGGGTTCCACGATCACGCCATATGCCAGCCAGACGTCGTCGCCGATGGTGACTGGTGCCGTCGTCAACTCATTCCGGTCTCGGATCAGCACCATCGACGCGATCTGGCACCGTTTGCCGATCTGCACGCGTTGGGATGCCTCGATGGACACGCCGTAACTGAGAAACGTCAGCGCATCGACAGTGATGACTCCTCCGGGGGCGGCGTAGAGCGTGGTCGCAAACATGCCGCCAGCGAATTGCACCCGATCTCCAATCCTGATGCTGCCGTCACCCGTCACGTTGACGTCGCCGAGTGCCACCACGAGCGCGCCGCACTCGCATCGCCTGAAGACGACGCGCGCTCGCAGCACGCCGAGGAGTCGTTCCAGTCGGCGGAGCGCGGCCCTCGGACGGGAGAACAAAAGTCGGAGCAGGCCCAGCAACTCTCGTATGATCAAATCCCCTGTCACCGCAGGGACTACCGGCTCACGCATCATCCGGCGGTGCCATCCAGACCCCGGGTCGTCTGACGGATGACGGATGTCGCGCCAAAGGTGCTTCCGGGCTCGATCGCCGCTCCTGCCATCACGATCGAGCGAGGTCCGATGGTGACATCATCGCCGATCGTCACCGGACGCGGTGCCGGTCGCACGTGCCGGTCGCCGAGGAGCGCGTGGAAGTGACTGTCCATGATGCGACAGAATCCGCCGATCGTGTTGCGCGCCCCGATTCGGACGGATCTCGTCGCCTCGATCGAGGTGCCACCGTCGATTCGGCTGCCGCGCCCGATGACGATCTCGGCGGCGTCCCAGGGAAACAGCTCAATCGGCGCCGCACGACCGTCCAGAACGACTCCATCTTCCACGACCACGCGGCCCTCCCCGTGAATCCACACATTACCCCGGACCACGACTCCCGTCCCGATCGCAGCACAGCGCCGCAGCTGAAATCGCGTCCGCAAGCGATCCCAGACCGCGATCCTGGAATCACGCATTCGACAGCTCTCTCCCCGTGACGGGTTGACGACTCCGATGCATTCCGCAGGAAGGCCCGGGCTTCCCCGGGAGGCAGTGTCGGGCATTGCGCGAATTAGAGAAGCCTAACGTATATTGCCGTTGGTGAGACGGCCAGACGCGTCGAATCGCATCATCCGTTTGCGGGATCACCTGTAACGTTGGCGCGATCGAGGAAATACCGCCACCGGGGGGAAACGACCGTCCCACGTTGGCCGCAACGTATTCGAGGCAGGTTTGCCCGCTTGCGGCGGAGCGCCCCAACGGTATGAAGTGTGGCGGCGCTTCACGCCGGGGTCGGTGCCGGATGGACGATCAGGGATAGCGGGCTCTGCAAAGCGTCCTTTTAAGGGTCGAATCGCTTATCATGCCCAAGGTTAGAAGTCTGCCACAAAGGCCCTTGAACGACGACGCGAGAGGGCGTCAGAATTCTGGCCCGCAGTGACGAACAGGCTGACAAGGTAGTCCCTGCCTGACACCCGGCCACCAGTCGCGTGTCAGCGCTTCCGCTCGACAAGCACCAGCATGGCGGAACCGACGCAGGTCCGCTGGCAGCACGACAGCACAGCGCCAGCCTTGTCTTCCACGTTCAAAGGTGCCGACGTTGCCGTACATGCCGCTGAATCCGTTCAACGTTACGCAGGATCCGGGTGAGGCGCATGCTCGTGCGACCGCTCGTGAGCAGAGCGTCGAGGTTGCGGATTCTCAGCAGGTCTGCGGTATTGTCTTGGCTGGCTCTCATCATTGGGGCGAGGGAGTCTTTGAACGCGTGTTGCGCGGGCCGTTGCTGCCCGTCGCGATGACGCCACTGATCGAGTACCCGCTCCATTGGCTGCGTGATGCCGGGGTCCGGCATGTGGTGCTGTGCGCAAACAGCGCGACCCGGATGCTGCGCGAAGTCCTGGGTGAGGGCAGCCCCGATTCGATCGCGCTGCAGTACTTCGAGGACATGGAGCCACGTGGCCCGGCTGGGTGCGCCCGTGACGCGGCCGCGATGACGCAGGCCGCACGATTCGTGGTGATCGAGGGCACGATCGTCCCGACGCTCGATTTCGCGGCGGTGCTGGATGCACACGCCCGTTCGGGCGCCGAGGCCACTGTCGTGGTGGAATTTGATCGGCGGCGGCGCGGGATGGCGAGCGCAGTTCGCCGTCAGCCGGCAGGCATCTACGTCTTCGAGCGCAGTGCGCTGATGCAGGTGGCTGAGACGGGCTATCAGGATATCAAGGAAGGGTTGCTCGGACGGCTCAGCGGAGCTGGCGCACACGTCGCAATGCACGAATTGCACGGGCTGTCCGCCAAGGTGCTCGACTACTCGAGTTACGCATCGGTGAGCCGTTGGCTGGTGTCTCGGGCGATCGAGCGACCGGCGTTCTTGCCGGAATACCTGCGTGTAGGCGAGGGGTTGCGTCATCCCTCCGCCTTCGTGCATCCAACAGCTCGCCTGATCGGTCCCGTATTGCTCGCCGCCGGATCGCGCGTGGAGGAGCACGCAGTGGTTGTTGGCCCAGCGTCGATCGGCGAGCGAACGCACGTCGCGGAGGGTGCGCTCGTCTCGCGCTCCTTCGTCTGGGATGACTGTCACATCGGTGCCGGCGCGATCGTCGATGCATCCGTCATCGCAGACCGTTGTCAGGTGCCCCCGGGCGAGCGCCTGAAGAATGTGACGCAACTTCCTCATGATTTCGCGCCACAGCCACGGAACGCTTCGCCGAGCGCAGCCCCCGGGCGACGTCCCGATCTCGCTATGGCGGCCGAGCGCGTGCGGTCCGGGTTCGCCGGCCAGGTCAAGGTTCCCCACGGCAGCCGCGCGTCTGCACCATGAGTCTGATTCCCGTTCTGCTCGACCTGCGACCGCGCTACATGGGTGACGCCGCAGAAGGTTGTTCGCTGCTGTTGCTTCCAACGGCCGACAATCTCCTGCTTCGGGAACTGATGGACAGTCTCCGACGCGTGACGGCCCATCGTCCGATGGTCCTCACGATGTTTGAGCCCGACGAAACGTACGAACGCCAGTTGCGCTCGGGCTGCAGCGACATTGAGCTCGTGCGTGGCGTGTCCCAGTTCGGGCCCATGATCGACCGCTTCGCGCCCTCCGATTCATTTCTCTTTGTCTCGCCGATCTGCTACCCAGCTGACGGCGTTGATCTGCGCCCGCTGTGCGCGGTGATCAAGAACGATGCGCGCATGGTTCGCCATCTCGTCGCGTTCGAGGCGCCAACGCTCCGCACCAAGGAGCTCGTGCAGACAGATGGCGACGGTCGGGTGCGGCGCATTCAGCGATACTTCGAACCGGTGACCTGGCCGTTTCCGTCGGGCGTCCTGGCGTCGGTCGTTCCGGTGGCGTGCGCGCAGGTCGCGATGCCCCTGACGCTGTCATCGCTCGAAGATCTCAGAATGCAACTGTCATCAGGCGGCATCCCAAATCAGGATGTGCCGTATCACGGCGACTGCTTCGATCTGGTGGATGAGTCGGGAGCACTGGCGCTCAGCGAGCGCCGCGTGAGTTCGCTCTCGGCCAGCTTTGAGTCTTCGCGGACCCTCGGCGCAAGTGACGCGCAGCTGATCTCTCCGCGGGCATCGGTGCACCGCACGGCGCGCCTGGTCGGGCCGGTGGTGGTTGGAGATGCTGCGGAGATCGGCGCGGACGCGCTGATCGTCGGGCCGAGTGCGATCGGTGACGGCGCCCGCATCGAGGCAGACGCGGTCGTCGCGCAGTGTCTCGTGCTGCCGGGTGCCGTTGTTGCGAGCGGCAGCACCGTGCGCCACCACGTCGTCAACAGCGAGGCCGCGCACCCCACCGGCCAGGCGAGACAGCGTCGGAACGCACAGCCACACCTCGTGGCGGCGCCGGATTCCGTTCGGCGTTCGGTCCCGACCTATGTGTCAGTCAAGGCGCTCGTCGAGCCGGTCGTCGCGTTCTGCGCGTTGGTGGTGCTCTCGCCGGTGTTGTTGATCATGGGGCTGATGGTGAAGCTGACCTCGCGCGGGCCGATGTTCTACGGCGATGTGCGGGAGGGGAAAGACGCGCAGCCGTTCACCTGCTGGAAGTTTCGCAGCATGCTCACCAATGCGGACCAGATGCAGCGCAGCCTCGCGGCGCAGCAGCAGATGGATGGTCCGCAGTTCAAGATGGACCACGACCCGCGTGTGACGAGCGTCGGATACTGGCTGCGACGGCTCAACGTTGACGAGCTGCCGCAACTCTGGAATGTCGTCCGCGGTGAGATGAGCCTCGTCGGGCCGCGACCGTCACCATTCCGCGAGAACCAGATCTGCGTTCCATGGAGGAACGGGCGACTTTCTGTGCGTCCGGGCATCAGCGGACTCTGGCAGGTGTGTCGGAAGGATCGGGCGACGGGTGACTTCCACCAGTGGATTCACTACGACCTGCTCTATGTGCGAAATGTGTCCCTCAGGCTCGATGTGATGATTCTCGCGGCGACGATCTTCACACTCGGTGGCCGGAAGCCAGTCTCGCTGCGGTTGATGCTTGGGAAACGGCCCCGCCGACGTGGGGCGCGACCACGCGCGACGAGCTCGCCGACACCACACCCGGTACCGGACCACCTCACGGGCACGGCCGTCCGATGATGTCGGGGCGTGCGGTACACGTGGCGCGGGTACTCCTCGCGCTGGGGATCTGCGGCACGGTGTACGTGTCGTCGCTCCGGGCGCAGCGTATTTCGCTTGGGACTGGTCCTGCGACGGAACGCCGTGCGAGCTGGAGGCTCACGACGACCCTCGATCAGGGATGGGACAGCAACGTCCGATTCATCGGTGCTCGCGATGCGGACGTCAACACGCAGGCCAACAGCGTGCTCTCGGTCATCCGGGTGAGGCCGCGGGGACAGATCGGCATCACGATGTCCGGCGGACTTCTTCGTTACGGCACGCTGACCGACTTCAACACGTTCAACTACGCGGCACAGACGGACATCAGCAGGCGCCTCACGCCATACCTGAGCGGGTGGGTGAGCGCCGGCTACCAGAAGCTGCTCACGGTCAGCGTGGTGGGGGCGGGACTTCCACTGCTCGGCCTGGCGAATCAGCGTACTGCCAGCGGCACCGTTGGGCTGGAGCGACGATTCACGGCGTTCACCACGATGCGCGTCGAAGGTGGGTACAACTCGACCACGTTCGACACGGATGCCCTGCGCCCGGGCGATGCGTTCACGAGTCGCGCGGAGCTACGCCACCGTTACAGCGCGCGCGGAGCGGCGGTGTCCATCGTCGCCAGGGTGCAGCAAGGCGAGACGCAGGGTGTCGCGCTTCAGGCGCAGTCGCTCGAAGCGGGATGGGAGCCGAAGATCGGGTCCGCGACGCTGCGTGTGCTCGCCGGTGCAACGCGCGTCGTGGTGCCGGCCTCACAGCCGACGTTGCTGGCGACGGGCCAGGTGCAGCTGAGTGACTCGATCCGTCATGGCGTGTTCCTCGCCGGTCTCAGCCGCGATGTGTCACAGGGTTTTGGACTGGGCCAGCTGCTGACCAACGAGATCGGATCAGTGAGCTACGATTTCCGGGCTCGGAAGGGAAACACCGTGACGCTCTCAGGGCTGCTCGCGCGGAGCGTGCCAGCCTCGGGGGTCGGCACCCGGTTCACGTCACAGGCGCTGACGGCGGGCGTTCGCCGTGTTCTGTCCACAGGCATCACCGTCGGCGCCGGAGCGATGTATCGTCGGCGGAAGGACGTCGTCGAAACATCAGGGTATGGCGGTCAACTCTCGTTCGGATACAGCCTCGGATCCCGCTGATACTCGCCACTGCACATCTCGCACTTTCACGAACTCACCTTCCGCCATGCGCCCTTCCATCACCGTGCCACGCTTGTCCAGGCTTCGCGCCCGTCGTTTCACGAACAACCTCGTGCCGCTCTTGTTGCTGCTCACCGGGTGTGTCCCGCCGGCGAGCGGGCCATTCGTGTGGGCCACCGACTATGTGGCGCAGCAGCCCAGCGCCGCGGACGGGCAATACGTCGTCGGGCTCGGTGATCTGATCGCCGTCCAGGTGTTTGACAACGAGAAGATCTCGGGGCGTGGACGGGTCCGACCGGATGGCAAGCTCGCGCTGCCGCTCATCAATGACATCCTCGTCGCCGGCAAGACACCCTCACAGGTGGCTGCCGATGTCCAGGTCGCGTTGAAGAACGGCAACTTCGTGCTGAATCCCCGCGTGAACGTCGTCGTCGAGGACGTCGCTCCGGTTCGTGTCACCGTCCTCGGTGCGGTCTCCAGAGCCGGAACCTTTTCGCTCGAGTCGGGGAGTGGTGTGGCCGAGGCGCTGGCGGGAGCCGGTGGTCTGACTGAATTCGCGCACAAGGACCGGATCTACATCCTGCGGAAGGTGCCGACGCCGGTGCGCATCCGTTTCACATTCGCGTCACTCACGGACACCGGTCCTGCGGGTCGGTTCCGGTTGTCGCAGGGTGACATCGTGGTCGTCGAATAACCCTGAGCTCGCGGTCGCTGAGACGGAGTCATGCAGAAGTTCGTCCTCCTCACAATCCTGCTCGCGACAGTCATCATCCCAATGTGGACGGCTGGCGATCGTTCGGCTCGGCGTGGCCTTCGGCGCACGCTCCTGCTGATGGTGGCCTTCAATGCGATCTATCTGTTTTCGATCATCTACGTTCTGCCGCGACTCCCGGCCTGATCGTCGTCCTTCCGAGTATTCCCGATGAATCTTCCCGCCCGCTCCAAGCCTTCGGATGGCGACGCCACACCGGCGCCGCGCAGCCCGCGCACGTATGCGATTCAGCGCGACATCGGGTCGCGGTTCAACAACAGACCACCGATGTACGAGGACGAGGCACCGGTGTTCGAGCTGGCGAATCTTCGGGTCGCGGCCGGCTTTCCATGGCGCGCTTTCCAACGCCATCGCCGCTTCGCGTGGTCGCTGCTCGCTGGCCTGCTCGCGCTGATCGTGCTCGCGGTGCTGGTGACTCCGCGTCACTACATCATCGAGACGCGATTTTTCGCCGAGAAGAACTTCGTGATGCCCGCGCTCGGCAATCCAAAACGTGCTGTCCCGACGGAATCCGACTCGCCGACGCGACTCGCTGCCGAGGCGGTGATGCGCCGCACCAATCTCATGGAGATTGCCCGGCAGACGAGACTGATGGAATCATGGGATGAATTGCGCTCGCCACTCGGCAAGGTGAAGGACCTTGTCTTCGAGACAGCCGGCTTCCCGATGACGGACGCTGACCGCCTCGATGCGATGATCGGGTTGCTCGAGAAGCGGATGACGGTGACGTCGGACGAGGGCACCGTGTCCATCAAGTTGGACTGGTCGAACCCGACGATTGGTTTCCGGATGGTCGAAGCCGCACAACAGAATTTCTTCGAACAACGTCACGCGTCGGAAATTGCACTCATTGGTGAGAGCATCGGCATCATCGAGGGTCACGTTGCGTCCTCGCAGCGTGCGATTCAGGAGGCGCTGGCGCAGATCAATGCGTTCGTCACGAAGCGTCCGGCGGCACCCGCTCCACGTGCGGTCGCGATGCCAGCCGCGCCTGCAGAGCCGTCTGCGGCACTGGTTGCGCTGCAGTCGGAACTGCGAACGGTGCAACAGACCATCTCGGACATCACCAGCTCACGAAGCCAGCGGCTGACGGCGGCGCAGGCCCGGCTGGCTGAGCTTCGGGGTGTGTACGGATCGGCACACCCGGATATCACGGTGGCGGAGGAGAACATCCGTGCGATCGAGCAACCGTCGTCACAGTTGACGGAACTCCGGAGCCGAGAATCGGCGGTTCTGGCGCGAATCGCTGCGGCGGGCGGTCGCGCGGCGGCAGCCCCGGCCGGATTCGAGCCGAGCTTTGCGCGCGAAGCGCTCGAGCGCCTGACGCGCGTGACCGTGGATTCGCAGGAAGCGCCGGAAGTCACGTTCGCCAAGTCGCGATTGAAGATCGCGACAGACAAATACGAGGAGCTCCTGGACCGGCTGGAGGGCGCGCGGATCGAACTGGAAACGGCCCGCGCGGCGTTCAAGTACCGGTACAGTGTGATCACGCCGGCGAAGATTCCGAAGAAGGCCAAGAAGCCAAACGTTCCGCTGCTGATCATCGGGGGTTCGATCCTCGCGGTGATGGCCACGCTCTTCGCAGTGACGATGCTCGATTTTGGCGGCGGCCGTGTGCTCGAGCCGTGGCAGGTTGACCGACAGCTCGGCTTACCGGTCCTGGCGGAGATTCAACGCCGGTGAGTGCTCCAACGGCGGGACCGCTGCCGGCTTCCAGCGTGCCGGCATCCTCCCGACCGGCGGCCGCAGGAATTGCTCGTGGCGTCATTGGCCTCGTCGGGGTCGTCATCCTGACGTTGTCAGCGGTGCTGCTCCTGTCCGGGAATCCGTTGCTCGCGGCCGCGCCACTGCTGCTCCTGCTCGTGGTGGTGCTTTTCGCCGCCGCGCCGCTGCGTGTGCCGCTGTTTGGCCTGGTGTTCCTCGCGGCGTTGGTTGACTCGCAGCCGATCGAGCTTCCGGCAAGCGTCACCGGGATCTCAGATGCCACGATCAGGGCGGCCACTGCTGATCCGAAGCTGCTGGAGATGATCATGTCGTATGCGGCATGGAAGCCGCCGCTGTTTCCCGTGTACACGCTGCTCTTCGACAACCTCAACAAGGTGCTGCCGATCGAGGCGCTGCGCTTCTCGCTGGTCGATCTGTTCTACGTGTTATCCATCGTGCTGCTGGTGGTTCGGGGCCAGTTCCGGATCCGGACGGACACGGCCGGGCGACAGCCTGCGACGACGGCACTCTATCTCGTCGCGGGATTGTCGCTTCTCGGGGCCGTCTGGCTCGAAGTGTGGGGCGTTGGGTTGCGAGGCGGTGATTTCAGGCAGTCGCTGTGGCAGATGCGCCACCTGTTCTGGCTCCCGACAGTCACCGTGCTGTTCGTGTGCGCGATGCGCGATTTCCGGGACTTCAACCGGGCGATCAATCTCATCACTGCCGCTGTCTGCCTGAAACTGGTCATCGTCGTCTGGTACTATTTCGTGGTCGCCCGGCCCATGCATTTCGAGCCGGCAACGCTGACGAGCCACTACGACTCGATTCTCTTCACGATCGCCATCGTTGCCTGGGTGTCCCGCTTTGTGCACACAGGCAACTGGAAGTACGCGATCCTGCTTGCGACGCTTGGTAACTGGGTGATGCTTGGCATCGTACTCAATAATCGTCGCCTCTGTTTCGTCAATCTTGGCGTCAGCCTCTTCATCGTCTTCGTGATGCTGAAGGGGCCGATGAAGCGCATGCTGATGAAGAAATTCATCTTCGTGCTTCCGCTGCTTGTTGCGTACGTGGTCGTCGGCCAGGCGGGCAACAGTCGGATCTTCAAGCCGGCCAAGCTCGTGACATCGGTGATCAAGCAGGATGACCGATCGAGTTCGACACGCGATGTGGAGAACTACAATCTCCTCGTGACTCTCAAGCGCGCAAAGCTCTTTGGCAGCGGGTGGGGTCACGAGTATGTCGAGGCCGTGAAGGGCGATGATATTTCGACGGTATTTCCGCAGTACAGGTACATGGCGCACAACGGCGTCCTGTGGCTCTGGACGATCGGAGGGCTCGTTGGCTTTACGCTTCTCTGGATGCCGATCTGCGTCGGGATATTCCTCGCACGGCGGGCGTATTCCTTTGCACGATCCGGGGAGGAGCGGGCGGCCGCGGCGATCGCGCTCACCATGATCGTGACCTACATGCTGCAGGCGTGGGGCGATATCGGAACACAGCATCTGAACTCGACGCTGGCACTCGCGCTCGCGCTGGCAGCGTCGGCGAAGATGGCCGTGGCCAACGGCGCTATGCCACGACATATGCGGCTCTTCTCCTTCCGCCGAGCCGAGGCGCCAGTGAGCGCGAGCGTGTCATGGGTTGGCGGCGTGCAGTGATGGTACTCGTCAGCCGTGGTGATGCGGCACTGTTCCTGCTCTCGGTGCCGGCGTTGGCAGCGTCGGGGTACCTCGCGTTTCTCACGATGTTCTCCGGACGCCGGCGCACACCGGCTGGCGATCACACGACCCGGTTCGATGTGATCGTGCCTGCGCACAACGAGGCGTCGGGAATCGGCGCGACGCTCGCCAGTCTGTTCGCGCTGGCGTATCCGGCAGATCACATGCGTGTCATCGTCGTCGCCGACAACTGCACGGATGACACTGCGATGCTTGCGAGAAACGCCGGAGCGATCGTGCTGGAGCGACAGCACGCGAGCGAGAAGGGCAAGGGCTATGCGATCGCACATGGCTACGAGGCGTCGTTGCGGGATGGTGTCGCGGACGCCGTTGTGGTGGTCGACGCCGACACGAGCGTATCGCCGAACCTGCTCAGTGCCTTCAGCGCCCGCTTCGTGCATGGCGCGGAAGCGGTCCAGGCGGAGTATGGTGTACGCAATGCACGTGACTCGTGGCGCACGCGCCTGATGGTGATTGCCTTGACGATGTTCCATTCGGTGCGCTCGCTGGGTCGCGAGCGCCTCGGGCTGTCCTGCGGCCTGCGTGGCAACGGCATGGGCTTCCGGTCATCGTTGCTTCGTCGCGTCCCACCGCGTGCCTTTTCGATCGTGGAGGACGTCGAGTACGGCATCGCGCTCGGGTTGGCCGACACGCGAGTCTGGTATGTTCCCGAAGCACAGGTTCACGGCGACATGCCGGCATCGGCCGCCGCGTCCCGCTCGCAGCGTGAGCGCTGGGAACGCGGCCGATTTGCGCTGATCCGGGCGCATGTACCGGTGTTGCTCAGGGCGGCGACGGGTCGGGCTGGCCGCGTCGCGTTCGATCTCGCGGCAGATCTGCTCGTTCCCCCGCTGACCACCCTTGGCGCTGTGATCGGAGCGGGGGTTGTTGTGGCGCTGGTCGCGCTGGCCCGTGGCGCGGCAGGGGGACTGGGCGTCATTCCGTGGATCGTGGCCTCGGTGGCGCTCGCCGGGTATGTCGCCAGGGGCGCCGTGCTGTCTGGCACCGGTCCGCGTGCGGTACTCGACCTGCTGTGGGCGCCCGTCTATGCGCTCTGGAAGCTGACCTTGATGTTCAGGCCAACTCGTCGCACCGGAGACTGGGTGCGCACCACTCGATCGGATGAAACATGATCGGCATCGACTTGATGAAGAAGAAATTGGCTGACGCGAAGCGGCCGGAGTCTCGACACCAACGTGAACACGAATGGCCCGAGGAGATCGACGGCGTTCGACTCATCGCGAGGCCGGACGTCGTCGCGGGACCAGAGGACTGGCCTCCAGTCTGGTTTGCGTTCGCGCAGAAGAACTGGACGTCGATGGTGCTCGTGCCTGCGCATCCGAACGTCTCAGTGCTCGCGGTCGCACGGGCACTCGCCAACGCGGCCAGGGCATACGCTGAACCCAATCTCACCCTCATCGAGGCGGAGCACGTGCCAGCATCTCGAGTGCAGGGAATCCTCGCCGACGTGGACGAGCGGACGGCACTCGAACAGCGAACGATCGTCGCTGTCGCGTCTCCGATCGATGACAACAGCGCGGTGCCGATCATTCGAGGATGTGACGTTGCGGTGATGGTCGTGCCATTGGGCGATACGCCCATGGCGTCCGCCCGCAGGACCATTGCACTCGTCGGGCGCGGTGCTTTCCTTGGCGCGATCACCGTCTCGGCACACTGAGGGACGTCCGTGCGACACCGGGTTCGATTTGGCAGGTTGTGGGTTGATGCGCTCGGGTTTGACGATGCGCTCGCCGCGGTGCGTGACCTTGTCAATCGAGGAAAGGGCGGCGCGATCTTCACTCCAAACGTGGACCATGTGGTGATGGCCGACGAGCACGCCGGTTTGCGTCGTGCATACCGTCGTGCTGATCTCTCGTTTGCAGACGGGATGCCGCTCGTCTGGACATCACGACTCCTCGGGAAACGGATCCCGGAGAAGCTCTCCGGATCGGACATGCTGGTGCCGATCGTCGAACTCGCCGCCGCAGAGAACTGGGGTGTCTACTTCCTCGGCGGCATGCCCGGTGTTCCGGGCGCGGCAGAGCTCGCCGCAGAACGATTGCATTCGATGTTCGGCGTCCGAATCGTCGGCGTGGATCCCGCCTTCGTGTCGATGGATGGCGCAGGGCCTGATGACGCTGCGATTGTCGCCCGTGTTCGAGCCGCCCGGCCCGATCTCGTCTTCGTCGCGCTCGGCGCGCCAAAGCAGGAACTCTGGATCGCGCGCGCGCTGGATGAAATCCGGCCCGCGGTGGCGATTGGTTGTGGCGCATCACTCGACTTCATCTCAGGCCACGTCAGTCGCGCTCCGCGGTGGGTCTCGAACGCGGGCTTCGAGTGGGCATACCGCCTCGCCCAGGATCCAGTCAGGCTGTGGAAGCGATACCTGATCCGCGGCCCTCGATTCTTCGGCATCCTCTGCCGCACCGCCCGGCTTCTGAAGGCCCAGCGCGTCCGCGCGATGCCGCGTCGCGAGGTCGTCGAATTGCCACGTTAGAGCGGTTCGATCGTCCATGGGCATGGACCGTCATTCGCCCGCCGCAGGATCGAAGGTGCCAACCGCGCCCACAGCCTTTGATCCGTTCGCAGGACCCGTGATTGCGGTCAGCGTGCCCTCAACGGAGCCGCAACGGGAAATCTGGGCCGCGAGCCAGATGGGGCGCGATGGGTCGCGTGCGTTCAACGAGGCCACCTCGATCCGTCTTGTCGGTGCATTGAATACCGGCGCACTTCGCGCTGCGCTGGCCGATCTGTTCGCGCGGCACGAGGCCTTGCACGCAACGTTCAGTCCGGACGGACTCTCGGTCATCGTCGGTGAACCTGGCGATCCAGGGCTGCAGGTGATCGACCTCGCGGCGTGCGACGCGGAAAAGAAGGCGATGGCTCGCGACGCCATCGTCAAGAGTGCGGTCACTGAAGATTTCGTCCTCGAGACCGGTCCGCTGGCGCGGTGCGTGCTGCTTCGCCTTGAAGACGACGAGCACGAACTGGTGGTCTCCGCACACCACATTCTCTGCGACGGTTGGTCCTTTGGTGTGATCGGAGGCGACCTCGCGTCGCTGTACAACGCGAGATGCACGGAGGACTTCGCTCCACTGCCGCCGGCCCCGCGTTTCAGCAGCTACGCGCGTGACGCGGCGGCCGCGGCGCGATCACCGGTGCGCGCCGCCGATCAGCGGTACTGGCAGTCGCAGTTCACCGGCCACCCGCCGGTGCTCGAACTCCCCGCCGACCGATCGCGCCCGGCGCACAGGTCGTTCGAATCCGGTCGCCAAGATCGTGTCATTCCAGCAGATGTCGCACGTGCGGTTCGCGACGCCGGCGCGGCGTCAGGGAACAGCCTGTTCGTGATGCTGTTCGGCGCGTTCGCCACGCTCATGCAGCGACTGTCCGGGCAGGACGACGTCGTCATCGGCGTCCCGTCAGCGGGGCAGGCTACCGCAGGGCTGCCCGGGCTGGTTGGGCACTGCGTCAACCTGCTGCCGATTCGTGTCCGGGCACAGAGCGACTCGTTCCGCGCGTTCCTCGCGGGCGTCCGCACCACGGCGCTCGATGCGTTCGAACACCAGCGAATGAGTTACGGCAGCCTGTTGCAGCACCTGTGCGTCCCGCGCGACCCGGCCCGTTCGCCGCTGGTCTCAGTCGTGTTCAATCTCGATCGGCCGGTGCCGACATCCGCGATGCAGTTCGACGGCCTCACCGCCACGATGCAGACAGTGCCGAGGCGCTTCGAGAACTTCGAGCTGACGCTCAACGCGTGCGAGACCGAAAGCGGCATCGTCCTCGAGTGTCAGTACAACTCGGCACTCTTTGATCGCGCCACAGTGCAGCGTTGGCTTGCGTCGTACGAGATCCTGCTGCGCAGCATCACTGAATCGGACGTGACACCGCTGGCCGAGTTACCGATCCTCACAACTGCGGATCGCGACGCGCTGGCGCTGTGCAACGATACGATGCGCGAGGTCCCGACCGACAGGCTCGTGCATCAGATGATCGAGGCGCAGGTCGCGCGCACGCCAGACGCTGTCGCGATCGAATTTGAGGGGCGCCAGATCACCTATGCCGAACTGGATTCGAGCGCGAACAGGCTTGCTCATCATCTGCGCGCACGGGGGGCTCACCGTGGCGCGCTCGTCGGGCTCTGCCTGGAAGGCACTCCTGAGCTGTTGGTGGGACTGCTTGCCACGCTCAAGACCGGTGCAGGCTATGTCCCGCTCGATCCGCGCTATCCCGCTGATCGCCTCACGTTCATGGCGAGGGATGCGGGTCTCGCGGTAGTGTTGACGGATGCCGCCGTCGCCGCTGCCTCGAGACTTCCGGCCCGCACCATCGTTCATCTCGATCGCGATGCAGCGCTGATCGCGGGCGCTTCGCCACTGCCGATTGTTGCGGATGCGTGCTCTGCGGTGGCCGATGACACAGCCTACGTCATTTATACATCTGGCTCGACGGGAGCACCGAAAGGCGTGGTGGTGCCGCACGCCGCGGTCGTGAACCTGCTCGCCTCCCTGCAGCATCAGCCTGGTCTCACGAGTTCGGACGTGGTGCTCGCCATCACGACGCCATCGTTCGACATCGCCGTGGCAGAGCTGATCCTGCCGCTCACTGTCGGTGCGAGGATAGCACTTGCGTCGCGCGAAACGGCATCCGACGGGCAGCAACTGGCGGAATTCATCCGCACAAACGGCGTGACGTTCATGGATGCGACTCCAACGACCTATCACCTGCTTCTCGCAGCGGGTTGGACCGGCGGATCGTCGCTTCGGCTCATCTGTACCGGCGAGGCGATGCCGCGGGATCTCGCAGAGGCGCTGACCGGCTGCGCGCGGGAGGTTTGGAACGGCTACGGTCCCACCGAAACGACAGTCTGGTCAACGTTTGCCCGTGTCACGTCGCCCGTTGACCGCGTGTTGATCGGCAGGCCGGTCGCGAACACCATCGTATCGATTCGCGACGCACATGGCCAGCAGGTGCCTATCGGCGTTCCTGGCGAACTGTTCATCGCCGGTCGGGGCGTCAGCAAGGGCTACCTGAAGCGCAACGAACTCACGGCGGAGCGGTTCGTCTTTGATCGCGGTCCTGCGAGCACGCGGTGGTATCGCACCGGCGACCTTGCGCGGCTGCTCGCCACGGGAGAACTCGAGTGCCTCGGACGCATTGACGATCAGGTCAAGGTCCGCGGATTCCGCGTCGAGCCTGGCGAGATCGAGACCATCCTGATGCGTTGCCCGGGTGTCCAGGCGGCCGTCGTCGTCGCGCGCCTGGATCGTGTGAACGACGTACGGCTCGTCGCGTACATCGTTGCGGATCCCGACGTGGTGCACTCTGACGACCTGCGCAACGCCCTTCGGGCCGCACTGCCAGCGTACATGGTGCCGAGCGCAATTGTGAGGCTGCCGCAACTTCCGGTGACGCCGAGTGGAAAGGTCGACAGAAGCGCGTTGCCGAGGCCAAGCGAAGAAGCGCTCACCGCACCTGCCCTGTTTGTAGCGCCTCGGACAGGGACCGAGCGGATGATCGCAGATCTGTGGGCGGAGGCACTCGGCGTCGGCGCGGTCAGCGTTGTCGATGACTTCTTTACGCTGGGCGGGCACTCACTGCTCGTGTCACAGGTTCTCTCGCGACTTCGGCAGGTGCATGGAGTGACGCTCTCATTCCGGCAGATCTTCGAGGCACCGACGGTCGCGGCACTTGCTGCGCTCATTGACTCGACACGTCGGGCAGATGCGGACGTCCAGCGGTCGCCGATCGAGCCCCTGACCCATCAGGCAGACCGGCGTGTCGCCCCGCTCTCGGTGCTGCAGGAGCGGCTCTGGCTGCTGGAAGAGCTGCAGCCCGCGCAGCGTGCCGCGAATGCGATCAGCGCGTCATGGCTGTTCCGCGGCGCGCTCGACGTTGACCGACTCGAGCGTGCACTGCACGCCATCGTGGCACGTCACGGCGCGCTGAGGACGAGCTTTCGCATTGCTGGTGGTGCGCGACAGCAGGTCGTCGACCCAGTTGGTCGCCTTCTCCTCAGAATCCACGACATCTCATCACTCGATCCGAGTGGCCGTGACGAGGCAGTCGCGGCGCTGTTCCGCGCGGAGCAGCTCACGCCGTTCGACCTCAGCAGTGGCCCCCTGTGCCGCGCGATGTTGGTCCGGCTCGAGCCGAGCGTGCATCTCCTGTTCACGATCCAGCACCGCATGATCTGGGACGGCTGGAGCTTCGACCTCTTTGTCCGTGAGATGGCTGAACGCTATGAGGCAGAAGCGGCTCACCGCCAGCCAACATTGCCGACGCTCGAGGCCACGTACGCGGACCACGCGTCGTGGCAGGCGCAGTGGCTCGAGGGCAGGGAAGCAGGACAACGGCGCGAGTGGTGGCGTGACCAACTTGCGGGTGAACTGCGTGAACTCTCCATGCCGGCAGACTACCGGCGGTCGGAGAACGCGTCGCACGCTGGCTCCGAGGTTGCCTTTGACATCTCCAGAGCGGATGCGGATCGCCTGCGTGCGTTCGCGAGACAACAGGGAGCCACGCTGTTCATGGTGATGCTCGCTGCCTACACTGCGTTGCTCAATCGATATACGCAGGAGCAGGATGTGGTCGTCGGTTCGCCCATGCGCGCGAGGACGCGAACCGAGTTCGAGAATGTGATCGGGCCATTTGCGAACACCGTGCTTCTCAGGACCAGTGTGGATCCGAACGCGTCATTCGCAGACCTCTTGAGGACTGTGAAGGATGTGACCCTGAATGCGGCGAGCAATCAGGAACTGCCCTTCGAAAGGCTCGGCGTTCGCGTGCCGGCACTCAGGGTGCTGTTCTCGATGCAGGATACACGCGAACGATCCGTGGAGGTCGCCGGCTTGAGCGTGCAGGAGATACGAGTGCCAGCGCTCTTTGCCCGGAATGATCTGCTTCTCTGGATCGGAGACTCGAGTGATGGCCTCACCGCGGTTCTCGACTACAGCACGGAGGTATTCGCGAACGCATCGGCTGAGCTGTTCCTGTCGCAGCTGCATGTGCTCCTGCTTGCCGCCATGACTGATCCAGGCCGCCCGCTCCGCAGCATCGACCTCTCGACCTCGGCGGCGTGGATCGGGACAGCGGAGAAGGCGGGAGTGGCAGTCGAAGACGAGGAGGTTCAGGACCCGCTATCCGGTTGGACGCGGATGGAGTCGTCACGAGTTGCCATCCGCACGGGTCACGAGCATGTGAGCTACGCCGAGCTGCGGTCGCGAGTGCGTACTGCGGTGACATCGCTCTGCCTGAACGGGATGAACACGTCCGCCCCCGTCGCGATAGCCATTGCGCCGGGTATCGATCGGGTCGTTGCCGTGCTTGCCGCGATGACGATTGGTGCGCCGTTCCTCATGCTTGATCTGGATGACCCGCCGGCCTATCACGAGCGCGTGCTTCGATGCACGGGCGCACGAGCGCTGATCGGCGAGGCTGGACGTGCTCCGATCAACGGCATCGTGACCCACTCCATCCCGCGCACAGGCGCGACAGGGGGGGACGGTGTCTGGCCCGCGATATCTGCGCCAAGTCAGCCTGTGTTCATATCGTACATGCCATCGGGTTCCGACGTCGTGACGTTTCCGATTACTGGCGCGACGATGCGGAAGCAGATTCGTGATGTCTGTTCGGCGATTGCGTTCGCCGGGAGCGAGGTGTTGCTGTCGGTACAGGCGGCGTCAGCGCCGGTCGCGCTCCTTGAGCTGCTGATTCCGCTCACGAGTGGCGCCACGTTGGTGATCGCGCCGAGTGACGTTCGCTCGGATGGCGCTGCGCTTGCGACGTCGCTTCGCGATTCGGGATCGACCGTGATGCTCGCCACGGCAGAAACCTGGCGCGCACTCTGCGCGACACGTTGGACTCCAGCATCGCGCTTCACGGCGGTGGTCGTTGCGGGGACATTGCCGTCGGCATTGCTGATCGCCTCCCTCACCGACAGGGTGTCGTCTGCCATGATGCTCTTCGGCGATCCTGCCGATGGCGGCGCTGGCGCGGTGGGTGAACTGCTGCCGAACGACGCGCACCCGTGCCTGAGGCCTGCGATTGCCACGTCGCGGTTTGAGGTGCGTACCGCCGAGGGGACGAGGCAAGCAGTAGGACTCCCAGGATGGCTGCATCGGGATGACGAGCGACCGGGTGCCGCACCGATGTTGCCAGCGCGTCTTCTGCCTGATGGTCGGCTACAACTCCTTGATGGTCCTCGTTCGCTGCTGTGGATCGACGGGGCAGCCGCCGTTGCAGACGCGGTCGAGGCTGCATTGCTCACGCACCCCGCCGTGACTGACGTCGCCGTGACCACCCACCCCGACGCTTCCGGCGCGCTGCGAGTCGTGGCGTACGTCGTGACTCGACCTGGGGTGCGATACACTGACACTGAACTCCGCGCATCGGTCCGCGCGCTGCTCCCGAGGAGGTGTGTCCCTCAGCGTATTGTCGAAGTGCCGACGCTGACGAGAATGGAATCGGGATCGGTTGTCTACGACGCGCTCGTCTCGCCATTCAGGCCCGGTTCGGGCCGCGCGCAGTTCGTCGGGCCGCGATCACCCAGCGAGGAGATGATGGCGGCGACGTGGCGCGAGATCCTTGGGATCGCGCAGGTGAGCATCGCCGACAACTTCTTCCGACTCGGCGGGACATCGCTCCTCTGCTTTCGTGTCGTTGAGGCGATACGACGAAGCACAGGGAGATCACTTAATCCGCGGGTGCTGTTGGTCGGCACCCTGGAGCAGGCAGCGGCCGAGTATGACCGTCAGCCGGCCGGGACTCCAGCGGCTACTGGACCCAGTTCAGCAGCTCCTCCCGCTCGGTTGACCGGGATTGTCGCTGGCGCGTGAATGAGTCTGTGCAGAGCTCGCGCCGGACACGTTCGTCGTCGATCAAAGTTAGTTTGCGCATGCCACGCCGTGCTCAGTCCGCGGCGGCGTGCCAACGCAATCTCAGGAGCGAGGTGATGAGAGACAGTGGAAACAGGTGTTTCACAGAGGTTGGTTTCCGCTGCGTGTGTCCGCGCTGTCGTGGAGCACGTTCCCTTGCGTGACCCTGAGACCGCGAATCTCGCTGCAGATCCGGAAATGACGGATGCGTCCAGAGACTCGCTGCCCGTCGACGACATGCAGCGCCGCTTCAGGCGAATTGAAGTTCCGCTGCCGCTCGCGGAGTATGGCCACGCGCACGCTGTCGCGCTCGAAGAGTGTGTCGGAGATGATTGCGGCGCCGATGTTGAAGTGTGCCGGATCGACGTACCTCGAACCCTGGGCCGCGCAGTGCCACGCCGCGTGCGATCGTACCTGGCGGGACGGCATTGCGCGGCCCGCGCGATCTCCGCCCTGCTGCCGGGCTTCCCGAATCGTCGCGAGGCGCTTGCCACAGGCGCGCATGGATCTCCGGTGTGGCCACCGGCCGTCGTCGGTTCCATCACGCATTCCGCACGACTCGCAGCGGCCGTGGTTGCGCCGATCGACCGCTGGCGCGGCCTTGGTGTGGATTGCGAACGGGTGATGACCGCCGAGGTTGCGGACGAGATCGTGTCCCGGATCATTCCCGAAATGGAGGCGATCCGTCGCACAGGAGTGCCGCCTCATTCAATGACATGGCCACTCTTTGTGACGGCCGTCTTTTCGGCCAAGGAGAGCGTGTACAAGTGCCTCAGCCCGATCACGGGCACGTTCTTCGACTTCGATGCCGTGGAGCTTGAGAATATCGATGCCGGCGCTGGGACAGTGCTGATGCGGCTGGTGCAGACGCTGAGCCCCGAGGTCAGCGCCGGAATGTTGCTTCACGTGCGGTTCAGCGTCGATCAGGAGCACGTATTCACTGCGGTTGGGCTGCCCGCCGCCTGAGTGCGCGAACGGCGTTCGGTCGTGTCCCGAACGGTGCAACACTTCAGATGAACTTTGCCCCTGCGGGAGCGTCCCATCGTTCCGAACTTCTTCGGCAGAGGTGAGCGACAGCTCTTCGGCATTTACCATCCGCCGGAGACGGCCACATTTCCTGACGCCGGTGTGGTGCTTTGCCATCCTGCGCCACAGGACTACAGCCAGACGTATTGGGCATTGCGCAAGCTGGCCACCATGCTTGCGACTGCCGGCTTCCACGTGCTTCGGTTCGACTACTCAGGGACTGGTGACTCCGCCGGTGACTCGGCCGACGCCACCCTCGCGGAGTGGACGCGCGACATCGCGACTGCCGTGGAAGAACTCCGGGATGTTGCGGGCGTTCGCCGGATTTCACTGGTCGGCATGCGACTTGGTGCGGCGCTTGCGCTGAGGGCCGCACGCGATGTTCAGGTCCGCGAGCTCGTGCTGTGGGAGCCGGTGGTCTCGGGGGCGGAGTATCTCAACTCACTCGACGCGGTCGAGCGACGTCGCCTGGGTCTCCTCAGCTTTCCGGAGCCGGACGACCGTCACCCGAACGAGTTGATGGGGTACGCGTTTCCCGCGTCGCTGCGTGCCGAAACCGGAGCTGTCGACCTTCGTCTGGAACCCATTTGTCACGATGCGAACGTCTTGCTGATTGCCGCGCGCTGGACACCGGCGTTCGACGAGCTTGAGCGCCGCCTCGCGAGGGACGGCATCGAGAGTTCATCGATGCTGGTGGAAGATCCCGTGTTGTACGAGGGCGGAGGGCATCCCGGCGACGTGCTGCTCGCGCACAACGGCCCCGCCCGGATCACCGCGTTCCTGACGCGGAGGAACGCATGAGTGAACGGGCCGTCTGTTTTGGTCCGGCCAATGGATTGATCGGCGTTGCCTCCGAGCCGGACACGCCGCGGGCAGGACCGGCTCGTGCCGTGCTGATGTCGAACATCGGCATGCACCATCGGATCGGTCCGTTCCGTCTCTATGTCGAGATGGCACGAGCGCTTGCCGCCGAAGGCTTCTTCGTGTTGCGCTTCGACCTGTCCGGCATGGGCGATAGCGCCATGCTGCAGGACGGAGACACACCGGCAATGAGGGCGAGGCGCGATGTCAAGGATGCGATGGATTGGCTGCAACGGGCCTATGGCATCGAGGAGTTCGTCCTGCTCGGGCTCTGCTCAGGAGTGGACAGTGCGCACGCGACGGCGACACGTGATCATCGCGTGAAGGGCGCGATCTTCATCGACGGCTACGCGTATCCCACGACATTATACCACGTGCGCCATCTGGTTGTCCGGCCGCTGCAGCCTGGCCGCTGGTTGCGCTTCGGTCGCCGACTCGTGCGCGGTGAGCGCCGCATCGTGCCGGAAGCGGATGGCGCCACGGTTTTCGAACGGGAACAGCCGACGCAGGCGGAGTTCGCGCGAGACATCGGAATAATGACAGCCCGCGGTACCCGGCTGCTCTTCATCTACACCGGAGGCGCATACAACCGCATCAACTCGGGACGGCAGGTATTCGAGATGCTGGGGACCGGTGTGCAACCCGAATACATCGAATCACAACTGCTCCGATCAGCGGATCACGTGTTCTCGAGCACTGCTCAGCGCGCACTGTTGTTTGATTGCATTCGGCGATGGGTCAACGCGTTGCCTGGCTGAACACCCTGTTCATCACCGCGTCAACACGATCGTACTCACGCTCATCGCCGGCATGACGTAGCTGATTCGTCCCGCCGTGACCGAAGGCCCCGCGGCCTGCAGCGATGGATTCGGTGACCCGTCGAACATTGCGTATGCCCTGGCAGACCGAATTGCCGCGCCACCGCTCAACGCCAGCGTTGCCGTTCTCGCCTGCGTGCCCTTGTTGATCGCGATGACCACGATGTTGTCACTGCCGTCGCGACTCGCATAGACCGAGGTGCCGGTGGCGTCCGAGGTCACCGCGCGCAGTCCGATGTCGCCGAACCGGCTCCCCGCACCATCGTAATTGAGGAAGAGCCGGAACGCGCCGAAGACGTATGCATATGCCTTCTTCCCATCACCATTGTAGGGCGGAGCCCATATTTGCGCCTGTGGCCAGAGCGCTGCCGCGTACAGGCCTTCGCGCCCGAAAACGCCGAGCGCGTCAGCCTGAGCGACGCCTCCGGAGATATCGCCGCCACGGCCGAAGTAATACTCGGTGATCGCAAGCTTCGTCCCGGGATAACTTGCCGTAATCTGTGCCTTGAGTCGTGGAATCAGCCTGATGGGTCCCGATGTGACACCTGACACCCAGCTGCCTTCATCGTAGGTGGGATCCCAGAGCGAACGCGGCGCCTGTACGCGGCGCTGGATCATCGCAGCATCCTGCACGGCGTAGTCATTGATGATCTCGCCGTTTGGTGTGCCAGTCGCCGGGTACCAATGAAGATCGAGAACGTCGAGGAGCCGCTTGCCGGTTGCGGCCTCGGCAGCCCGCATCCGGTTCAGGTACACGTCGAAGAAGTTCTGGTTGCCGAAAAGCGGATCTGGCGTCGGATAACGACCGGCGGTCACGACACCGGCGTACGTCGCGACGGCGGGTCCAAACACCTGGACTCCTGGCAGCGCCGCCTTGAGCGCACGTGCGTACACGATGCTCGTGTCGGTCAGTCCGGCGTAGGTCTGCACGCGTGGTGCGGCGACGTTGTCACCGACGTCGCTCTGTATCTCCTTGTGGGTCGCGTGCCAGATGTCGGGTTCGTTGTCCAGGGAGAAGAAGACAGGCGCCTCGGAATC